>CAIPFY010000252.1 GCA_903864435.1 uncultured Chloroflexota bacterium | reverse complement strand
TCCAGATAGCTGAAGGCGTGGCGATTATCCCACCACAGCGACGGGCTGGCGATGACGTAGCGCCAGAAGGTGTCCGGTTGGTGGAACAGGGTGTATGTTCCAAACAGGCCGCCGAAGGAAATGCCCGCGAAGGTGCGCTGCTGCGGGTCGGTGTGGAAGTCGGCATCTATGCGCGGCAGCAATTCTTCGCGCAGGAAGCGCAGGAAATTCGCCGCCCCGCCGCCGAGCCGTGTCATTTCTCCGCTTGGGGTGGGCGCTTCGGCCTCGGTGGGGACGTAATCGCGGGATCGCGGATGGTGTTCGTTGAGGAGGGAGATTCCGTAGCCGGGGGATACCAGAATGGTTGGCGGGATGCGCTGTTCCATTTCGAGCAGGCTGAGGGTATCCGCCATCAGCCCGAACGCGGCATCGCCGTCCAACGCCAGCAGAACCGGATAGCGACTGCCTTCGGTGGTGTAGCCTTCGGGTAGGCGCACGTAGATTTTGAACGTGTCGCCCACCGCGGCGGACTCCATCTCGAAAACCTGCGAATTGCGAATCGTAAACGGCGTTGGCATCAGTTCCTACTTTCAAATCAGGCACGCGCAATATAAAAAGCATACAAATTTTAGCCATCTCTTGACAGAACATCAAAACAGGGTTATTGTAGTAATACGCATTACTAAAGCGCATTAGTTTGTTTGAGTACCTTCTTTTTATGAAATTGCGTCGTGTGACCAGCAAGCAAGTCGCAGAACGGGCGGGTGTCTCTCAGACCACCGTCTCGTTTGTGCTGAACGACGCGCCCAACAGCAACATCAGCGAAGAAACCCGTCAGCGCGTGTTCGATGCGGCGCGGGAACTGAATTACGTGCCTGATATGGCAGCGCGCAATCTGGCGCGGGGGCGCAGCAACACGATTGCCCTGATCTTGATTAAGCCGCATGAAAAGGTGTTTGCTGATCCTTACATCCCGAACGTGATCTCCGGCCTGAACCATGTGGCGAAGGCCAATGGCCTTCGTATTCTGGTGCATCAGGTGGAAACGCTCACCGGGACGAGCCAGTTAGATGCCGTTTCGGACTTGCTGCGGAGTGGTGAAGCGGCTGGCGCGATCATCTCCGGTTGGATGCCAGAAGTGTCCGAAGTGGCGCAACCTTTGTTGGACGACGGTTATCCGCTGGTCTTGCTGGATATACCCGATGCCCCCATCGAAGCTATTCCGTGCGTCAGCATTGACCACCTCAGCGGCGTGCGGGAACTGACGCAATACCTGATTGAACTCGGTCACAGGCGTATCGGTTGCATCACCTACGGGCCGATGACCGATTTGCAGGTGCAGAAGCGGTTGACGATGTTCCGCGAAACGCTGCGGATCGCCAATGTGCCGATCATCCCGGAGTTTCTGCGGTTGGGCGCGTATGACCCCGATAGCGGCTATGCGGCGGCGCTCTCGCTGCTGGATATGGACGAACCGCCTACCGCGATCTACTGCATGAACGATCTGATGGCGTTAGGCGCAATCGCCGCCATTCATGAGCGCGGGTTGCGTATCCCGGAAGATGTGTCGGTGGTGGGGTACGACGATATGCGTTTCGCTCCGTATACTGTGCCGGCACTCACCACCATGCGTGCCCCGGAATCTGAACTGGGCGAACGTGCAGGCGAACTATTGATTAGTTTGATGAACAAGAAAACACGTAAGTTTAAGCAGCAGGTTCTACGTTCTCAGTTGATTGTTCGCAACTCATGCGGGGTTGTGCGATAGTTGTACGCAAGAAAGTGCTGTCGGGCGCTTTCGACCTGACCTTTTTTAAGAGTAGTGGAGGTCGTTATGGCTGTTGTATCGAACCCGTATCAAAAAACTGTTTTGCAACGCCTTGTAGACAACATCGCCAACCGGGAGTCGGTGCTTGGCTACCTGTTTATTTTGCCCAGTCTGATCGGGTTTATCGTCTTTTTTGCGGTGCCGGCAATACGCAGTGTGTTCATCAGCTTCCATAAGTGGAATCTGCTTTCGGACGCGACCTATGTGGGGCTGGACAACTACCAGACGATTTTCGCAGACGAACGTTTCTGGCGCTCCTTGCAAGTGACCATCACCTATGTGCTTTGGAATATCCCCATTCAGACGGTGCTGGCGGTGCTGATCGCAGTGCTGCTGGAACGGGTTTCCAACCATGCGTGGTTG
>CAIPFY010000251.1 GCA_903864435.1 uncultured Chloroflexota bacterium | reverse complement strand
GTGGCCTCCACGATGGCCTTCGCACGCTTGGCGGGGTCGCCACTCTTGAAGATGCCCGAACCGACGAACACGCCGTCCACGCCAAGCTGCATCATCAGCGCGGCATCGGCAGGGGTGGCAATCCCGCCGGCTGCAAAATTGACCACCGGCAGCCGCCCCAGTTCGGCGGTTTCCTTCACCAGCGCGTAGGGCGCTTGAATGTTCTTGGCGAAGGTGAACAGTTCGTCCTCGTCCATCGCGCTGATGCGGCGGATGTCCGCATGGAGCGTGCGGGCATGGCGCACCGCTTCCACCACGTCGCCCGTACCGGCTTCGCCTTTGGTGCGGATCATGGCAGCGCCTTCGCTGATGCGGCGCAGCGCCTCGCCCAGATTGCGGCAACCGCACACGAACGGCACGGTGAACTTGTGCTTGTTGATGTGATGTTCTTCATCGGCGGGGGTGAGGACTTCGCTCTCGTCAATGTAGTCAATGCCGAGCGATTGCAAAATCTGCGCTTCCACGAAATGACCGATACGCGCCTTCGCCATCACCGGAATGCTGACGACCTTCATGATGCCTTCGATCATGTCAGGGTCGCTCATCCGCGCCACGCCGCCCTGCACGCGAATGTCCGCCGGCACGCGCTCCAGCGCCATCACCGCGCATGCGCCCGCATCTTCTGCGATTTTGGCATGTTCGGGCGTGACCACATCCATAATCACGCCGCCCTTGAGCATCTGCGCCAGACCGCGCTTCACATTCTCGGTGCCGACTTGCTTATCCCCGTTAGGCTGATTGCCATTGGTTGTCATATAAATCCCCATTCGTTTTACGCTACCCTGAGTGATAAGGGTAGGTTAGCCGTCCGCAAGTCCCATCTGTATGTCCACTTGAGTCCATTCCGATGCGGAAGTCCTTACGCTCCGTTGCTGGCGTTGGCCCACACCTGCTGACCGAGGGGACTCTGCGGCGCGAACTCGCTGGAGATGATCTCCACAACAGTGCCTTCATCCGCCCAATCGTACAGCATCTTGGCGTTGTCGTTCTGCGACATCACACAGCCGAAGGTGAACGGTGCGCCCACGCCGCCGCCGCCCAGATACGCGCCGTTGGGCAGCAGCACCGCGCCGTGAAAGCCGTTCATCAGCCCCGGCGTGACCTCGTACATGCCCATGAACCAGTACATTTCCCACGAGCCGCAACCACTTTCGCTGCACAGGGTATAGCTGCTGCCGTTGGCAACTTCGTTGTGCGTGAGGACTTGGAAGATGCCCGGTGACGTGGGCGCGGTATCAATGCCGGACGAGATCAGCCAGTCGAACACAATCTGCCCGTTTTCAAACGCCTTTAGCGTCTGGTTGTTCAAATCCACGATGATGCGTTTGGTGGGGACGGGGATCAGCGGGATGGTGGCATCCTTCGAGGGTAGGTTGATGGTATCCCCCGGCGACAGCACGTTCAGATCGCGGCCTTCGTTGGCCTTCTCGACCAGATAGTAGGGCAGGCCGGTTTTGCGGGCGATGCGGTAGGCGGTGTCGCCGCGTGTCACCGTGTATTCCTGCGGGCGGTAACGGATGCGCAGGAGCGCCTGTGAACGGGCATTTTCAACAGCAGTAGCGATAGCTTCTTTGGTTTCGCGCATATCCAGATAGCGCGGCGGCTGTTCGGACGTGTTCAGCGATTGCACCTGCGCTTGCAGGAACGGCTCGAAGGCGGCTTCGCGCACCTGCACGCCGGATTCGCCCACTTCAATCCATGACGTGAACACCTCGCGGGTGGTTGACCACGAAACGGTCTGGTCGGTGAACGGGTCATAGCCGATGAGCGTGATTGGCTGTGATGTGGCGGCGCGCACCTGCTCCAGATAGGGTTCGGGGTCATTCATTTCAGGCGGGAGCGTGGTCATGACCAGATCAATATGCGCGAACTCCACGATTTGCGCCGGGTCAGCCGTCAGGCGTTCCATCATGCGCGGCACATCCAGCATCCGCCCATCTGTCCCGGGGATGCCCACTAGCTCATCGTTCTGCCATGTGTAACCCGCGTTCTGCGGCGCGATGTCGGTCTGGTTGGTCATGTTCAGCAGGAAGGTTTGCGCTGTGTTGAAATCCACGCTCACTGTCGGTTGGATGCCGTAGCCCATCGGCATTCCAGACATGCCCACCGCACGGGCGGCTTCGGCAGTCTGTTTCGAGTCAATCACCAGCCCCAACTGTGCCGGAGTCACATCCCATGCACGGTCGCCATCCATCAAGCGAATTTGAAGTTGCGACGCCCATGCTGTATCCAGCGCGGCGGCGGCTTCTTCGACGGTCAGATCGCCCAGATTCACGCCGGCGGCCCACACGTTCGGGAAGATGCGCCCGTTGAGAACATGCGTGGCTACAAACACCACGAACAACACGCCCACCAGCCCGATCAGGCCGAACCACAGCGCAGGCGTGTGCCGGACGTACCATACGCCATCGCGCAGCGCCCATGTCAGGCGTTCACCGATGCGCATTTCCTGGACAGGCTGCGCGATGCTGCTCACTTTGGAGCGCCAGTCGCCGGTGTTTGGCAGCGACGCCATCACCGATGGGCGGCGGCTGTGGCGGGCTGTCTGGCGTTCGCGGGCGCGGTTGTTGCGTTTGCGGGGGGACTCGTATCCATTCATGATAAGGTTCTATCCTCAACTCGTCCCTAAGATTGTTCGCTTCCCATTTTACATCAGTCTCCCGTGTAGAAAAACACTTTCTCACCTTCCATGCGTGCCGGAAATCGGAAATGCAACCGCACCTATCATCATTCCCGCACCCTGTATATAATGCCCGCGTAATCGCCCGGTTTGCCGGGCTGTGAAAGGATACGTGGGAATGGCTATCGAAAAAATCGCCAATGGTGTCGTGGTCAGCATGACGTATGTGCTGACGGTGGATGGCGAGGAAGTGGATCGCGCTGGCAGCGACGATCCGTTGGAATATCTGCATGGCGCAGACAATATCGTGCCGGGCCTCGAAGAGGTTCTGGAAGGCAAGAAGATTGGCGATAAGGTTAGCGCGGTTGTTCCCCCCGAACAGGGTTACGGCGAATACGACGAGGACGAAGTTGACGAGTTCGACTTCGACGAGATCGAAGATGCCGCTGAGTTAGAAGTGGGCATGCCGCTGGAATTTGAAGAAGAAGATGAAGAAGGCAACGTCTTTATCTACGAAGGCACGATCATGGAGATCACCGAAGACACGATTGTGGTGGACTTCAACGCGCCGTTGGCTGGCAAGACGCTGAACTTTGAAGTGGAAATTCTCGGCCTGCGCGAAGCCAGCGCCGAAGAACTCGATCACGGTCATCCGCACTCGATGGACGGTTTCTTCGAGGACGAAGAATAGTCCTTTCTACAGACAGTCTCGCCCCCCGGCCTGCATAAGGGTCGAGGGGCGGCTGTGCCTCACCCCCACACCATGCACCTCATTCTCGCATCCAGTTCTCCCCGCCGCCGCGAACTACTCGGTTCGTTGGGTGTGCCATTTAGCATCCACAAGCCGGATATTGACGAAACGCAGGCCGGGGGCGAAGCGCCTCTGGAGTATGTCTACCGCCTCAGCCGCCAGAAAGCGGCGCAGGTGGCGGCTCGTCTGGGGGCGGTTGAGCCGGTGCTGGCGGCGGATACCATCGTCATCCTGAGCGCCGACACGATGGGGATTGACGAGGGCGGGCGCGTGCTGGGCAAGCCTGCCGACGCGGACGAGGCGCGTGCCATGCTGCGTGCGCTGCGCGGGCGGGCGCACCGTGTTTGCACCGGCCTGACGCTGTGGCAACGCGGCGAGGCCGTGACCGAACTCACGCAGACCACCGTCGTAATGCGCGACTACAGCGATGACGAGATCGAAGCCTATATTGCTACCGGTGACCCGTTCGATAAAGCGGGGAGCTACGCCATTCAGCATCCTCAGTTCCGGCCTGTGGCGCGTATCGAAGGCTGCTATACCAATGTGGTCGGGTTGCCGGTGTGCCGGGTGCGGACGCTACTGGCGGGGGCAGGGTTCGGCGGGGTGCAGCCGACTGCGGCCTGCGACTGCCCGCCATTTTAGGGAATAGATGGGTTTGGGAATGTCCAATCAACCAATCCATCGGATATGTGTAAACTCACCCTGCGTACTGTTGACCAAGCGTTCATCTGCTGTCCAGAAGTCACACTGTAGACGACTTGCCAGTGCCATATATTGAGTATTGTAGGCACGGGGGCGGTTGAAACGAACAGCAAGCTCATACGCTTCTTTCAAGAGCGCATCATCTTCATAGAATTCCACAGGATAATTCAATAACTGTGCCAGTATGTTACGCCCTTGCTGTGGGGATATGCGTTGTTGATAGACCGCTTTACGAACAACAGCCGTAATTTCTGAGCGAAATAGGCGCGGTGCCGTTAAGTGTTCCCCGGTAGTTTGCCACGTAGATAAAATCTGTTTCGCTTGTGTGTGGAGAGGTTCATCTACCAGCCCAAAAGCGATCATGATATTGGCATCAACGACGACGGTCATTCATCCTCACCATCACGGATGTCACGCAGCATCCCAATCACATCCGCAGCGGGTAGCATAGCGCCCTGTGTAGCGTGTATTTGCTGGCGTATCGCCTCGACGTTGTTGAACCACGCCGCATAATCGAATGTTGCTGCATCTGGTTGTGCAACTGCGGAGGCCATCTCCTGCTCAAGCAGCGACCAAATGCGCCGTTTGGCGGCAGGTTGCAGTTGGTGAAACTTTTCCAGAATTTCGCGTTCAAGTGCGCTCATCAGCCTACCTCGACGGTTAACTGACTCTATTTTACAACTTAACCCTTCTTCTGCACTTTTTTCTGCACAAACACCAGAAATGGATACGCCAGTTTGCCCGCGTCTACCTTGCCGCTGGTGAAGGCTGGCTGGTTGGCCTGCTCGAAGTCGTGGTGCAACCGTGCGATTTCGCGCCCCTGCGCCTCCGAAGGTTCGTTGTAGAACAACGTCACCACTGTGGTGAAGCGTCCTGCGGCGAATACCAGCCACTTCCGCGCCGCGAATTTGCGGACTTCGCGTTCCAGCCGCTTGCGGTTCTCGATCATCAGGGAGAAATCGTTCAGGATCGGCGCGAGTTTATCCGGCGGGACATCGAACGCCCCCAGTGTTTCCAGCAGTGTGCCGCTGCGGTGGTCATAGATTGCCATGCCAATCGCCTTCGCGATCATCGATTCTTTGACCGCTATTGTTGGCGGGCCATCCTGCGCCATGCTAATGATGGCGGCGGCGCTGTTCTCGTTGGCAGAACCCGCCATGTCCGCTAGTGCTATCTGACCGGTGTAACGCTCATAGATGGCGTGGAACTGTTCGCGGCTGATCGTGCCTTCCGCGAATTCAGTGATGAGCGTCTGAATTTTCTGTTGCAGCGTGGCCTTAAAAGCCTGAATTTTGTCGTCCGGCATGGCATCCTCACGGGTGGAAATCTGTATCTTAATGGTAACATACCTCGGCGGCGCACAGGCTTCAGATCGCGTGTTACGAACAGGCCGGTAGAGCCAGTGTGAACGTCGAACCCTGCTCCAGCCCCGGACTGGCCGCCCAGCAGCGTCCGCCATGCGCTTCGGCTAAGGCGCGGGCGATGCTCAGGCCGATGCCCAACCCGCCGTTCTTGCGCGTCATGTGGTTTTCGACCTGATAGAACTTGTCGAAAATACGATCCAACTGATCTTCGGCGATGCCGATTCCCGTATCTTCCACGATGATCCACACCTCGGCGGCGCGGGCTTCGGCCCACACGCGAATGCGTCCGCCGTCGGGCGTGAAACGTACCGCGTTGTTCAGCAGGTTGGTGAGTGCCATCGTGGCGCGGATGCGGTCAACCTGCACCGGCATGGCTTCTATCGGGGCAACCGTGATCTGCTGTCTCCGCGCTTCGGCTGCTGCCGTCACTTCTTCGGTGGCGCTCTGGATGATGTCTGACGCCGCCACCGGCTCAAGGAACAATTCGGAAGCGTTTTGCTGCAAATAGCGCAGGTTCATCAAATCTTCGATGATCCGCCGGAGTTGTAAACCGCTTGCCATCACTTTTTCAGCATGTTCGCTCAACATGCCCTGTCCGCGTGCTTCATCCTTCAGGAAACTGGCGTAGCCCAGAATGACCGCCAGCGGCGTGCGCAGCTCGTGCGAGGCGATGGCGATGAAATCATTCTTGAGCTGGTCAAGCTCGCTCAATTCCTGATTGGCCTGTTTCAGTGCTTCGACCAGTTGGGCGCTTTCGATGGCGACAGCCGCCTGTGCCGCCAGCACCGACAGATGTTCCTGATCGGCCTGCGTCCAAGGGAGTGAACGCTTGTTGAGCGCCTCCAGCACGCCGATCACGCGGTCTTTGGAACGCATGGGGACGCCTAGCAGCGACCGGGTGGTGAAATGCGTATCTTCGTTGACTTTGCTGTAGTGGCGCGGGTCGCTGCTGGTATCGTCCACCTGCACAATGCGCTGTTCGGTCAAAATGGTTCCGGCGATGCTGCCCTGTACCGGCACGGTCTGCCCGATCAGGTTCAGGCCGGATTGCTGCGTGGTGGTGGCAGCGAAACGCAGTTCGCGGGTGTTTTCGTCCCACAGCAGCACCGAAGCTGCTTCAGACTCGGTGATCTCGGCTGCGGCATCCAGCAGATCGGCCAGCAGTGGTTTTAAGGCCAGAGTCGAATTCAGCACCACGCTGATTTCTGCCAGCCGGTTTAAGACCTGTACCTCACGTTCAAGCCCTGCAATCCGTGTGTCGGATGAAGTCATCGCTGCATTTCCTGTTGTTCTGGCTCTCAACGTAGTTTAGCACCGATTGCAGAGCAGGGGGATTCATCTCGCCACTTCCCTCAGTGAAAAGGCGGCGTGGCGTAAAAGAACAATGGAAACGGTTCAATTCAGGGGCATTTTGTGCAAGATGTACAAACTTATTTTTCTCATAATTGGACATCGCCGATGTGTAATAATTGATAATTGTTTGTGGAGAGTTGGTGAATTAATGGTTTGTGGGGGATAGGGTCGCTTTTAACAAGATTTAATCAAAACTTCATCTTCGGAAGCCCTATACACCGGAGATTGTGTGATTTTGAATTATCGCTAATTCCAATCTGCACGCTCTAAAAGTCGATTTTAGGGTGATTGACTCAGGGAAAGATACCTCATATACTGTGGACAGAATAAAGAAAGACGCAGAGAACAAAGAGAACTTCTTAAAGAAAATTTATTTCTCTCTGCGTCCGAAATCTCAACACCCCGCACCTTGCGGGGTGTTTTCATTTCCCAACTTGCACTACTACCCCACACAGATCGCATATCGAATCAAAACGGCTCACCTTGCGGCGAGCCGTTCAAGGGGACTCCTGCGAACCTTAGCTTTCGATGATGGTGACGGACTCGATCTTGTCGCCCTGCTTGATGGCGTTCACGATCTTCTGCCCATCGCCCACCACTTTGCCAAACACGGCATGTTTGCCGTTCAGCCACGCGGTTTCGACGTGGGTGATGAAGAACTGCGAACCGTTGGTGTTCGGGCCGGCATTCGCCATGCTCAACACGCCGGGGCCGTCATGACGCAGGCGCAGCGCGGAGGCTTCGTCCGCCCACTTGTAGCCGGGGCCGCCGGTTCCGCTGCCCAGCGGGCAACCGCCCTGAATCATGAAGTCGGCAATCACGCGGTGGAAGTTCAAACCGTTGTAGAAACCGTCATTCGCCAGAAACACGAAGTTGTTGACGGTGATGGGGGCTTCTTTGGCGAACAGTTGAACGTCGAAACTGCCTTTGTTGGTCTTGAACTGCGCCACATACTGCTTGGCAGGGTTGATCTGCATGGCGGGGGCGCTGTTGTAGCTTTTGGGCATTTCAAAAAGTCCTTTCTGAAGGGCGATTGGTGTTTTGACGAATACCGACAAGCATAGCAGAAAAGCGCGTTAGGGCTAGGCGCGACCTCGCCGGTAGCCGCCGCGCCTGTGCCACTTTAGCGCAGCACCACTTTCCATGTCGTCACGCTAACGATGACCTCGCCGCGCCGCACATACAACACGGGCAGCACGCCGCCATCCGAACGCACGAACGGGATGGGCTGACCGATGGTGTCGCCGTTGAAATAGACGGTGATTTCGCCAGTGTTCAGGTCACGATCCAATCGCACCCGCGCCACATACACGCTCACCGAACGCTGGCTGACGCCGCTGATGGTGCCGCCGCTGATCTGTGACAGGTTTAACACGCCCTGCTTCACCAGTTGGATTTGTAGGCCAGCCTGTGCCGAAGCATCTGCCGGGTCTTGCAGCGCCGCGCCGAAGTACACCTCGTTGGTGTTTTGCAGCGTCGGGTTGAAGGTGAGCAGCGTCATCTCCACATCCATACGGCGGATGCGGGCGGCTGCGTTGCCGCCGTAACTGCGTTCGAGGAAGGCCGCCGGTAGGACGATCCGCACCAGCGGGTCATCGCCAGCGCGGTCAGCGCCCATGCGCCAGTAGCTACTGTCAATGGCTGTCACCAGCGAGAACTCGTCACCCGGCCATGGTGTTTCGGGCAGGGTACGCAGCAGCGCCAGCACATCCTGTTCGCCCTGCAAGCCGCCGGGGGGCAGCGTGGCGGTGGGGGATGCGGTGGCGGTGGCAGTCGGCGCGGGAGTATCGGTGCTGGTGGGCGTGGGCGTTTCGGTGAAGGTGGCGCTGGGCAGCGGCGTTTCGGAAGGCTGCACTGCTTCCGGCGAAATGGGCGGCGCGGGCAGCGTAGGGCGCAGCGTCGCCGACGGAATCAGCGTGGCGGTTGCCAGATTGGACAGAATCAGCGTGGGTGTGACCAGCGCCGGGTCTAGCGTGGCGGGCAGGGCGGTGAAGGTGGCGGTGGCTGCTTCGGTTTGGGGCAGGACAACCGCCTCGGTGGTGGCGGGCGTGGGGCTGATGGTCACAGCCACGCCCGATTGACCGCCGCCGCCGCCCGAAAGCAGCGCAACCAGCACCACGACCACGACCAGCGCCCCGCCGCCGATGAACAGCCAGCGGCGCGGCAGTCCCCTGCGCGGGGTGTCCTCCTGCGGCAGTACCGTTCCCGCCGTGTCCAGCGGATCGTCGTTAAAGAAGGAACTTGAAGGCGCGTCCGTTGGCGGGCGATAGACGCTTTCGGGCAGCGGTTCGTCTTCGGTGATGCGCGGCGTGGGTTCGCTGGTGGGCGGCGCGGGAAATTCCGGCGCGTGTTCGGTCAGGTCGTACCAGTGGCGGTACAGCGGATAGGCCGGATGCCGGTCAATGAACATGGCGCGGAATAACTGGTTAAAGCGGTTGAGCCTTTCGCTGCGGCGCACCGTGTTGTCGGTATAAACGACGAGGAATTGCTCGTAGGTGTCGCGCCAACCGCGCAGGCTGACGGCATAATCCGCGCCTAGCAGCCGTTCGGTGACATCCGTCAGGCGGCGGTGGGCGGAGCGCACGATTTCCTGTGGGCGTTCCGGGCGCTGCTCGATGGTGGATGTCATCTGCCGCGCCATGTTGTGCAGTTCCGCCGCGCCGCTTTGCAGTTCCATCAGGTGCGAACGGTAGCGCGTCAGGGTGATGGCGGCGGTTTGTTCGACTTCGTTCACAGCGGTGAGCGCGTTTTCCAGCTTCAGTCCCGCAGCGCGAAATTCGCCATCTGACCATTCTTTCAGCGCGGCTTCCACTTCGCGCAGGCTGTGTGCGCCAGCGGCCAGCAACCGCGCCTGCGAGTTGTCTTCCAGCTTTTTGCGTACAGTACCCAGTTCTGCCAGCGCCGCCCTGTCCTGTACATTGTTCAGCAGGTCGGCTCCCGCCAGTAGGTCGCGGCGGCGGGCAATAAATTCGCCTAGCGCACGGGTCAGCGGGTGGCGAGTGCCATGATCGCCCAATACCCGCGCCCCGGCTTCTTGCCAGAATTCGGCGTCTGCCAAGCGGCCTTCGTGGGCGTCCAGCGTGCCGTAGAAAATGTCGTTCGCAAACAGGATGCGCAGGGGGGCACTGCTGGAACGGCTGAACAGTTCCACCAGCCCTTTGCCCATCGCTTTCAGGTAGGTTTCGTTGCTGGGCATCTGTGCCGCGAACTGGTCACGGGTGGTGCGTTCTTCGGGGGTGTACAGCCGTTCGGCGGCGGACAGTACGGCGACGGTGCCTTTGGCGTTCAGTACGCCGCTGCGTTCTATCCATTCTCGCGCCATTTCGGAAATGGCACGCAGGCGTTCAGCGGCGAATCGCTGCGAGTCGGTGCGGGCGATTTCGCTGGCCTGCTGCCCCAACCGTTCCGCATCCTGTAAGCGCCCTCGATCAAAGGCTTCCCATCCGTCGGCCAGCGCCCGTCCCAAGCCGCCATAGAGCGCATGACGTTCCACATACGAAGCGTTGGTGACGACGGTGCGCACCTGATTCAACCAACCTGCCAGCGTGGGGCTGAGGGTACTCACGCCGTCAATGGCGGCGGTGATCTGGGTAATCGCGCCCTGACGATCGCCTTGCAGCGTGGACTCGGCATAAGCCGACCAGCTGCGTCCGGCGATTTCCAGCCCGCTCACCATGCCGACCAGCATTTCGTCAAACAGGCGTTCCCGGAAGGGCAGCAGGTCGAGGCGGGTGTTCTTCAGCCAGTCCTCCAGATCAGAGCCATCCGCCGCCGGTACATAGGTCTGGTACGAACCGAGCAGTTCATACAGCCCGTCCAGCAGGCGCGACACGTTGTCCCATGCCGGGTTGGTCGGGTCAATGGCGCGGCTACCATCCAGCGCGTGCAGCGCATCACGCGGGCTGGCGGTGGCCTGCCGTCCGATGACGTGCATATTGTCCGCCAGCGCCATCGCCGCGATTTGCGCCCGTTCCAGCGCCGAAACCGGTAACTGATGATCGGGCAGGGGTTGGCGGGCGTTCAGGTTTTCCAGCAGGGTACTCATTGCGGTCAGGCCATCCACCACTGTGCGGAAGCCGTCGCGCAGGTCAATCAGGCTGGCCGCTTGCGCTTCTTCGATGGTGGTGAGCGCCGCGTTCACTTCGGTGAGGACGGCGCGTGGTTCGGTGACGGATGCGCCCTCGGCAGCCAGCGCCGCCAGCGCGGTATCCAGCCGGTACAGGTTGGGGCGCAGCAGGTTCAAATCCGGCGTATGGGCGGTGATTCGCTCCGCCAGCAGCCATTGCAGGCCGCGTGCGCGGTCTTGCGGCAGCATCACCAGCAGGTGCGCGGCGCGGGCTGGTTGCTGTTCAAACAGCAGCGTGATGGCTTCCAGCACGGCAGGCGGGGCGGGCTGCACGCGGGAGTCTAGCATCGTTCCAGCCACGTCGAGCAGCAGGTCAATGAAGGCCTGCATATCGCCCCGTGCCCGTCCGCGCAGTTCATTCAGCAGATCGGCGCCGCGAGACCAGTTGCCGCTTTCCAGATAGATCCGCGCCGCGTCCAAGTCCGCGCCCACTTCCAGATCATGCAACCGCGCCTGAATGTCCGCCTGTGCCGCCCGCCCTTGCGGGAAACCGGGGTCGGTAGCCAGCGCCGGAGCCAGCGCGTCCAGCAGGCCGTGTAGTTCATCTTTGCTGCGGTTGTGGCGCAACCGGTCAGCCACGCGCCCCAGAACCGCGTTACGTTCGCGTTCCAGCGGGTCGCGGTACTCGGTCAGCAAGCGCCGCAGTTCGGTAATGCTGCGCGTTCGCAGTTTGATGTTGGGGTGTACGGCGCGGCTGATGATCGTCATTAGGCGCGGCGAGAGGCGTTCGGCATCGTCGCCGAAGTTGAGCATGAAGTCCTCAGCGGCATCACGCGGGATTTCCGCCCGCGCCCCGCCGGTGACGAGGTAGTACATCAGCACGCCCACCTGAAGCACATCGCTCTGGCGGCTGACCCCCTGCGGCGTGATTTCGTCGCCTTCCAGAAAGACCGCGTTGCCCCAGTCAATCACTTTCAGGCGGTACTGGTCACGATCCCAGAACAGATGCTTGGCATCCACATCGTTGTACACGATGTCGAGGTTGTGGGCGGCGTGCAGCAGATCAAGCAGGTTGTCGAGGATGACCAGCATTTCCAGTTCGGGGATGCGTTCGCGCCGTCCGGTCAGATCGCGCACCCAATCCGCCACCACCACGCCCTGCCCGCGCTCCATCACGATGTATTGATGGGCGCTGCCGCCGACGACGAATTGCCCGCCGCCGAGAAGCGCCGTTGCCACCGGATGCCCTGCCAGCCGCGTGAGGGCTTTGCGCTCGTTGAGGATGCTCACTTCCTGTCCGGCGCGAATCGGGGGCGCGTCGTTGGGGGCGGGGCGCTTGACCACCACAAGGCGGTCATTGTCCTGTGTGTCTACAGCGCGTAGCGTTTCGCCGGAGCGACCTCGCGGGTAGATGTAATCGTAACGGTAGCGGTTATCGAAAAGACTGTCGGCCATGTGCGGCGGCTCTCCACAAGGCGGCACAAGGCCAACCCGTTCTGTTATCCCAAATTCGCGGCGCGAATATCCCTAATTGTACGCGCCATGTACCCCCCTGCAAAGTGTTCATGATGAGATTGGATGGTATGAGAATCGCTGCGTGTGATATGTTAGACTCGAAGGGTTCTTTGCCGCTTCTTTTGTTGGTGAAAGGCATTCTTATGGCATCCGCTGCTCCGATTCCGCCCGCGATTCAATCCATGCCCCTCGTGCAACGTTGGGCAACCGCGATCAATACCTGTAACTGCCCGGATATTCATGCCGCCGATACCTTCACCCGCTGGTTGGTGATCTCGCGAGCGTGCGTGTTTTCGATGACGTTCACCTCCGGCCTGATCGGGGTGCTGCTGGCCGCGTCTGTCGGCGCGTTTGCCGAAAACACGCTGTTCAAGATTTTTCTGGCGCTGTTATGCGTGGTCGGGCTGGTGGCGGCACATGCCACCAACAACCTCGTCAACGACTGGACGGATGTCCGCAAAGGCGTGGATACCGAAGATTACCCGCGTGCGCAGTACAGCACCCATCCGGTGCTAGGCGGTTTGACCACGCCGGGAATGCTGCTCAAAGTGTCGTTCGCGCTGACGCTGATGGACGGCCTGATTATGCTGTTTCTAGCGGCGGTGACGGGACCGCTGGTGATCTTCTTCGCGGTCAGCGGGTTGCTGCTCAGTCTGGGCTATACCGCGTTCCTCAAGCGTTACGCGCTAGGTGAGATTACCGCGCTGGTGGTGTGGGGGCCGCTGATGATCGGCGGGACGGTATACGCCATTAGCGGGCAATTTGACCTGCGCCTTCTGCTGATGACGCTGCCCTATGGCCTGATCGTGGCCTCGGTGCTGATCGGCAAGCACACCGACAAAATCCGCAACGATCAGCCGGTGGGCGTGAACTCGATTCCGGTGCTGTTGGGCGAACGCCGTGCGCTGCTGCTGAACAAAATCACGTTCGTGCTGTTCTATGTGCTGGTGGCGCTGCTGGTGATCGGGCGGGTGGCCTCGCCCTGGATTTTGCTGACGTTCCTCGCGTTCCCGCGTTTGCTGGTGGCGTGGAAGGTGTATTCGCAGCCCAAACCGACCGAGAAGCCGGAGAACTGGCCGGTGTGGCCGTTGTGGTTCGTGGGATGGGCGATGTTCTTCAACCGGCAGGCGGGGGTGTTGTTCGTGCTAGGGTTGATGCTTAGTCTGATCGTCCCGCCGATTGCCCACGCGCTCGGCATCGGCTGAGGGGGACGGCTAGACTTCCCAATCCTCCAACCGTAACCCCTCGATGCGGCTGAACTCGCCTGTGTTGTGGGTGACGAGGATGAGATTGTGAAACAAGGCGATAGCTGCGATTTGCATATCCATAAAGCTAATGGGTAAACCGCGCTTTTCAAGTGAGGCGCGGATATGACCGTAGTGTTCCGCTATTGAGTCGTCAAAGGGTAGCGATTTGAAGCGGATGAGAAAATTATCTTGCTTCTGGCGCGAACGCTCTGGCGTTTGGCTTTTCACTGCGCCATAGTAGAGTTCTGCGCGGGTGATTGCACTCACGACGATGGTTTCGTGGGGGGTGGGTTCCAGTCTGGTGATTAGCAGCGGCGCACGCCCGTTCAGATAACGGATGCAAGCATTGGTATCCAGCAGATATTTCATTCCAGCTCATCTCGCACAGGCATAGGCAGTTCTTCGCCGCGATCTAACGGGTCATCGGCGAATGAACCGTAGGTTTCCTCAAAGAAGCCAATCGGCCACCCAAACTCATCTACGGCTTCTTCTTCGATGGCTTGGAGAACCAGCACGATTTCAAATGTTTGATTCGGCAGAGCAGGGATTTCCAATTTGAGAATCCCATCCTGTCCGGTACGGGCGTTTAACTTAAGTGTATTCATCTCTATCCCTCCCTGAACACGGGCTGCCCGCTGTGCCACTCGAACGGCACAGCGGGTGCGGCGCTCATTTCTTCTTCGGGGTGGTTTTGGGCGTTTCGCCGCCGCTGCTGGTCTTTTTGCTGCCTTCTTGCTGGCCGCCGCTTTTCTTGCTGGTCTTGTCGGGCATGGTCGCGTCTCTCCTTTGGTATCCGAAAGTATCCGAATGAGCGAAGGTATCCAGTCCCCTCAGCCGATGCAGGCGGAAGGGACTGCTCAGCGCGACTAGACGATGATCGGATGTTCCTCACGCGGCGCACCGATGAAGGCACGTTCGCGTTCGATGATTTCCGGTTCGAGTTTGACGATCAGCGGCGCGGGTTCGCGCAATGCCTGACCGGGCGCGAGGGCGCTGACCGTCCATGTGCCGGTGGCCTTCGTCGCGTCGTACACCAGCCCCTTGTGCGGGCGGGTGGACTCGACATATTCCACGATGCTCAGGTCGCCGAACAATTGCCCGTCATAGCCCAGAAACTCGTGAATCTTCTGCGAGGTGAAGGGCAGGAAGGGCGAGAGCAGGATTTTCAGGTTGTCAATCACGCGCAGGACGGTATAGACCGCTTTGGCGGCATCCGCCGGATTTTCCTTGATGGTCTTCCAGGGAGCACGCCGATCCAGATAGCCGTTGGCCTCGCGCACCAGCGACATTGCCGCCACCAGCGCCTCGCGCAGTTTGACCGCCGCCAGCAGATCGCCCACGACCTCGAACCCGCGCTCGGATTTTTCCAGCATGGCGCGGTCATCGTCGGTCAGGTCGCTCACCGCCACGTCCGGCACATGCCCGTCATAGCGTTTGTAGGCGAAGCTCAACATGCGGTTGGCGAGGTTGCCCCACGCCGCCAGCAGTTCGCCGTTGACGCGATTCAGGAAGCCGTCCCACGCGAAATCCGAATCCGCGCTTTCGGGGAAGGTGGCCGCCACATAGTAGCGGATCGCGTCCGGTTGGTAGCGTTCCAGCAGGTCGGGCAGCCAGATCGCCCAGTTGCGGCTCTTGGAGAACTTGTCGCCCTCGATGTTCATGAACTCGTTGGCGGGGACATCGTAGGGCAGCTGCAAATGCGCGTCGTAGCGTTGCCCGATGCAGTCCTCATCCCCGTTGTACAGGCCATCCACGCCCATCAGTTCGGCTTGCCAGATTACGGTATGGAAGGGGATGTTGTCCTTGCCGATGAAGTTGTAAATCTCGGATTGCGGGTTATACCACCACTGCTTCCACGCATCCGGCTGACCGATGTTCTTCGCCCATTCCACGCTGGCGGCGAAATAGCCGATGACGGCCTCGAACCACACGTAGAGCTTTTTCACTTCCCAACCGGGCAGCGGCACTTCGATGCCCCAGTCAATATCGCGGGTGATCGGGCGGCCATGCAGCCCGTCGGCGATGAAGTTGCGGCTGAAGCGCGTCACATTTTGCCGCCAGTGGCTTTGATGCTGGTCGAGATAGGCCAGCAGTTCCGGCTCAAAGCGCCCCAGATCGAGGAAGAAGTGTTCGCTTTCGCGCACTTCCAGCGCGTCGGTGGGGTTGTTGCGGTTGCGCGGGTTGATGAGCTGCGTGGCTTCCAGCAGGTTGCCGCAGTTGTCGCATTGGTCGCCGCGTGCGCCTTTGTAGTGGCACAGGTAGCATTCGCCTTCGACATAGCGATCCGGTAGGAAACGCTTTTCGAGGGCGCTGTACATCAGCTTCTGGCTTTCTTTGTACATGCAGCCGTTTTCCAGCAGGCGCAGGAAGAAATCCTGCGAGACGCGGTGATGGTTTTCGGTATCGGTGTGCGTGAACAGGTCGTAGCCGATGCCCAGTTTTTGCTGCGTGAGCAGGAAGCGTTCGTGATAATGCTCGAACACCTGCCGCGCCGGGATGCCGCGCTTGTCCGCTTCAACCGAGATTGGCGTGCCGTGACTATCCGACCCGCTGACCATCAGCACGTGGTTGCCCTTCAAACGGTGGTAACGGGCGAAAATGTCGGCAGGCAGATACGCGCCCGCCAGATGGCCGACGTGCAAATCCCCGTTGGCATACGGCCATGCCACAGACACATGAATATATTTCGGCTCGGTCATGGTTCGTCCTTCATGAATGGCTTTGACCGTCCATCGGACGATCAGGGTGTCAAATGCTGGTGTACACCGTCATTATAACCCGAATCGCCCGCCGATTTCCCGACTGGATTAGGGAGGAATTTGGGGACGGTGCTACAGCCAGCCTTCGCCTTCCAGCATGTCCTCCAGCGGGTCTATCAGGCGGTCAACCGCAGAGCCGATGGTGTGCGTGTCGGCGCTGGTGGCACGCAGCAAAACGCCAATTTGTTCGCGCAGTCCGTCGGGGCGCAGGGGGCAGGTTTGCTCGACTAGATCAAGCAGGCGTTTTTCGCCGGGGTGCGTCTGGTGGTTGATGGCGAACAGGATGTCAAAGACGCTCGCCAGTAGCGCGGCGGCGCGGTGATTCAGGCTGACCAGATCGCTGCGTTGGGCGGCTTTCATCAGTTGCGCCCGGTAGGACGAGTCGATGTCGCGCAGCACCGGGAAGTTGTGCGTCACGATGCGCCGCGCCAGCAGGTCGGGATACGGGGCTTGCGCTCTGGCTTGCAAATTCGCCAGCCAGCCGTTGCGATCAACCAGCGGACGCGAGATGCGAACCGTGTGCCAGAAGCAGGTGGTATAGCCCAGCCCCGGTTCGCAGCGCGTCAGCACGCGGTCAATCTGGTCGGTCATCCAGCCCGTCGTGAAAAACATCACGTCTATATGGGTGCTGTTGGAATCATCCCATTCCACGCCCGGCCCCCAGTAGTCGTTCAACTGTGCGTCCGACGAGAATTCCTGCGCTGCTGCTCGCCGCACATCAGCCGACAGGTCGCCGTCGCTGTAGATGTACACATCAAAATCCGAAGCGCCGCCCGCCTGCTGATTGGCCTGCGATCCGGCTAAGGCGACTGCCTGCACGGTCTTGATCTGCGCGAAACGTTCTGCGATTTGTCCAAGACGATCATTCATAGTTGCTATACCTCTCCCTGATGGGGTTTGCCCGCTGAGTATGCCCTGACGGGTTCAGGGATGGGGGTGTTGTGCGGCGCGGCGGAGGCCAATGGCCTCACAGTGCGCGTACCTGATAGAGTTGACCGTCGGCGAATCCCCGCTTGCGGTAGTATTCGCGGGTGCCGATGGCGGAGATAACTGCGAGGCGGGCGAACCCGCGTTCGGCGGCAATTTCGGCGGCGCGTTCGATTAACTGCCGTCCGAGTCCGGCGTGCTGCGTCCGCCCGGAGGCCGCTTCGCCGATTTCTACGGACTGCCCGTAGACATGCACTTCGCGGATCATGGCCGCGCCTTCCAGTTCGGGCGTGATGGCCGCTTCACGCGGGAGTGAGAGGCGCAAGAATCCGGCGATGGCGCGTTCCGGCGTGATGAATTGCAGGAAGATTTCGTCGCTGCACCCGCCGTCATAGGCGGTTTCATCCAGCCGCAGATCGTCCGCCGCGATTTTGCGGAAGCGCACCTCACGGGCGCGGATATCGGCGCTGTGTTCGCCGTGCGCTGCCAGTTCGTCCTCCACCACCTGCCGGAAGTTGGTCATCTGGTTGCCCACCACAATGTCGCCAGATGGGATGTCGCGGATGACGCGGGTCAGGCGGCAGTATTCGGGCGTGGCGCGGAAGCAGGCCGTGAGCGTGTGCAGCAGTTCGGCGTGGCTGTAGGGTCGCCATGAGCCGTCCTGATAGCGCGTCATCAGTTCGGCGCTTTCGATGAGCGAACACGGATATACCTTGAGTTCGTCCGGGCGAAAATCGGGGTCGGCAAACATTCGCTCGTAATCCGCGATGTCGTTTTCCGGCGTGGAGCCGTACAGGTTGGGCATCCAGTGGGCGTGGATTTTGAAGCCCGCCCGCCGCAGGAGCTTCACAGCGCGGCGCGTGGCCGCCACTGTATGTCCGCGCTTGTTCATCCGCAGCACACGGTCATCGAGGCTTTGGAAACCGATCTGCACTTTGGTGCAGCCCAAGCGCCGCACCCGCAGCACTTCATCCTCGCTGATGTGGTCGGGGCGCGTTTCGATCACCAGCCCCACCGAACGGCAGGGCGCGAGTTCGTTCTCGCGATGGGCGGCTTCCAGTTCGTCCCATGTGGCGTATTCGTCCACCGGCGTGCGGTCGATGTCGCCCCGCGCTACCGCTTCCGCCCGCTGGTGGGAGCGCGTCATCTCGTCGTGGTAGACCTGCTGCACGACAAGGTTATACCGCTGCTGGATGGCGCTGCCGTCAATGGTGGCGCTGATGGTGTTGCGATCGGGATGGAGTTGGGAGGCGATCAGGAGCGCGGCCTCGACTTCGGCGCGGCGGTCTTCCCCGCGTCCAAAATCGTGCATCGCGTCGAAAATGCGCTTGATGAACCAGATTTGATAGGTTTCCGGGTAGAACGACCATGTGCCGCCGAGGATGATGATCTCCAGCTTGTCGGTGGGGTGGCCGGTGTTGTGGTAACTTTGCAACCGCGTGTAGGTCTGCAAGTACGGGTCGAAGCTGTTCTGCTCCGCCCGCTGCGCCCCCGGTTCGTCCGAAAGGTAGCTTTTGGGCATCCGTACATCGTTCGGGCAGAAGATACATTCGCCCGGACAGGGGAACGGCTTGGTCAGCACCGTCACCGGGGTCACGCCGGAACTGGTGCGGATGGGCTTGCGCCGCAGCCGTTCGACCACCGCTGCTTCGTAGGGCGGGAGCGCCTCGCCCGCGAAGGCACGGTAGGCGCTGATGAGTTCGTCGCGGCTGTAGATGCCGTCATGTCCCTTGGGGTTAGCACGCAGCAACCCGTCCAACCGATGACGCGGTAGGTCGGGCTGGGCGACCACCTCGCGCAGAATGGCGAGGAGGGGGTCGCGGTGTAACGAAGGGTCAAACGGGGTTCGTGGTGGCATTCGGCGCTTATCTACTTAACGGATAGGTACTTCCGCATTGTGACATTCTACTACAGCTAAAGCTACAGCACGCTTGCGTTTACCGTTACCTTTTGGTTTTGGCAGAGGCGCTACGTTAGGCTGTACGGATGTGTCCCATCCGGCTCGATTTAAAATATTGATCGCTGCGTTGTGATCTCTGTCGAGTGAGAGGCCACACACACATTCAACCCATCGGGTCGAAAGATCGAAGTTTTGGAACTCGGTATCACAGTTCGAGCAGCACTTAGATGTGTAGGATGGGTCTACAAATACAACTTGGCGACCAGCGTCTACCGCTTTGTTCACCAAGAGTTGTTTGAAGATACCCCAACCCGCATCTAAAATGCTCTTGCTCAGGTAGTGATTCCGAACCATGTTACGAATTTTCAAATCTTCACAGGCAATCCGATCATAGTCTTGTATCAGCGCGTAGCTCAATTTGTGAGCAAAATCTGTGCGCTGATTTTTGACATGTTCGTGCTGGCGCTGGACTTTCAGCAACGCTTTACGACGGTTCTTGCTGCCTTTTTGCTTGCGGGAAAGCGAACGTTGCAACACGCGGAGCTTGGCTTGCCCTTCACGGTAGAATTTTGGCTGAGTAACTTTTTCACCCTCAGATGTTGTGAGTAGTGCCGAGATACCGACATCAATCCCAATCTGCTTTCCGGTTTCAGGCAGCGGTGGTTTATCCGGTACTTCGCAGGCGAAACAGGCGTACCAACGCGCTGCTTTGTAGATGATGTGAACCGTTTTAATCACACCTTCAATCGGCCTGTGCCAGCATACAACAACCCGACCGATGCCAAACAGCTTCAGTCGCCTGCCATCTCGTTTTGCACCTGCGCCGAATTGTTTGAAGGCGAAGCTGTGGAAGCGATTGCGACTCTTAAAGCGTGGGTATCCAGATTTTTCACCGGTCTTGATGCGCCGAAAGAAGGCTTGAAAGGCTTTGTCTACCGTATTGGCAACCGTTTGCAGAGTTTGCGAGAACACTGCTTTTGCCTGTGGGAAGGTGGCTCGATAGCGAATTGCCATCTTTTCCTGATCGGATTTCTTGACGCTCCGCCCTTCAAATTTGTAGGTCAGCATCCTTTCTTCGAGGCACATATTGTAGAAGTGGCGACATACCGCAAGCGTGTTGAGCATGCACTTTTCTTGTGCTGGTGTTGGATACAGACGGTATTTGAAAGTTTTCAGCCCCACGTCTACAAGCTCTTATCGCAAGCACGACCTTACGCCGTTTAAGTATGCAGACCAGATGATACACTATCTTTAGTTTTTCTATGTAGAGTAATTTGAGCAAGCATCATTTCTAGCTCAAATGAGGAAAGCTTTTACCCACTGCCTCTACATCGGCGTGGCTTTCTCGCAGGCTAAAGCCCTAAGAGGGTTTCTGGAAAGAGCGAGAACCTCTCCTTATTTGAGGAAGTTTCCAGAAATTTTCTAAGATGTAAAGCACAAACCCCCTTGTTGAAAGCGTTATGCCGCAGCAAAGGCGCGTACCTCCACCTGTACCCCGACGGCGTGGGCAGCGGCGGCGGCTTGCAACAACTGTGCGCTGATGGCTTCGTCCACATAGGCTTCGCCGCAGTTCTCGCAAACCTGCGCCGGAACTTGCTTGAAAACCAGCGTGGTTGTCCCCCGTTCCAGCGTGACGGTGACAGAACCCGCCCTCAATTCACCCTGTTTGCAGATGAGACAGTTCATTTTACCTATTCCTCATTTGCGTGTGTGTCCATAAGCATACGCCGCACACCCTTCATGACCAAGCACATTCCAATTTCCTGACAATCTACCGTGCCTTGAGTGACCATCTGCGTTATGCTGTTTGCCAGAAATGTTGCACGATGAGTTGAGAGGAAACACCTATGGATTACCGTTTTGTCGGGGGAACCGGACTGAAGGTGTCCCAGTTGTGTATGGGGACGCAGACCTTCGGTTGGGGCGCGGACGAGGCCACCTCGCACACGATGGCCGATCAGTTCTTAGAGGGCGGCGGCAACTTCTTCGATACCGCCAATTCGTACAATCAGGGCCTATCGGAAACGATTCTGGGGGGCTGGCTGAAGCGCACCGGCAACCGTTCCAAAGTGGTGATCGCCACCAAAGTGTTCTTCCCGGTGGGGGATGGCCCGAACGAAACTGGCCTGTCGCGGCGGCACATCTTCGAGCAGATTGATGCCAGCTTGCGCCGCCTGAACACCGATTATGTGGACATCTACCAGACGCACTGCTGGGATGCCTCCACACCGATTGAGGAAACATTTCAGGCCATGAACGATCTGGTGCGGGCGGGGAAGGTGCGCTATGTGGGCGCTTCCAACTTCACGCCCGGTCAGATGGTGCGCGTCAATATGCTGTGCAAGCAGAACGGGTGGGCGCGGGTGCAGTGCTTGCAACCGGAATACAGCCTGCTCATTCGTAGCCCGGAATGGGAACTGCTGCCCGTGTGCCGTGAGGATGGCGTGGGTGTGATCGCATGGTCGCCGCTGGCGGGCGGCTGGCTAACGGGCAAATACCACCGCGACCAACCGCCGCCTTCGGACAGCCGCGTGGGGCGTGGGGATCGCTGGGACGATCTGCCCGATCAGCGCGTGGCGGAAAGCACATGGCAGGTGATTGATGTGCTGCGGGCGATTGCACAGGAACGTGGCAAGACTCCGGCGCAGATCGCGCTCAACTGGGTGCTGCAAAAGTCGGATGTGACCGCGCCAATCTTCGGGGCGCGCACCAGTTCGCAACTGGCGGATAACCTCGGCGCGGTGGGTTGGTCGCTGTCGGCGGACGAGATGGAGCAGTTGGATCAGGTGAGCCGCATTCCGCTGCCCTCACCCTATAACTTTGTTGAGCGTTACACCCGCCGCCGCTGAGTTTTCGTGTTTATAGATCACCGGGGTGTGGGAGACTGCGCCCCGGCTTGTGCCTTCTTTACAGGGCGTGTGCTGGCAACTTGTTCGGGGAAAGGGGCAAACGATAGGATGCACATTTTAGGCGTTCAAGTTGAGAACCTTGTAGAACAGGTACAGGACGCCCCCGATTGCCAGCATTTAGATGGCCGACTGTCCTAATGCCACGATAACGAGCAAGATGAACAGACCGCCGCCGCTGAGTTTCAGTGTTTCTGAAACCTGCTCTGGCAGGGATTCAAGGACGATAAAACCTACAATTTTCAGAATTATTTCAATGAGGTTTTCCATGATTGCACTCCTGTTTCATCTGCTTGCTATTCTTACCTTACAGTGGGTGGTGTCCCACTGTCATGGGAGCAGCGCCCCGACTTGAATCGGGACAAACAGGGCGTATGGAAAGAAGGACTCAAGCAAAACCCCCGCCTCGAAGCCGGGGCAGGGGTTTGTGTTTGGTTGATTCGGACAGCGCGGTTAGGCGAACGGTTCTGCCACCACCCGCGCCTCGTTGGAGACGGGGTGTTCGCCTGTGCTGGTCGCCCCGTTGCTCGGTTGCACAACTACATTGTGCGCGAACGGGTCAAGGTGAGAGGCCAGTTCATCGCGGAACTGCTTGGTATACAGGTTGTAGTAGTGTCCGCGCTGACGCATCAATTCGGCATGACTGCCCATCTCGCTGATGCCGCCGTTTTCGATCACCAGAATGCGGTCGGCGCTGCGGATGGTGGACAAGCGGTGCGCGATGATGAAACTGGTGCTGTTACGCATCAGCGTTTCCATGCCGCGCTGGATGAGCGCCTCTGTCAGTGTGTCTACCGAACTGGTGGCCTCGTCCATGATGAAGATGTCCGGCTTGGCGAGAATCGCCCGCGCAAGGCTGATGAGCTGCTTCTGTCCGGTGGAGAGCAGCACGCCGCCTTCGCCCACTTGTTCCTCGTAGCCGTGATCTAGCGAGAGGATGAACTCATGCGCGCCGGCCAGTTTCGCCGCTTCTTCGATCTCCGCGTCGGTGGCATCCAGTCGCCCGTAGCGCAGGTTCTCGCGGATGGTGCCGGAGAACAGGTGCGGCGTTTGCAGCACCACGCCGATGCGCGAGTGAATGCCTTCTAGCGTGTACTCGGTGTAATCGCGTCCGTTGATGCGAATCACGCCTGATTTCGGCTCGTAGAAGCGGCAGATCAGGTTGACGGTGGTGCTTTTGCCGCCGCCCGTCGGCCCCACCAGCGCAATCGTTTCGCCCGGTTTCACCTTCAGATTGAAGTTTTTCAGCACCGGCTTTTCGGGCAGGTAGTGAAACCCGACATTCTCAAATTCGATTTCGCCGCGCAGCGTGCCCGGTTCCACCGCACCGGGGCGGTCAACCAGTTCGGCTTGCGTGTCCATCAGCGAGAAGTAGCGTTCCGCCGAAGCGACAGCCTGCTGCATATCGGCATACACACGCGCCAAGTCCTGCACCGGCCACATCATGAAGGTGATGTAAGCAATGAAGGCTTGGATGCCGCCGATAGTCATCCCGCCTAGCGTGGCCTGATACCCGCCGTACCATAGGATGCTGCCGATGGCGACCGCGCTGATGATCTGCACAACAGGCAGGAACAGCGCCGACAGCCACGCGGCGCGAAACGACTTGCGGTACATGTGCGAGGCCAGATCATCGAACTCGCGCAGGTTGGCTTCTTCACGGCGCAGGGCTTTCACCACGCGCACGCCCGTGATCGTCTCGTTGTACGAGGCCGTGATCTTCGAGTTGGTCTTACGCACCTCGCGGTATTCGGTCAGGATTCGCGCCTTGAAGTAGATCGCCACCCGCACCAGCACCGGGATCATCAGCAGCACCAGCCCCGCTAACTGCCAGTTGATAGTAGCCATGAAGACCAGCGCCGTGCTGATGTTCATGATCGCCCACGTCACATCCAACATGCCCCATGTCACCAGATCGGCCATGCGCTCGGTATCCGAGTTCACGCGGGACATGATCCAGCCGATGGGGGTTTTGTCGAAGTACGAGAACGACAGCGTTTGCAGATGGTCGAACACTTGCCGCCGCAGGTCGTAGCGCACCCGCTGACCGAGTACCCCCGCCAGAAAGATGAAGCTGAACACGGCGAGCGAGAACAGGATTGCGATTGCCCCGTATAACTCCAGTGTTTGCAGCACGGCGGTCTGGTTGCCCGGTACGATGCCGTCGTCAATGATGCGTTTGCCGAGGTACGTGAAAAAGGCTTCCGACCCGGAAACGAAGGTGATACACGCCAGAAAGCCGGCCACCCAGCGCCAGTGCGGGCGCACCACTTTCAGGATGCGCAGCAGCGTGCCGCCGTTGATCTGACTGTCAAATTCTTCTTCCTCATACTGGAAGTCCGATGACATCGTTGACCTCCTTCTCCACTTCTTCGTCAATACGGGTCTGTAGGTCGTTTACCTGCCGGTAGATGCCGTCCTGTGCCAGCAGTTCGGCATGGGTGCCGCGCTGCACGATGCGGCCTTTGTCCAGCACCAGAATCAGGTCGGCATGGCGCACGGTTTGAATGCGGTGCGCGATGATGAACGTGGTGCGCCCCGGCATGAGTCGGAGCAGCGCCTGTCGGATTTCGTCCTCGGTTTCGCTGTCTACCGAAGAAGTCGCGTCGTCCAGAATCAGGATGCGCGGGTTCTTCAGCAGGGTACGCGCCAGCGCCACGCGCTGCTTCTGCCCGCCGGAGAGCGTCACGCCGCGTTCGCCCACCAGCGTTTTGTAGCCTTCCGGGAAGGACTGGATCACATCATGAACAGCGGCGGCGCGGGCGGCGGTAATCACTTCTTCGTCGCTCACTTCACGGCCTACGCCATAGGTGATGTTTTCGCGGATACTGCGCGAGAACAGGAACGGTTCTTGTTCCACGATGCCGATTTGCTGCCGCATATACCCGCGTGAGATGGTCTTTAGCTCCATGCCGTCTACCGTGATGCTGCCGGATTTGTACTCATAGAAGCGCGGCAGCAGCCCCACCAGCGAGGTTTTGCCGGAACCGGTTGACCCCAGCAGCGCCACGCTCTGCCCGGCCTTCACCGTAAAGTGGATGTCGTGCAGCACTTCATGATTGCTTTCATAGGCGAAGTGCAAGCCCTTCACCACCACATCCCCGCGCAAATCGCCCTGCGGGTGCTGGCTACCGTCCGTCAACGACTCGAGGTCAACGCGGATGACTTCCATCACGCGGTTGTACGACACCAGCCCGGTAGACATATCCACGATCAAGCGCCCCAAATTACGGATGGGGTTGATAATCATGGTCAACAGGCTGACATACGCCAGATACGAACCGAGCGTTAAGCTGCCGTTGATGACCAGCGACGAGGCGTAAAAGTAACTGAACAGGATTTGCGTGAAGCAGATGACATCCGTCAACGGCCAGAACAGCGAGTGCATCATCAGGAAGCGGCGACCGCGCCGGTACTGCTCGAAGTTCTGCTTGTCGAACTTTTCGCGCTCGTAATCTTGCCGCGCAAAGGCTTTCACCACGCGCACCCCGCTCAGGTTTTCCTGCACCCGCGTCGCCAGCACCGCTTCTTGCTCTTGCAACCGTTCATAGGCGTTGGAGATGCGTTTGAAGAACCCCTGCGACATGATGGCGACCAGCGGCACCGCGATGATGGACATCAACGCCAGCGAAGCATCCATCGTCAGCAGCGCCGTGAAGTTCACCGTGAACAGGATCAGGATTCGGCCTATGCCGATGGCCTGCTCCGAGAAGAACTTGCGGATGGCATCCACATCGGATGTCGAACGCGAGATCAGTTCACCCGTCTGATGCTTGTCGTGATAGGTGAACGACAACCGCTGGATGTGGTTGTACATGCTGTGGCGCACCCGCAGCGCCAGCCCTTCGGCAGTTCGCGCCGCGAAGCGCCCGCTAAGGAAACTGAACGCGCCTTGCAGCGCGGCCAGACCGACGAATCCCGCCGCAATCAACGGCAGTAGGTGATGCTGTTCGGGGTTCGGCAGAATGTGGTCTACCAGTTCCCGCACCAGCAAGAATGAAGCGGTTTGCATCAGCGCCGACACAGCCAGAGCTGCTACCGCGCTGAAATAGTATTTTCGGAACCCATGTACGATGCGCCAAAAGCCCACAAGGGGGCGTGACGATAGGCTCCGCCGCAAGTCGTACTGAAAGGCTTGCTCTGGAACGGTCAAGTGTGACCTCCGACAGACAGGTAGAAGCTGCGAACACGGGGTTGGCAGCGAAAACAGAACACGACTGTAAATATAAGGAAACAGGACGAAGGTTTAGAGATGAATACCGAACAGCCAAATCATACGACTAGCCTTTCCCTAGAGTCAACTGCGAACTGGGTGCGATGGTCTTGTGTTACCGGACATGCGGGTATCACAAGGGGTCACAGGAGATCATATCAGATCAGGAGCATGAATGACAAGAGGGTATTTCAAGATTTATTTCGTCCATTGAGTGACCTCCTCAAGGGGTGCTGATGGTTATAAACATTTGTTCTAATATGACAGGTTAAATGAAGATGCTTTTTGTGTCAAGCAGATGGGCGCGTTATGGTACACGCCGGAACAGCAGGTTATACTTTTGAGCATGAACACATTACCCACCCTCATGCCGGGGAGCGAACCGTTTTTCTTCCCCGGCGACTCAACCGGCTGTTTATGTCTGCACGGCTTCACCGCGTCGCCTGCCGAGTTGCGCTGGTTGGGGCAAGACCTCGCCGCGCAGGGCTGCACGGTTTACGGGCCGCGTTTGCCGGGGCATGGCACCGACCCCCGCGATTTGAATCGCCACCGCTGGAAAGATTGGTACGCGGCGGCGCTGGATGGCTACCACCTGCTGCGTGGTCAGTGCGAGCGCGTATTCGTCATCGGGCATTCGATGGGCGGGCTACTCGCGCTGCTGGTCGCCAGCCAAGTGCCTGTAGACGGGGCGGCAGTGCTGGCTGCGCCGCTGCGTTTCCGCCAGAAGGGGGTAGCGATGGCGCGCTGGCTGCGTTTTGTGCGCCCCTACAGCAATCAGGCGGATGCTGGCTCGCTGAACACGCTCATCCGGCAGGAACAGGCGCGGCGCGGCGAACCGATTGTCGGGCGCGTTCGCTACGATCTGTGGTCAACCCGCGCTGTTGCCGAGTTGTTCGCGGTGTCACAGGCGGCGCAACAGGTATTGCCCCGTGTCGAAGCGCCGCTGCTGCTCATCTACTCCGAAGGCGACCAGACCGTGACGGCGGACAATATGGATTACGTTCGGCAGCAGGTTCGCAGTCAGCATATTCAGGCGCACCTGCTTCAGCATAGCGATCACATTTTGCCGCAGGACACCGAGCGCGAAACCGTTTTCGCTTATGTGTCCGCCTTTGTGCGCGGGAACCGCAACGATTCGCCCGCTGGCGCGTAATAGCCTATAGGGAATAGAGCGCCCGGATGGGGGCGCGGGTAGAACCGAGGGACGAATGAACGTGCTGCGTATGGTGCTGGATCAGGTGATGGTGACGTGGCGGCTGGTGCGCGATCCGCGTGTGCCGCTGTGGATGAAGATTATCCCCTTTTTGGGGCTGGTCTACGTGCTGTCTCCGCTGGATTTCATTCCCGATTTCATCATCGGTGTGGGACAGTTGGATGATCTGGGCGTGGTTCTGGCGGCCATGCGCTTGTTCGAGACGGTGGTGCCGACCTATCTGGTGCAGGAGCATCGGTTGGCGGTGGGCAACCGCCACACGCCACAGGCGCGGGACACCGTGGACGCGCCGAGTTACACCATCCACCGCCCGGATGACGAGCAGTAGCCTGTCCGACAGTCTGTGCCAGAATGAGAATCAGAAGCGGGAGGGATGTGTTTTATGCTCAACGCGCCAGTACGAGCCGTGTTTGATGTTCTGACGGATTTTCTCATCGCTGACCCCACGCCAGAAGAACTCCTCGCCTATCATCTGCCGGAGGATTTGCAGGAACGGGTTGAGATTCTGGTGGAGCGAAACGGTGAGGGCTTGCTGACGTTTGACGAGCAGCAGGAGCTACTGGACTATATCCGCGCTGACCAGTTGATCGCGCTGTTGAAAACTAAGACCAAACTCAAACTGCGAGGTCTAGGTCGGTGACGATTACGAACGATCAGCGTCGTACCATTCGCAAGTTATCCGGGAGATGTTGCGAATACTGCCGGATTGCGGAAGGGGATAATCTGGTGCGCTTTCAGATAGATCATATTATCCCTGTCAAGCATGGCGGCGCTGATGTTATCGAGAACTTATGTCTCGCCTGTTTGGAGTGCAACAGTTACAAGGGGCCGAATGTGGCAGCACTTGACCCTTTGACTGGGGAAGCAACAAAACTTTTCAATCCACGTCGGCAGAACTGGAATGACCATTTTCAGATTCGCTTTGATGGGTTGCTGGTCGGAACAACACCAGAAGGGCGTGCAACGATTACGGTGCTGAGAATCAATCTGAATAGACGAGTGGTTCAACGTTTAGTGGAAATGAATATGGGCAGTTATCCGTGCTGAGGGTAGATAATCTGGATTGGCAGATAGATTATTGGGATGAGAGTTGAGGGGCGCATCCGCACTGGATGCGCCCCTTTTGATTCGCGTTTGATTCGAGCGGATGGACGGTCAGCGCAGCGCCAACCGCTGCCCCTGCACTTCGTCCAACGCGCTGATCGTGTCTTGCAGGCTGGCAACCTCGTCCTGGATTTCGAGGCGCAACCGCTGCGCTTTGGCGCTGTCTACCTCTTTTGTCCCCAGTAGCGACATCTGTGCGTAGATCGTCCCCAACGAGGAGAGCGTGCTGTCCAGTTGAATCTGAGCGCGTTTGGCGCTGTTGACGGTTGCTTCGAGGTTATCCAACTGCTGCTTGAGCTGGCGCAGCTGGTTCTCCAGTTCGGCGCGGACTGCCGGATCGCGCTCGACTTTATCGAGGCGCATCTGCACCTTCTCAATCTGCTGCGGCACCATTTTACGGTCGCGCTCCACCAGTTCGTTATCCTCGAAGGCGTCCACATGCAGCGCCAGATCGTACATGTGCTTGATCCAGTCGTTCACATCCTCGACGGTTTGCTGCAAGCTCAACCGCATCGCGCCGCCATGACGCTTGGTTAGCCCCACCATATTCCGGCGGTATTCGAGTGCGCTTTGCAACCGCTGGCGCGATACCGGATTTTTGACCTGACTACTGTCAAATCTTTCCTCAAATTCCCGCGAGACAGCGCGGGTGGCAGCATCGGGGTCGGTCAGGTTGGAGACGATAAAGGCGACTTCGGCCAGTGCGCCCCCCACCAACCAGAACCAGGGCTGCCAACCCGCAAAGGGGGTGGGCTGCGTGACGAATAGCACGCCAGTCACCGCCACTGTGAGCAGCGTTTGCCAGCTAAGAACGGCGCTGCGTAAAATGGCGCCTGTGGCTCGGTTTCGCACGGATACATCGTTCGACATGATTTAGCTCCACAGTGTAGTGCTGTGCTATACGGCTTACAGCCGCCCCCGGTTGCGTTTTACCCTCATCCCCTAGCCCCTTCTCCATGAGGGAGAAGGGGGGAAACGATTATACGGGGTTTGGAGTCCCTCTCCCTGACGCGAATGCGGAGGGATTGAGGGTGAGGGTGAGTTATGAACTGGAACTGCTGCTGCTGGATTGGTCGCCGCCGCCCGCTGCGCCACTCAGCAGACGACGCTTGCGTTCGTCCAACTGGCGCTCGACTTCGCTGCCGCGCACCGCTTCTTCCACCGAGTCCGATAGGTTCTTGGTCGCCATTTCCAGACGGGCATCTTCGCGGTCAAGGCTGTTGCGGATGCGGTCGGTCAGGCTGGTGATCTCGGCGTCGCCCACATTCGAGAGGTCGTCGAGGCTCTTGATGGTCTTGGTGGTGACTTTCTTGGCCTCCGCCAGTTCGATCAGGGCACGCAGGTGTTCACGTTCCTGCTTGATGGAGGTCAGGCGGGATTCCAGTTTCAGCCGCATGTCCAGCATCTTGTTGTACTGGGTTTCCTGATCCTGCCACTGTTGATAGTATTCCTGCGAAAGCTGCTGCTTGGTGTTCAATTCAGCCTGCGCAGCCGCCGCCAGATCATCCTTACCCTTCACGATCAGCGTGTCAATGTCCCGATCCAGCTTTTCGGCGGCGGCGGCAAATTCCTCATACTTGCGCTTGAGGGTTTTGACCGTTCCACCGACCGTAGCCGCCGAGTCTTCCAACGCTTCGAGGTTACGCTCGACTTGACGAATATATTCATCCATGACCTGAACAGAATTGGCTTCCAACGCGCGATCTACGATGGCGTGCATGTTGGCGCTGATGAGGGTGTTGATTTTTTCAAACAGCGACGGGGCCATACGACACTTATCTCCTAAAATAGATTGGACGAATTGCTGGCGAACACAAATCTTTTTCAGTATAACGCAAGTTTGCTGGAGTGCGCCCTCAAAATTAGGGGGATTGCATCACAATTTTGTGTGCGATACCCTCGTGTTGGTGGTGTAATAGGGGGCGTTGATGTCCGCAGTTCCGGTGTAGCGTACAATAGGAACCGCGAGGCGTTCATCATCCCGGAAAGGACAGCCCATGATTCCGCTTTATCCGTTATTACTGCGGCCTGCGCTCCATGTGAAAGTGTGGGGGGGCCGCCGGTTACAAACGTTGTTGAACAAAGACCTGCCTACCGATGAACCGTATGGCGAATCGTGGGAGATGCACGACACGGCGACCGTCGCCACCGGCGCGTTAAGCGGGCGTTCGCTGGGTGATCTGCTCAAGGAGTACGGTCACGCGCTGGTGGGGGCAGATAATGACCCCGCCGAAGGCTTCCCGCTGCTGGCGAAATTCTTGGATGCCAACGACTGGCTTTCGGTGCAGGTGCATCCCAACGACGAACAGGCGCGTGAACTGGAAGGGGAACCGCGTGGCAAGACCGAGGCGTGGTACTTCTTCGCCACCGACCCCGGCGCTCGTATTGTGAAAGGGATGCTCACCGGCACCACTCGCGAGGGCATGGCGCAGGCCATCCGTGAGAACACGTTGGAGGCGCTGCTGGCGTATGGCGCAGTCAATCCGGGGGACGTGCTGGTGAATCTGGCAGGGGGCATTCACGCGCTCGGCCCCGGCATCATCATTTATGAGATTCAGCAGTCCTCGGACATCACCTATCGCCTGTACGACTGGGGGCGTATGGATTTGAACGGCAAGCCGCGCACCTTGCACATCGAAAAGGGCGTGGCGGTTTCCAACCTCGATTCGCTGCCGCCGATTGTACCGACAGCCGATAATCAACTGCCCCTTGTAGACCTTGTGCGGACGCCGTTCTTTAACACCTTGCTGCACCAGTTGACGCCGCGCAACGGGATGCGTATCTCGCTGGATACAGCGGGTCGCCATTTCCACATTCTCACATCCATCGGGGGTAGCGCGGTGCTGCGAGCCGGCGATTACAGCGTGACATTGGGGATGGGGCAGACGGCGTTGATTCCGGCTTGCATCGGCGTGTATACGCTGGAAGGCGAGGCGCGTATCCTGCGATCGTTCCAACCGTAACCGTCGCCGGATAACTGTGCCTATTACAACCAGTGGTAAGTGTGTCAAAATACAGCGGATAGCGCACATCGCCTGCTGGTCAACGACCCCTTAGCTAAAGCTAGGGGCTTGTAGGAATACAAGCTAGGTTGACCCGACTCAGCCACCAGCCGAAAGGCTGACGGGGCTACGTTAGTAGTAGCAGTTCAAGACCTACCTACGGGTGCTTCACCAGCCCGT
>CAIPFY010000250.1 GCA_903864435.1 uncultured Chloroflexota bacterium | reverse complement strand
CAACTTCTCGTCCTCCCCGCACTGTGCGCTGGACGAACTGGCCGCCAGCGCCGAAGCCCGCGCCCGTTTCAAAGGCGCATTCGAGGAGCGCGGCCTCCTCCTCAGCGCCCTGAATTGCAACGGCAACCTGCTCGACCCGCATCCCGAACGCGGGCCACGTTCGCAGGCGGTGTTCTTCAAAACCATCGAGGTCGCCAGCCAGATCGGGCTGGATACGGTGGTAACGATGAGTGGCTGCCCCGGCGATTTGAACGGCGGCAGCTATCCCAACTGGGTGACATGCAACTGGCAACCGGAGTTCTATGAGTTGTTCCAGCGCCAGTGGGACGAAGTGATCGCCCCCTTCTGGAAGAAAGCCGGCCAGTTCGCCGCCGATCATGGCGTGAAGGTGGCGATTGAGATGCACCCCGGTCAGGCCGTCTACAACACGCGCTCGCTGCTGCGGTTGCGCGAAGCGGGCGGGCGGGCGGTGGGCGCGAACCTTGACCCTAGCCACCTGTTCTATCAGGGCATGGATCCGCTGGCAGTCATTCGTGCGCTCGGCAAAGGCTTCATCTACCACGTCCACGCCAAAGACACGCGCCTCGACCCGTATGAAATCGCCATCAACGGCGGCCTAGACCCGTACCCCATGACCCGTTTTGAGGAGCGTACATGGGTGTACCGCACCCTCGGCTACGGTCACGACATCAAATGGTGGTGCGATTTTGTGAGCGCCCTGCGGCTGGCGGGCTATGACGGCGTGTTGAGCATCGAGCATGAAGACCGCCTGATGAGTTCCCGCGAAGGCATCTACAAAAGCATTCGCCTGCTCAAGCAGGTGGTGTGGGATGCGCCCGCCGAAGACTGGGTTCCTTAAACGAGGGGAGGCACACAATGAGCGAAAATCAGGTGCGCGTCGTGCTGCTAGGCTGCGGCAGAATGGCGAAAGAGCACGTACAGATCATGCTTCAGCAGCAGGCGACTACCCGCATTGTGGTGGTGAGCGAACCGTCCGATGCGGCCTATCAAAGCCTGAAGGCCATCTACGAGGGCGCAGGACTGCCGCCGCCGCCCAATCAGCCGGATTTGAGCGCCCTCCTGCGCGAGTATGCCGGCCAGTTGGATGTGGCCTTCATCGTCACGCCCCACGTCTACCACTTTGAGCAGGCCAAAGCCTGTTTAGAGGCCGGGTTGGATGTGTTGCTGGAAAAGCCGATGGTGGTCACGGCGGAACAGGCGCGGGAGTTGATCGCGCTGCGTGACCGCACTGGGCGGTTGATGGTGATCGCCTTCAACGGCAGTCTGTCGGCACAGGTGCGCCATGCGGCGGCGCTGCTGCGTTCGGGCGAACTGGGCAAGGTGCTGACCATCAGTGCGACGGTCTGGGAAGGCTGGGCGACCAAATACGCCGGTCACTGGAAGCAAAACCTGCCCATTTCGGGCGGCGGCTTCTTCTTCGACACGGGCGCGCACATGATGAACACCGTCGCCGACATCGCGGGGGAAGATTTCGCGCAGATCGGCGCGTGGCTGGACAATCTGGACTCGCCGGTGGATGTGGTAGGCGTGGTCATGGGGCGGCTGCAATCCGGCGCGCTGGTCACGATGAACGCCTGCGGCGCGTCGCAGCACTCGCTCGGTTCGGACATCAAAGTGTTCTGCACCAACGGCATTATCCGCTTGGGCGTGTGGGGCGACTTCTATGAACTCAAGCGCCCCGGCGAAGCCGAACTCTCGCCCGTGACGCTGCCCGCCACCCCCGGCGTGTGGGAGCAATTCCTCGCGGTGCGCGGCGGTCAACTCGCCAACCCGTCCCCGCCCGAAATCGGCCTCCGCATGGCGAAAATCTGGGACGCGATTCAGCTTTCCTCGGCACAGCGCGGCGCAGTGGTGAAGTTGTAGTCCTCCTACGGGGCGGACGCACATCCGCCCCCGTTACTTTGTCCATTCACAGCCTATGGGTCATGTGTACTCATCTGGCGCACATCCCCCCACAAAATAGGTGCTGATGGCGGGAATTTGCTATTGCGCCCTTCCATGATATTCGTCATAATCTTTGACCAGCACATCAGCCGCGCAGGCTACTTTTTTGCAAAAGCCTCGCGGTTGTTCATTTCTACGGTTCCTTGATGGGTTAAAAGAGGGAGTTCGTATGGCCTCGACCGTGGCGCCTACGCGCAAAGAGAAATCGAAGGGTTTCTTGCTGGCACTGCCCGCCATCCTCTGGTTGGGTCTTTTTTTTGTACTGCCAGTCATCATCGTGGTCTTTGTCAGTTTCCTCACGCGGGGACGCGGCGGCGCGGGTGTGCTGCCCTTTACCTTTGCCAACTATGAGCGCGTGTTCAACGTCTTTGCCGGTGTCCTGACCGACTCGGTGTGGATCGCCTTTCAGACGACGGTGATCTGCCTTGTCATCGGCTACCCGCTGGCCTTCTTTATCGCCACCCGCAAAAAAGCGTGGATGCGGCAGTTGGCCTTCTTCATGATTATTCTGCCCTTCTGGACGAACTTCCTCGTTCGCACCTACGCGCTGCAAACCATTATGGGGCGCGAAGGCACGGTCAATTCGCTCCTGCAAAGTTTGGGCACCATCACCGAACCGCTGCAAATCCTGAACACGCCGACGGCGGTGCTGATCGGTCTGGTGTACGGCTATCTGCCCTTCATGGTGCTGCCGATTTACGCTTCGGTGGAGCGTTTCGACTTCCGCTATGTGGAAGCGGCGCACGATCTGGGCGCAAATGACCTGTGGGCCTTCCTGCGCGTCGTCCTGCCCATGACTCTACCGGGTGTGATCGCCGGGTTCATCCTCGTGTTCATCCCCACCATCGGCGCGTTCGTGACTCCCGATTTGTTGGGCGGCACGCAGGGGATTATGATCGGCAACCTGATTAACCAGCAGTTCAAAGGACAGGGCAACCAACCACTGGGATCGGCGGTGTCGGTTGTGATGATGGCGATGGTTCTCATGGCGCTGCTGGTGTACGTCCGCTTCGGGGATCGGAGAGGGGTCTAAGTCAACGACCCCTTAGCTAAAGCTAGGGGCTTGTAGGAATACAAGCTAGGTTGACCCGACTCAGCCACCAGCCGAAAGGCTGACGGGGCTACGTTAGTAGTAGCAGTTCAAGACCTACCTACGGGTGCTTCACCAGCCCGT
>CAIPFY010000249.1 GCA_903864435.1 uncultured Chloroflexota bacterium | reverse complement strand
GTTCCTACTGTATTTCTCCCCTCTCCTAGCTGTACTCAGCGGTTGGGAGAGGGGTCGGGGGTGAGGGCTTTTGAACGATTGCCCCGCGCCCTTCAAGTGAGCGCACAATCAGCGTACCAAACAAAACAGCCGGAGGCGATTGCCCCCGGCTGTTTGATACTTCTGGGTCGGTAAGTGAACCGCGCTGCTTATTTAGCGGGCGACGGAACTACCGGCGGGCGGACGAAGCTGCTGACGTCGCCGCCAAGTGCTTCGATGCTGTCGAAGAGAACCTGCATGGTGTAGTCCGCGTTGTGCGCGAAGTTGCCCGGGTCCTTCATCGAGAACTGGTAGTTGTAGGCCGCACGCAGTAGGTTCGGCGTGAAGGAGAGGAAGCGATTGTCGCTGTTGATTTCCTCAGCATCAGCCGTGCCGTTTGCGTTGGTGTCGTAGTACCAGTAGGGGTGCGCAGCCGGCGTGTAGGCAACAGGCTTGCCAACCGTCTCAGCCGCGTACTTCTGGATGGCCGCATACAGTGCGTCCTGGAAGCTGACGATTTCGTTCAGAACCGGTTCGGCCACGTCGCCGTTACCGTTATAGTCCACTGCGTCAACGCCTTCTGCTTCCTGACGGATCAGCAGGACATCTTCGGCAGTTTCTACGTCTTCATGGCAGTCCGAGCATTCGTCCACGCGGAGCGTGAGCTGGTGCTGGTCATGGCAGGCGATACAAGTCACATAGTCTTCGCCATCGTGCATGAACAGACCGCTATATTCCTTATCCGTGAACTGGTACGCGCCCTTAGCGTCTGCGCCGAACTTGGTCACGCCAGCCGCAAAGTAATGGATGTTACGGAAAGTCAGCTTTTCGCTCACTTCGTCATCACCCACGCCTGCGCCCTTGATGGCGGTGTTGACGCTGACGGTCGACTCACGACCCTGATGGCAGACCAAGCACAGGTTGCTGGGGTCGCCTTCACCGAAGCTCATGGCTGCGCCGCTGGGGAACTTGACTTCCTTGACCGCGTAGACATTGAATTCGTCTGCCGGGTTGTGGCAGTTGGTGCAAGCGAAACCATTGGCCGGTTCAGCGGCAATGTTGACGCCGTTCTTCAGGAACACGGGTACGCCTTCGCCAGAGTGGCAGCGTGCGCAACCGCCCGGAACTTCGCCTTCTTCGTCCCAGTGACGGAAGGGTTCGCCGGTCGCATCAAAGTGACCCGGATTGTCACGGGTGGCGGTCGACATGTCCACCGGGGCGCTGATTTCGGCATTCAGCATCGAAATGCTGTCGAACAGCAGTTCAATGGTGTATTCAGGATTGTGCGCGAACGCGCCCGGATCCTTCATCGAGACCTGATAGTTGTAGGCGGCCTTCAGCAGGTTGCCCGTCCACGACACATACTTGCCTTCGCCTTCATCGGCGGCGCCATTATCATTGGCATCGGCGAAGAAGTAGGGGTAAGCAGCCGCATTGTAAGTAATCGCCGCGCCCGAAATTTCCTTAGCATAGCCCTGGACAGCCGCCATCAGCATTTCCTGAAGGCCAGCGATTTCCTGAGCGATACCTTCGGTGGTGTCGCCATCGCCGTCATAGTCCGACAGCGAACCCTGCATACGAATATTAACGAGGTCTTCTACGCTCGCCACATCTTCGTGACAATTGCCGCAGGTTTCGACTTTCACTTCCAGCGTGTGCGGGTCGTGGCAGCCGATGCAGGTGTTCTGATCGCCATAGTGCGCGTTCTTGCCGGTGTAGACCTGTTCCGCGAACTGGTAGCCACCACTCACTTCACTGCCATACAGCGAGGCTGCGGCGGCGAAGTAATGGATGTTCACGAAGCCCAGCGCATCGCTGACGGTGTTACCATCGGTCAAGCCAGCTTTTTCAATGGCTGCATCCACCGAGCCGCCCCAAGCGCGACCCTGATGGCATTCCACGCAGCGCGACGAGTCGTCGGCGGTGGTGACAACGGCGCCCGACGGGAACGGAACGTCCCGCAGCGTGGAGGTCACGCTGTTGTGGCAGGCATCGCAGGAGACGACCGTGCCCAGAGGAGCCGGTGCATCAACCTTATTGATTTCGCTGCCATCAGCACCGATGAAGTCCTGATAGCCGGGTGTCGAGTGACACTTGGCGCATGTATCAGGAACAACTTTGTCCGCTTCTTCGTTCCAATGATTGAACGCTTCAGCCGTCTTATCCGCATGGGGGGAGGCCACCCAAGCCAGATAAAACTCGCCCAGATACGGCGGGTCAATCGGATTCTCCGAGGTCAGAGGCGCGGGTGCGTCCTGAGCCATCGTCGGGGACTGGAGCATCAGCGTGAACCCTGCTACTACCAGCAGGACGCCTAGCACTGCGAATAACTGATATTTTCTCATGACCTTCTCTCCTACATCAAAAATGCTGTCAACTGCATCGGCGCCAACCGGACGATTTGCCTGCTGTCCGCCGTTGTAGGCCGTTTCGGGAGCAACCATACCGAAACAACGGTATAGTCCTCCTCCCGACATCATTCTCTCACCTGTCACTTATCTTGTCTTCAACCCATAGGATGATTTCTCATCATTCTTATGGCTGATTATGAGTCAACCTTAATCTGCGCTCTCTTGTTCTAATGGTGGAAATTGAGCTATACTGCAATCATTCCAACGTCATCCACCCCACCCTTTTTGAGCCAATCATAAGGATAAATTGTCTATGCGTATTTCGATTCGAGTGCTGTTGTTCGTCATGCTGCTGCTGGCTGTAGCCGGCATCACCCACGCACAGGACGCAGCGAAGCTCAACGTGATTTCCACCGTGTCCCCTGTCACCAGCATTGTCTACAACATCGGCGGCGACCATATCAACCTCAGCGGCATCGTTCCCGAAGGCGTGAATTCGCACACCTTTGAACCAGCACCTTCGGACGCGATCAAACTGGCACAGGCCGACATCATCTTCCTGAACGGCCTGAAACTGGAAGAACCCACGCTGGAACTGGCCGAAGCCAACCTGAAAGAGGGCGCGGAAATCATCCTTCTGGGTGAGTTGACCCTCACCCCGGATGAGTATGTCTACGATTTCTCGTTCCCGATTGAACAGGGCAACCCGAACCCGCACCTGTGGACGAACCCGCTGTACGGCCTGAAGTATGCCGAAATCGTGCGCGACACCCTCAGCGAACGCGACCCCGCCCACGCCGACGATTACGCCGCCAACTACGCCGCATTCGAGGGGCGGATCACCGAACTGGATGTCGCCATTCAAGCCGCCATCAACAGCATTCCCGAAAGCAACCGCAAACTGCTCACTTACCATGACTCGTGGGCGTATTTCGCGCCGCGCTATGGCATGACGGTGGTCGGCGCGATTCAGCCGGCGGACTTCTCCGAACCCTCGGCGCGGGATGTGGCTGACCTGATTACCCAGATTCGCGCTGAACAGGTGCCCGCCATTTTCGGTTCGGAAGTGTTTCCGTCGCCCATCCTTGAACAAATCGCCAAAGAATCCGGCGCGACCTTCGTGGACGATCTGCGCGATGATGACCTGCCCGGCCTGCCCGGTGAGGACAACCATTCCTACATCGGCCTACTGGTAGAAGATGTGCGGATTATGACCGAGGTACTGGGCGGCGATCCGTCGCTCATCGCCGATTTCGACACTAGCAACATTCCGGGGCAAGACGCAGCCATCCAGCAAGCCCAGTAGCCACCCAACGCCTTACTAGAGAAACGAGCCTGCTATGCGCCCGATCATCGAAATGGATCATGTCACCTTCGGCTATGGCACAACTTCCGTCCTGCAAGATGTGTCCCTACATCTGCATTTCGGACAGTTCGCGGCGCTGGTTGGCCCCAGCGGGGCGGGCAAAACCACATTCCTGAAGATGGTCACTGGTCTGCTCACCCCCACGCATGGCACTGTAGCGATCAACGGTCACAAGTTTGGCGACCCGCTGCCGCCGCGCATCGGCTATGTGCCGCAAATCGAAACCGTAGACTGGAACTTCCCGGTCACGGCGGGGCAGGTGGTGTTGATGGGCGTGACCAACACCTCCGGCCTCTTTCCGTGGGTGAGCCGCGCAGATCGCCAGCGGGCGGATGAACTGCTAGATCAGTTGGGCATCGGCGGCCTCGCCAATCGCCATATCCGCGACCTCAGCGGCGGACAGCAGCAGCGCGTGTTTCTGGCGCGGGCGCTCATCTCCAACCCTGACCTGCTGGTGCTGGATGAACCCACCGCCGGCGTGGATATGCGTACCGCCGAAAGTGTGCTGCACACGCTGGCGCATCTGAATCAGGACGGCTTGAGCATCCTGATGACCACGCACGATCTGAACGCGGCGGCGGCGCATATCCCGTGGGTGATCTGCTTGAACCGGCGGGTGATCGCGCAAGGAACGCCGGAGGATGTGTATACCGAGGACATCCTGAACGAAACCTATCAGGGCGATTTCATGGTCATCCACCAGAACGATATGCTGTTCGTTCAGCAGCGTCCGCACCATCACACCCTGCGCGACATCCTACCCAACCCGACTCCGGGCGAAACCGTACCGTAATGAACCACACCCGCCGAACCTCCGCTGAGGGGTTCGGCGGGCGGTTGTTTGGAAAGTCAGGATCACCAATGGATATTCTGTTACAACCTTTTCAGTTCGAGTTTTTCCGTAACGGGACGCTGGCGGCGGTGCTGGTGGGCGGTCTGTGCGGTATGATCGGCGTGTATATCGTGCTGCGCGGTATGAGCTACATCGGGCATGGCCTCTCGCACGCCGTCTTTGGCGGCGCGGTGGTGTCGTTCGTGTTGGGCTGGAACTTCTATGTGGGCGCGGGGCTGTGGGGTTTCCTCGCGGCGGTACTCATCAACCAGACGGTGCGGCGCACGCGCATTAATGCCGATGCCGCCATCGGCGTGATTACCACCGCCAGTTTCGCGCTCGGCGTGGCGCTCATCAGCCGCTACCGCCGCTTCACCCGTTCGTTCGATGCGGCGCTGTTCGGCAGCGTGCTAGGCGTCACCCCGGAAGATGTGCTGGTGGTGGCGGTGGTGGCGGCAATGGTCGCGCTGGTGGTGTTCTTCCGTTATAAGCAGCTGCTGTTCATGACCTTCGATACGCAGGTAGCGCAGGTCTACGGCATCAATACCGCGTGGCTGGATACGCTGTTCGCGCTGGCGCTGGCCGCTGGCTTGATCGCCTCCATGCAAATTCTAGGCGTGACGCTGATCGCCGCCGCGCTGGTCATTCCGGCCATCACGGCCCGCCTGCTGACGGATCGCTTCGACCGGATGCTGCTCATGTCTATCGGAATGGGGATGCTGACGGGGTTCTTCGGCATGTACCTGAGCTACTATCTCGACATCGCTTCTGGCGCGAGTATTGTGCTGCTGCAAGCCTCGGTGTTCGCCGTCGTCCTCGGCATCACCTCGTTCCAGAAGCGTGCCACCCAGCGGTTGATGCACACCCACGTTTAGAACCTCACCCCTCTTATCCTTTCAGGGGTAGGTTTTTAGGTGTTGAGGGTTCTTCCGTAGGGACACGGTTCGCTTGTTTTTTGGGGTGACACAGGCGGACACGACAGGTCGTATCCCTACGAAAGGCGGTGCGTTTTCCCCTGCGTGATAAAAAACAAAGAGGGCTGGGGATGAAGGCAATCGTCACTTGTGCTGCGGGACGAGGCTTTTGAGCGCGTCCAGCAGCGCGTCGTCTTGCCCCGGCAGGACGGTGCGCGGGTCGAACAACACGCGCCCCTCGGCAATACGGGCGATGATCGGCGTATCCGCGCCGCGCAGCCGCGCCGCGAACGCATCGGGCGCAGGCACGTCCAGCGCCAGCAGCGCCGTCGGCAGCGTTTCCCCCGGCAGGCTGCCGCCGCCCACCGC
>CAIPFY010000248.1 GCA_903864435.1 uncultured Chloroflexota bacterium | reverse complement strand
GTTGAGGTCTGTCCAACCGTCATAATGGCGAATGTGTTCAAAAGCTAACGGGTCACTGACGGCCCAGCAGCGGCGGATTTCAATCCATCCGCTGGTTTTGCGGGTCGTCTGGTGGAAATCCATCCGCGTCCCGGCAAATTGCTGACTGTCTCCGTAAGCAAACCAGCCTTCTAAATCCTGTTTGAGCTTCCTCTGGTTATCCTTCACGCAGAGGATGTAATCCGCCTTTTCGTCACGAATGGTCTGGGCGATGTCTTTCTGACAGCCCATCGCGTCAATGGTCACAATGCAACCCGACATGTTCAGCACGCGCAGCAGTTCTGGGATCGCGGTGATTTCGTTGGTTTTGCCATCCATTTTGCGCTGCCCTAGGACGATGCCAGTGCTCACTGCCCACGCATTCACGAGGTGGATCGCGTCTTTTCCCGCTCCACGCTTGTGACTCCCCCGCAGCGTTTTGCCATCCAACGCCACCACCTGCCCCTTCGTCACCCGAAACATCGTTTCGACCCAGCGCATGAAGCGTGTCTGAAACACCTCGCCGTCGATTTTGGCAAACACATCCCCAAACGTGTCAAGCGACAGTATCCCGTTTTCCAGCTTGAGAAACGTCCGAAACCAGGCTTCTTTTGCCAGTGCTACCGTTTCCACCCCGACCCAGCTATCGGCACCACACAAGGCAGCACACACTGCGCTGATGAGGATGTCCATCAGTTTATGGTCAACATCGCCCCTGTAGGCGCGGGTCGGGCAAGTCACTGAAACACTCTTCGAGACTGGTGGGCAGGTCGGTGGACATCGGCTACTCCTCATTTTACCCGATTATCCTCCCTCTTTCATTTTGAAGCGATTACCCGGCATTCAGCGATGAGCCATCGATCGGGTTGGCTCATCGCTGATGCGGCGATTTACTCTGTGCTGTAATCGAGGATATTTTCCATCGCAGCATCCAGCACCACTTCGGCAAGGCTGATATCCCCTTCCCAGAAGGTGATCCGCCATGAGCCGTCCTCCGACTGCTCGACCTCGGTCGTCCATGATCGACCGTTTACCACGTCGGCAATCGCTTGGTCTTGGAAGGCGATCGCAATCGCTTGTGCTTCCATGCCAGATTGCCATTCTTCATAGGAGATGACATTCGGGAAATAGACACCCTGAAGTTCAGGATTTTCGAGATCATCGGGGGTTTCGCCATCAAAGCGCACCACAAAGTAGAGCGAGTCGATGTCAATATTGATGTATACACCCCACTGGCGACCCCATGTATCGTAATCGACATAGATTTCGTACTGCGATGGGTCATCAACGAGGGCTAATACTTGCGGTTCGTTGTCGATAAAGTCACGCAGTACATCATAAGCGGTATTCGTTTGCTGCTCGGACGCGGCGAAATGGGCTTCGTAGGAGTAGACTTTTCCGCGTGCGGGACTTACATCCGCCCATGCTAAGTCTTCGCCTTCGCTGTCCCAAAACTGAACGCGCCAGATTTCGTAGGCGTTATTTGTGTTGTAAGCGGCGGCTGTCCAGTCCTCGTAACGTGCGAGTCCATCGGCAAAAACGGGATGTGAAGCGGCGGTGTCAATCGCGTCCTGTTCGGTGAATGTCGCTTGTGCTGCGACGTAACCGAAGGCGACAGCCATCACAATCATGAGTGCAAGCACGCGGCTGATGTGATAATACGTTTTGAAGCGATTCATCCTGATCGTTACCCCCTTGAGATGACGCATGAGCGAATCTTAGCGAAACTGGTGCGGCGGGCTGTGCCGCGATGCTTGAAATTAACTGCTGAGTGGGCAGGCACATCAGGTTTTTTCCTGAAGAATGCCGCGCAGCGTAGGCACGTAACCGGGGAAAATCTGTTCCACCGCCGGATTGCTGACGCGCTTGGTGAGAATCTCTGAAAGAACGTCACGGTAATCGATGGTGACGGCGAGATCGCCTTCGTCTAATGCTTCATCGTTCAGACCGCGCCAATCGGCGACCATGCCGCCGTTGACGCCGTCGCCCATCACGAACATAGCACTCGCACGCCCGTGATCGGTTCCGCCGCTGGCGTTTTCGCTGGCAGTGCGCCCAAACTCGCTCATGGTGACGACGGTCACATTCGCCATGTAGTCGCGCAGATCGGTGTAAAACGCGGCAAGACCCTGCGCAAATTCGTCGAGCCGGTAAGAAAGCTCGCCGTCGGTGCTGCCCTGCCCGTCGTGGGTATCCCAGCCACCGATATCGACGCAGCCGACTTCTAGCCCGACATCCGCTTTGATCAGTTGGGCGATCTGCCGCAGCCCCATGCCAAATTCGGTCTCCGGGTAGAATGCATCGTATTCCGGCTGATATTCGATCGCAGAAAGCTGCGAGAGCATTTCCATTGTGTCAAAAACACTCGCTGCTTGTGCAGTCAGCGCGTCAACAGGCGCTTGAACCGAATACAAGCCAGAAAGTGTCCGCTGAATGCTGGTTAGTTGATCGGTGCGCCCCGCAAGATGAAAATCGGTGATCGAGCGCATCGCCAGCGTTGAGATAGGTCCGCGCAGCGAGCCGGGCAGCATTGACCCCATGCCAATGGCGCGGAAAGGCGAGTCATTTTGCCATGAGGCGGTGGTCAAGTGGCGATTGATCCAGCCTGTGCCGGTGATCTTGTCGCCGGGGATGCCGCGCTCCATGTATTCCATCGCGTCAAAGTGGGAGCGGGTTGGGTCGGGCGAGCCTGCCCCATGAATGACGGCAAGCGATCCCGCATCGAAAATATCCTTGAGCGGATGGAGGGCGGGATGCAAGCCGAAAAACCCGTCAAGATCGATTGCGCTGTCATCGCTGCCGTTTGGTTCGGCAATCGCAATCGTGGGGCGCTTGTCGTAGTAGGCTGCACCTTCACCGAAGGGAATGACAGCGTTCAAGCCGTCCATGCCGCCGCGCTGAAAAATGGCGACTAACACATCACGGTTAGCACGTTCCGCTTGTGCGGCGAATGCCATACGCGGCATCCATGACGGGAACAGATGGGTTCCCAACCCGATCACGGCGGCGCGGGCTGCCGTCTTCAATATGCTGCGTCTTGAAATACTCATCTCGTTTCCCCCTGATTTACTGGTTGATCGATTTGTGTGGGAGCGTGTTTAGTGCCATTGGAAATACGGCGACGCCAAGACGATGCCGACCAAACCGGGCAGCTTGGCAAGGCGCAGCCTGTCGGTCAGCGGTTCATCCGGGTTGGCAGAGACATAGGCGATAAACTGATCGCGATCGGCGGCGGCAACCTCAAAGCCCAACACGTTGGCGATCACGCTGTTCACAAGCTCGGCGGCAGTCGCAGCAGGCGGGATCACGCGGTCGAGGTTGAGTGCGACCCCCGGCAAATAGCCTTCACCGCTCAACGTGATCGAGAGGGCGGCGTTCCAGCGGTGCAGCAGAGCGTTGGTATTGATCCATGCGCCGGCAACATCGGGGTATCCATTTGGCGGCTGCCAGCCATACGGGACATGTCCCAGTGGTTCGAGGATGTAGAAGAAACCGTCGCCGTTTTCGATCTGCAAGCCGGGGGCGAGTGAGCGTGCGACTGCGGTCAGATAATCGAGGGGGCGGCGGAATTTCAGCCCGGCGGACTGCATGAACTCGCCTGAGAGGAGAATATGGCGCATGACAAGGCGAATATCGCCGTCGGTTTCGGTAAAGACCTGCGCGGTACTGTCTACAAGGCTGGCGGGTGGTGCATCACTGACGAAGCGGCGGATCAGCTTGGTGCTGATAAATCGCGCGGTAGATGGATGGCGCGCGAGGATGTCTAAGACTTGCAAGCCGTCTTCTATACCGCGCCCGGCTGGAAGGGTAACGCCTAGAACGGTTTTGGCATCGGTGTCGTGCATCGATGGATCAAATGTAGAGTACCCGTCCCATCCTTCGCGGATCGTCCATCCGGTCAAGGCGCGGGCGACTTCGACCACATCTTGTTCGGTGTAGCCGCCATCAACCCCCAACGTGTGAAGCTCCATGAGTTCGCGGGCATAGTTCTCGTTGGGGTGTTCATAGGTGCTGACATCATTATCGAGATAGTCGAGCATCGCGGGGCTTTGCGCCGATGCAAACAGCAGATCACGGAATTTGCCGAGCGCCTGGGTGCGTGCAACCCGGCGGTCGTCATCGATTTTTCCCGCAAGCAGGTCATAAATCGGAATGTTGAAATGATCAGTCCAGAATTCGACCAGGCGCTCATAAAGCTGGCGTTCGCTGTAGATCGCACGATACATGCGCGCCCAGAGCGCCGTTGTCAAGACATATTCATATTGGTTGTCGGCAATCGGGCGGAGTTCGTCGAGAGGCATGGATAAAATACGGCGGGCGCTCAAAAAATCATCGACCAGCGGATCGGGGATGTTCGCATAATCCAACTGCCAATCGATATAGGCTTCGATGCCGATCTCGCGAATACGGTCACGATCTTGTGGGCGAGCGCCCCATGTCAGCCGGTTGAGAACGTGCAGTTCCGGCGAAATATTGGCGAGAAATGCCGTGCCAGAGAAAGGACTGACCTGCTGCGTGGTTGGGCTGGCAAGCGCGGACATCGTGCCGAATGGTGATCCGGTAGATATCGCCGCTAACCCTGCTGCCGTGATCCCTGAGAAGCGCAGAAAATCGCGCCGAGAGACTTGTGTCATAAGCACTCCCCTTTCGTTGAAGTCGTTCACATTGAATGTACGAAAGGGTTTGGCTGGAATTTTGACGGAGTTTTGACGAATTGGTGACATCTCTAGGGTAATCGCTTCAAAATGAAAGGAGGGGGATAATCGGAAAAAACGAGGAACAAGTGATGTCTAGCGATATGCCAACTAGTCTGGAAATCTGTTTCAGTGACCTACCCGACCCTCGTGTACAGGGGCGATGTGACCATAAATTGATGGACATGCTCATTATTGCGGTGTGTGCCGCGTTGTGTGGAGCAGATAGTTGGGTCGCAGTGGAAACGGTAGGCAAGGCGAAAGAAACGTGGTTTCGAGAGTTTCTGAAGCTAGAAAACGGGATACCCTCACACGACACCTAATGTCATCCCCCCACCCTACTCGTGCACAATCTGATGCACCCGCTGCGGGGATAGGCCGTATTCGCGGGCAAGGTCGGAAAGTTTTTCACCGGCGGCATGGCGCAAGCGGATGAGTTCGTTGCGGGAGCGTTCCGTTTTCAGGCCGACGTGTTCAAGCAACCACACGCTCATCCGCTTGAGTGACTCGCCCCATGACAGTCCACTGTCTCCAAGTCCCGCTGGGGCTATGATACGGTACAACCCTTGAGAACCGCTGTTAAAGCGGTTTTTCATTTCTTTATCCCTCAGCCCCCTCAGTCATGCGATCATCGGTGGGAAGTTGCAGTACAGCACACAGGATGTTTGCGCTGGAATCTGCGCGAAGGCAAATATAGTCTGCCAAACGCTTACATTCCGGGTCACTTGATCCACATCAATGCCTAGTGTAGGAATTATTACCCGCAGTCACCATCTAACGTCAGATGGCCCGCCGCCAACCACCCCTGCTGATCTCCGTACACCACTTGCAACCAGTCACCGGAACGTGCCGAGGTGTTGTACATCTGAAAAAGATCGCCCAATAAAAGCAGGCAGTGTATAAGATTCTTCTAGCACTCTTACCCCTACCATGGTGCATCTCTCTGGTTGCTACAAATGCTATACTTTGACCATCGCCGCTACGGCGTGGTGTTTGTTGGGTCGCGGCGGCGGATGTGATCGTCTCTTCGGCTTCGAGTTCACTCAATCTACTGCTGGGCGAACAGGACAGCGGCATGCTGACTGTGTATGTCTGCACCGAGCGGCACAGTTCTACCCGACGGCGGGCAAAGTGAAGTGGAAGGTCACGCGGTTGGTGGCAGATTCCACGCCCATTGTGCCGCCATGCAGGGCGATGATCTCACGGCTGATCGCCAGCCCCAAGCCGCTGCCGCCGCTGTCCCGTTCACGGGCAGCATTCGCCCGCCAGAACGGTTGGAATACCCGCACAACTTCGGTATCGCTTAATGAGCTTCCCGTGTTGGCGACACTGAAGCGCACGCCTTCTGCCACCGAACTGAGATGTACCGCAATCGTGCCTTCAGCCGGGGTATGGCGCAGCGCGTTATTGAGCAGATTCGAGAGTACCTGCCGGATGCGGGTACTATCGGCGAAGACATCCGGCAAGACGGCGGCGATTTCGCGGGTGAGGCGAATATCGCTATCCAGCACCAGCGGTTCAAACGCCTCCAGAATCTGGCTGACCAGCACCACCGGACTCAAGCGTGTCCGTTCTAACGGTAGCCGTTTGGCTTCCGCTAGGGTCAACACTCGCAGGTCTTCCACCAGCCGTGCCAGGTGGATTGTCTGGTCATGTGCAACGGCTACGTGGGCGCTGTCCAGCGGATAAACACCGTCCAGCATGGCTTCCAGATGGCCGCGTAGCACGCTGACCGGAGTACGCAACTCATGGGCGACATCGGCAGCCATGCGCTGCCGCAGGGATTCCGCTTCGGCTAAAGCCTGTGACATCGTGTTGAATTCTGCCGCCAGCGCGTCCACTTCTACTGTGCCGCGAATCTGCACCTGTCGGCCTAATCGCCCAACGGATAGATCGCGGACAGCGCGGGTCAGTTCACGCAGCGGGCGGGCGAGTGTCCATGCCAGCGCCGCGCCCACCACGAGCGCCAGCGCCGTTGCGCCCACGCCGGCGACGGTCAACCAGCGGTTGGATTCGTTCAGGAAGGCCAGTTCAGCTTCGCCCAGTGCTTGTTCACCCGGCGATTGACGGAAAAACCAGCCGACCTGCTGTGCGTCTACGATCATCGGAATCGCGGTTGTCAACGAGTCGGCGGGCAGTAGTGTCCCCACTAAGGTGCTATCGGTGGAGGCCGCGACCACACCGTTTAGGTCTGCGATAGTGATGATCGCACCGCGCCCGGAACCGCTGCCCGAACCGCGTCCACTCAGCACATTCTCCGCGCCTTCCCATGAGCCATTGGTCGCAAAGTAACTTTCTAGCCGCGTGATTTGTTCAGGATTCACTTCGCTATCGCGGGTGTTGACGTACTGGCGAAAGCCTGCGTCCAGCGCCCGCTGCACGACCAGCACCATCGCGCCGATACCGATCCATGCCGACAGCAGAAAGGCCAGTGACAGGCGTACCGAAAGGCGGTTCATCAACCCTCCCGCAACCGATAGCCCACGCCGAACACGGTTTCGACGTACTGCGGCTCACGCGGGTCTACTTCCACCTTCGCCCGCAGGTTCTTGATATGCACATCAATCGCCCGTTCAAAGGCGGCGAAGCTCTGCCCTTGCAGCCGATCCAGCAGTTCGACGCGAGTGAACACCCGCCCCGGACGGGCGATCAGGGTTGCCAACAGTTCAAACTCAGTCGGGGTCAGGTCTATGCGGGTTCCAGCGCGGGTGACGGTATGCGTCTCGCTGTTGACTTCCAGATCGCCCACCCGCCAGACGGGAGCCACCGCACCCAGTTCGCCATACGTCCGCCGTAGCAGCGCCCGCACATGGGCAACCAGCACACGCGGACTGAACGGCTTGGTGATATATTCGTCTGCGCCAATTTCCAGCCCGGTCACATGGTCAATGTCATCTACACGGGCAGTGAGGAACAGCAGCGGCACCTGACTCTCTTTGCGGATGAGTCGCGCTGCTTCCCATCCGTCCATCTCCGGCATCATCACATCGAGGATGACCAGCGCCGGACTTTCGTGGCGAAAAGCGTAGAATGCCTCGCGCCCATTTCGAGCCGTGACCACTTGCAGTCCGGCCTCGATGAGATAGGCTGTCACCGTATCCACAATGCCCTGTTCATCGTCCGCAACCAAAATTTTGTGCGCCATAAAATCAGCCTTTCCTGTCTGTTCCCGATTATAGCGGATAGGGTTCACCCAACCGCTTCAGGCAGTTGAGCGAACCCAAACGGACTATCAGGGCTGTGCGGGAGCGACAATCGGCGCGGTGGCTTGCAGACTGCGCAGATAGGCCG
>CAIPFY010000247.1 GCA_903864435.1 uncultured Chloroflexota bacterium | reverse complement strand
CACGACCTGATTAACCACTTCACGACGGCCTTCCTGCTCGATGTGCTGAAAGGGGACACTGCCGCGCACGCCGCCCTCGCGCCGGATGCGGTCAGCTTCCCCGGCATCACCTATCAGGCCGAAGGGTTCTAGCCCTCATATCACTTAGATCGGGGGGAACATACCGTTCCCCCTTTAAGCAGTGAAGGAGAATGATGATGAGTTACCGGTTGCGTACCGTTTTTATTCTCGTTGTCGTGCTTTTGAGCCTGTCTGTCGTTTCCGCACAGGGCAGCACGCCTGACGCGGTGGGCCTGCGCCCGGATGCGCCGCCCTATGCCCTGCACGGCCCCTACTGGGTGGGAACAATGGAGTTAGTCATTGAAACCGAAGGGCGTTCACTGCCGTTGACCGTGTGGTATCCGGCGCTGAATCCGGACGGCGCTGCCGAGTCCGTTCAATATGATATTGCCGTCACCACAGATCTCATCCCCGTTCCAGCGACAGGGCGTGCCATTCGTGATGCGGCGGTTGATCTTCAAAAAGCACCTTACCCGCTGGTGATCTTTTCGCACGGGTTCTTTATGTACCGTGAACAGAGCAGCTTTCTGACCGAACACCTTGCCTCGCAGGGTTTCGTGGTCTTTTCGGTGGATCATGTTGGCAACTCGGCAGTCAGCGTGGAATGGTCGGTGGACGATTTCGCCCGTTCACGCTTTGAAGCCCTGTACAGGCGGCCACAGGATATTTCAACCGAGATTGATTTTGCAGAAACGGCCACCGCCCCCGGCGGCACACTGGAAGGGCTGATTGATGTGGAGCATGTGGCCGTTGTGGGACATTCTGCGGGGGGATTCACTGCTCTGGCAGCGGGCGGCGCGATGCTGAATCGAGAATCCTTCGCAGTGTGGTGTGACCAGATGAAGGCCATGCAAGCACCTTTGATTCAAAGGGGCAAATTGTCACCTTATGCTTCGGATGTCATGACCGTTCAAGCGGACTGTGATTCAACCGATACCAAATGGGCGAAAGTGGCTGAACTTGCGGGACTCGCGGAAGTTCCCACCGCGCTCTGGCCTTCGTGGGGCGATTCCCGCGTGGATGCCATCGCCTCGCTCGATGGCCCGATCTCCTACTTTGGAGCTGAGGGCGCAGCGGGTATTCATATCCCCACGCTGCTTTTCTTTGGTGCGGCTTCTGAATATATGACGAACTTAGGATTGGATGGCTTCTGGGCCAATCTGGATGTTTCGCAAAAAACATCCGTCATGATGGAAAACGCACACCATTTTGTGTTTGGCGATTCGTATGATCGCTATCCATCTGCTTTCTACGCCAATTTCTGGCCGGTATGGTCGGATGCTGTCTGGGACATGGATCGCGCCCACGACCTGATCAACCACTTCACGACGGCCTTCCTGCTCGATGTGCTCAAGGGGGATAAGGACGCGCATGCCGCCCTCGCGCCGGATGCGGTCAGCTTCACAGGGATCACTTACGAGGCGCAGGGGTATTAGCGACCTGCTTGGGGTGGCTTTTCGCCGCCCCTTTAACAATTCAGACAGGGAGAGTGTGTCATGAAACATCGTTCAGATCATCTTGTACGCCTCACCTTTTTCGTCACCTGCTTTTTGCTGCTCACGTTCTCCATCACTGACGCTCAGGACCAGCCCCAACCCGAACCCCTCGGCCTGCGGCCAGACGCGCCGCCCTACGCCCTGCACGGCCCCTACTGGGTGGGGGTACAGGAATTTGTTGTTGAACCAGAGTCGGAGCGCCCGTTGACCATTACGGTATGGTATCCTGCCATGAATCCCCAAGGTATACCTGAAGAGATTACGATCCAGAATCAAGGGCTGCCGTTCTTCGGTCATGCACTGGATGGAGCAGAACCCGACCAGGCAACTGCCCCTTATCCGCTGATCGTGTACTCCCATGGGAATTACAGTACACGCCTGAGCCAGATGTATGGCGCAGAACATCTGGCTTCCTATGGATTTGTGGTCATTGCGCCGGATCATACTGGTAATATCTTCGCCAATTTCGGAGAAAGCTACTACCCCTTCTTCATCCACCGCCCACAGGACATTACGCGGGTATTGAACTTTGCCGAAGCCGAGATGCAGCGCGTAATGCCCAATATGATTGACATGACAAAAATCGCCGTAACGGGTTGGTCGTTTGGCGGGATGACTGCATTTCAGGCCGTTGGGGCACAGCTTGATCTGAAAACCTTTGATAGCATCTTCTGCAGTCGGGTACGCGCTGGTGAGGCAGTTGACACAGTGAATGTCTGTGGACTGATGGACTTTCAGGAGCAACTGGCTGCATTAGCCGGCCTAGAGGCTGCTCCAGACGGACCGTGGCCCTCACTGGCTGATCCGCGAATCACCGCGGCAGTGGCTTTTGCCCCAGGTGGTGGTCTGGCTGGTATGCAAGTATTCGGCGATGAAAGCTATCAGAATATCAAGACTCCCATGCTGTTGCTGGCGGGTTCACAGGATACACAGGCGATACCGGAACTCAACACCTATTGGGCCTATACCCATATCGGCAGTCCCCAGAAAGCCCTGATAGCCCTGAATGCAGCTGATCACTCGGTGTTTGTAAATAGCTGTGAAGCTACTCCCTGGTTCGTGACCGAGTGGAAATACTATGTCGGTTGCTCCGATCCCGTCTGGGACATGGATCGCGCCCACGACCTGATTAACCACTTCACGACGGCCTTCCTGCTCGATGTGCTGAAAGGGGACACTGCCGCGCACGCCGCCCTCGCGCCGGATGCGGTCAGCTTCCCCGGCATCACCTATCAGGCGGAGGGATTCTAATTATCGCTTGGCGTAGCGGCGGGCTTCCCCTTCGATGAAGGTGATTGTCCCCGCCAGCGTCGGGTCAGGCAGTACAGCAGAGGGCAGCGGGTGGAGGTCGCATGTCGCCAGCGCCGGAACACCCGCTGCGAAAGTGAGTCGCGCTTCGCCCAGCGCCGCCCCCTCGACGGTTGCCAGATGCAACCAGCGCCCCTCCAGATGGGTGTGTGCGGCAGGCGCGAGGGCAATTCCGAGCGCCGCACCCTCCGGCAAGCGGTTGGACGTGTCGCACACGGCGATTCCATCCTGCACGAACGGTTCCGCCGCGCTCACCAGCGCCAATCCTAGCCAATTCTCGCGCAGCCGTTCGCGGGACTCGGCGCTCAAGCCGTCCTCCAGCGCGGCATGGAAGCCCATCCCGTCCAGCGCGATCAGCATCGAACGTCCGGCGGTGGCGGCACAGTGCCACACCTCCGGCGCACAGCGTCCACCCGTGTCCAGCAGCAGCAGACGCGCCCCGTCCCCGGTTCGCGCCCGTTCGCGCAGGAAGGTGAACAGGGACGGCAGGCGCTTCAGATCGCCGCGCAGACCGCCCGTATACAGGATGTGCAGCGGGGAGTCTAACGGTCTTTCCACTCTGGCTTGCGTTTCTCCACGAAGGCTTTCATCCCCTCGGCCTTATCTTCCGTGCCGAACAGCAGGTAGAAGTTGCGCTTCTCGTAGTTCAGGCTTTCGGATAGGCTCAGTTCGTAAGCGCGGTTGATCGAGTCCTTAATCAACTGCGCGGCGACAGCGGGCATGGCGGCGATCTTCTGCGCCAGCGCCAGCGCCTCGGCCTGATAGCTCTCGACCGGCGCGACCTTGTTAGCGAGGCCGTAGTGCAGGGCTTCTTGCGCCGTCAGATGGCGATTGGCGAGCATGACTTCCATCGCCAGCGCCTTGCCCACTGCACGGGTCAGGCGCTGCGTGCCGCCCGCCCCCGGCATAATGCCGATGGTGATTTCCGGTTGCCCGAACTTGGCGGTTTCGGAGGCCACGATCATGTCGCACATCATCACCATTTCACAGCCGCCGCCCAGCGCCCACCCGCTGACCGCCGCGATCAACGGCTTCCGCAGGCGCGACAGGCGCGACCAGTCGGTGAAATCGCCGCCACTGAGCATCGTCACCGCGTCCGTGTTTTCCATTTCTTTGATGTCCGCACCCGCAGCGAAGGCTTTATCGCTGCCGGTCAGGATGCAGCATTTGATAGCCGGATCACGGTCAAAGGCTTCCAGCGCGTCGAACACCTCGCGGGTGATCTGGCTGTTGAGCGCGTTCAGCGCCGAGGGACGGTTCAGCCGCACCAGCCCCACACCGGGGGCGGGGGTCTCTACGAGGATCATTTCGTAAGCCATAAAGGGTTCTCCTTGCACTAGCAAGAGTCCCTACCCCCAACCCCTCAACCATGTATGGGGAGGGAAAAAGGGAGGGGATTCTGCCGATAAAACACGCTCAACAATACCTTACTTGTGGTCATCCGGGTTCAGATGGCGCAGCCGCCGCGCATACTGCTGAGCGTAGTTCATGCGCTTCATACCGGTCACTTCGCAGCCGAGGATGTAGCCATCGGCACGTTGACGTTCGACGTTGCGGGCATGGACGAACTCGCGGAAATCTACGCCTTCGGTCAGGACGGTAATTTCGCCCGCGCCCCAGATTTCTTCGATCACTTCGCGCACCGCGTCCTCGACGGGCTGCGGTTCGCCATCCACCATCATAATGAAATCGCGGTCATCCGGGAAACGGATAACGCCGATAAAGACCTTGAGCATGAAACACTCCTCTACCGTATTCTGCACGAATTATGCACCGCCGCACCCGTTCCGGCAATGCAGCTTGTACCCATTGGCTGCGCGGTGGTCTTTGTACAGCGGTTCGGGCTGCCCTATAATGGGTTTTCAACAACAGATCGTCTTTCATCAAAAGGATTGGCTTCATTATGGGCGCAGAACTGAACCTGCTTTCGCCGGTCTGGTCGCATCTGACCACGTTTCAGCCGGAACGCGGCGAAGGGATTTACCTGTACGACGCAGCGGGGACGCGCATGACCGATTTCACCAGCGGCATCGGCGTGACCAACACCGGTCACTGTCACCCGCGTGTGGTGAAGGCCATTCAGGAACAGGCCACCCGCCTGATTCACGGGCAGATCAATGTGGTGGTGTCGCCCGCTGTGCTGAAGCTGGCGGAAACGCTGAACGCCGTCACGCCGGACGCGATTGACTGCTTCTTTTTCAGCAACAGCGGCGCGGAAGCCACCGAGGGCGCGGTCAAACTGGCACGGATGGCGACGCAGCGCACCAACATCATCACCTTTCAGGGCAGTTTTCATGGGCGCACCGGGCAAACGATGGCGATGACCAACTCCAAGACGGTTTATCGCTCCAAATACCAACCGCTGCCATCGGGCGTGTTCGTCGCGCCTTTCCCGTATGCCTATCACTACGGCTGGGACGAGGATACCGCAGTGGATTTCTGCCTGCGCGAACTGGATTTGATCTTCAAGAGCCAGACCGCCCCCGAAGAAACTGCCGCCATCGTCATCGAGCCGGTGCTGGGCGAAGGCGGCTACCTGCCCGCCCCCGTGCGCTTCCTGAAGGCGTTGCGCGAGATTTGCACCCAGTACGGAATCCTGTTCGTGGCGGACGAAGTACAAAGCGGCTTCGGGCGCACCGGCAAGTTCTGGGGCTTCCAACATGCCGACCTCACGCCGGACATCATCATCATGGCGAAGGGGCTAGGCAGCGGGATGCCGATCTCCGGCGTGGCCTCGTCGCAGGCCATTATGAGCAAATGGCCGACAGGTTCACATGGCGGCACCTATGGCGGCGGGGCGCTGGCAGCGGCAACAGGTGTGGCGACGGTGCAAACGCTGGTGGAAGAAAAACTGGTGGAGAACGCCGCGACGATGGGCGAACGACTGATGGACGGCCTAACCGAGTTGCAAGGGCGCTACCCGATCATCGGGGATGTGCGCGGGCGCGGCTTGATGGTCGCCAGCGAATTTCGGCGGGGTCGCCAGCCCGACAAGGATTTCACCAAAGCGGTGCAGAAGGCTTGCATCCAGCGCAACCTGCTGCTGCTGACCTGCGGTAGCTACGAGAACGTCATCCGCTGGATACCGCCGCTGGTGGTGAACGCCGCACAGATTGACGAGGCGCTGACGGTGTTCGAGGACGCGCTGCGCTCGGCGCTGTAGGCTTTTGCGCGTGACCGGACAACGTTTATGGCGTAGCGGGGAAGTTGAGTGAAGCGACCACCTGCGCGAACACGGCTTGCATGGCTTCACGCTGGTCGGCGGGGGTGCGCAGCGTGGCGGTGACGACTCCCGCGCCGACACGGACAACCTCGCGAGCTTCCGGCGGCGCTTGATCGGACGGCGGGACGGCTTCGCCTGCTTGCAGTTCAATCGTGGTCTGGCTATCCGGCGCAACCAGAGTCACGCGCTGCGACTGTGTGGCTTCGCCCGTCACCACGCGCCAGCCGCCGGGAATCTGCGCCGCGAACGATTCGCCGCGCACCCAGTCGTCGGTGATGACCAGCGACGCGCCAGCGGTAGCCGAAAGCTGATCCGGCACCTGTGCGGGAACGCAGGCCGCCAGCAACAGCAGCAGCAGGCCGACGATGCGGGTATAACGGCTCATGGGGCGCGGTGCGGGGTATCCGGGTTGGTTGCCATCAAGCGCGAGGCCGGATCGCCGCACCAGATGAAACCCGCCCAACCGGTCACTTTCCACTGACCATCCGCCAGTTGTTCGACGCGGTGATAGATGCACACCCCGCTAAAGCCCTTCTCCTTCTCGTAGGTGGCGATCAAATCCACGTTCCATGCACGCGGGCCATCCGGCGCGGCACGGCGAAACACGGCTTTAATCAGCCCGCCCCATTCCGGCGGGATGTAGCTCTGCACACAGGCCGACACGCTACCATTCGGGCAGTTGTCGCGCACATAGGTTTGCAGGGTGTCGTCCAGCAGCGGTAAGGCGGTGGCATCATCGCCATTGCCAGCAGCGTTCATGAAAGTGGTAGCGACCTCGATGGCCGGGTTGGTACTCTGGGGCGTGAGCGCGAGGGTGATGAGTACCAGCAGCGCCAGACTGCCGATGATCGCCAGCGCGAGGATGAGGAGACGTTTGGCATTCATACGCGGTAGATGATCCCTGTTCGATGCGCTCCGCAAGTGTACATCAGCAGTCCGCCGCCGTGCAGGGGAAAGGGCTGCCCCCGGACTCAATCCGTTCTACAGGAAAAAGTCACGGAGGGCATCGCGCACATCGTCTACGATTTCTTCCCACGACACATCAGAGTCGCGGGTGATGGTCAGTGTCCCCTCGCTCAAGTCGAGGGTGCGAATGCCACTCACGGCATTGAACAACATTTGAGCAATCGGAGAACCTTCATCCCCCGCTTCATAGCTGTCGTAGGTTTCGTCACCATCCGGCGCAAGCGGCTGGTTGGTGAAGATCACCATCTGGTCAGGGTCATCAGTGGCGCGTGTCTCGAAGGTGAAGTATTCGGACATGGTTACGCCTGCGGAAGCACCCGCACCGGATCGCCCACCTTGATATGACCGCCCATGATAACCTTTGCCATCACGCCCATCTGTCCGGCAACTTCGCTGCGCGGGCGCTTTTGTACCTTCTCAAAACGGTCACAGCCGTTGCGTCGTTCCACCACTTCGATAACCGCTTCAGTGCCCAGCTGCACCCGTGCGCCCGGTAGCAGGCTGTCCACATCCATCTGATGAATGACGATCTGCTCCCCCATCTGCCCCGGTTCGGTATAAAATCCCAGTACGCGCAGATTGGTCAGCGTTTCATACGACATAATGTTGAGTTGGCGCTTGGGATGACCGCCCTTCACATCACCCTCGATGCCATAGCCAGCCACCAGCATCGCATCGTCCAAATCCACGCGCAGGTATTCGTTGGGGGATTCATCCACCCCAACTGGCTTAAACACAATACTGGCGATCTGAGTCATGAAAAAGCCTTTCCCAATGTGAACAGCCACACTCCTTGCCATTATAACCACGATATAGGCACAATGCGCAGTTTGGAAACTACATTTGAAATGTGTAATGCCAATTTTGCATCAAAAACCTATTCTGTAGGTTGGTCTGCTTCAGGATGCGCGTATAATGGAACGCAATAATGAAACGTGTGATTGACCCACCCACCAGTATGCCGACTGCAAAGCATATTGGCCGATGAAGGAGCCTTATCCGTATGGAAATTAAATCCAGCAATGTCGGTGAGATTCAAGTGTTGCGAATCACCGGGCGATTCGATTCGTATGAAACCGGACGGGTGAGCGAATGGCTGGATCAAGCCTGCGCTCAATCTCCGGCAAAAGTGGTCTTGAATCTGGCAGAGGTGAACTTCGTGGACTCCAGTGCCTTAGCCTTGATGGTGAAAGGCATGAAACGCTGCCGCCAGCAGCGCGGTGATCTGTATCTGTGCAGCCTGCAACAGCCGGTGCGGGTCATTTTTGAGCTAACGCGCCTCGACAAAGCCTTTGCGATCTACACCGCCGAAACCGAAGCGGTGAGCGCCTTCGGTTAGCCCGTTCATGACGACGGCACGCCTCTTGCTCGATCTGGTCAATTCCCGCCGCGATCCAGTGGCGCGGATGGCTGCGGCATGGCTGGGCGCGGGCGCGCAGGCGTTCGCGCTGGCAGACAGCGGCGGCCTGCTGGCATGGTGGCCGAACAGCAGCCCGCCGCCGCAGTCCGGTGCGCTCGTGGCTCCCGTCAGTATCAACGGACGTCCGGTGGGCGAACTGCGCGTGTTCGGGGTGAATGGCGATCACTCGCAAGCGCGGTTGAAGGCCGATGCGCTGCTGCTGTCGCAGATTGGCTCGATGGAAACAGAACTGAACGAGATGACCGGCGAGTTGATTGATAATCAAGATCAACTGCTGGCGCTCTACGATCTCACCCAGTCCATGCGCAGCCAACTGGAAGTGGTGGACGTGCTGCACACGCTGGCACAATCGGCAGGCCGCCTGCTGAAAGCCACCGCTGCCGCCGCTGTGCTGATCGAACGGGACTCCCCGCTGCTCATCCACTATCCACAGCCGTTTCTGGATGACCAAACGCTGCTCAATTTGCTGGCGCAATGCCGCATCAGCGGGAATCATTTGCTGTTGAACGCGGGCGATCCGGTTAATCCGCTGCCCACAGGAACGGCTGGTGCAATCTTTGAACCGCTGTATGTACGCGGACAGATCAAGGCCGGGTTGTGCTTGCTGCGCGATACGCCTTTCGGTTCGCCCGATCATAAGTTAGCACGCGCCATTTGCGATCAGGGCGCAGCGGCCATCGAAACGGCGCTGCTCTATCAGGAAACGCTGGCGCAGGCACGGCTGCAAACCGAAGCTGAACTGGCAAAAAATGTACAACTCCGGCTGCTGCCGCAAACCCTCCCGCATGTGAACGGGCTGGATATGGCTGCGGCGTCCTTGCCGGCGTCCGTCGTGGGCGGGGATTTTTACGACTGCCAGCAACACCCCGGAGAGCCGTTCATGTTTGCCGTCGGGGATGTGACCGGCAAAGGGATGCCCGCCGCGCTGCTCATGGCGATGACGCGCACGCTGCTCCGCAGCAAAACGCGCTCGCTGCACAAGGCTTCGCCCGCCGACATTCTCGGCTCGGTCAATGATGATATGTACGACGATTTCTCGGAAGTGAGCATGTTCGCTACGGTTTTCGTGGGGCAGTACGCCTCGCACGAAAACCTGCTGTACTATGCCAACGCGGGGCATTCACCCGTCATCTACTGTCCGGCAGGCGGGGAGGCGGTGCTGTTGCAGGCCGATGGCACCGCGCTGGGGGTGCTGCCGTTGAACCTTTGCGAGAATCACGCCCTGTATTTTTACCCCGGTGATGTGCTGGTGGCCGCCACAGACGGCTTCAGCGAAGCGCGGAATCTCGCGGGGGAATTGTTTGGCTATGACCGACTGCTGCGTCTGGTCGAATCATTAGCCACGCAGTCCGCGCAGTCCATCGCCAATACATTGTTCCAGACCATGCTCGACTACAGCGCCGGTCATGGTCAGGATGATGACCAAACACTTGTGGTCATCAAAGGAGTATGAGATGACCTCCACCGAAGTCATTCGGCTTGATTTGCCTGCGACCATGAAATACCTGAACGTGGTGGGGGCTTGCATCGCAGAAGTGTTGAGCCGTGAAAGTGATGTCAAAGACCTCGACACCCTCATCTATAACGTACAGCTTGCCACCCACGAAGCCTGTACCAACATCGTAGATCACGCCTATGCCGAAGCAGGTGGGCGAATCATCATCCTACTGGCGGTGCAGCACAACCCCCGCCGACTGATTGTGGAACTGCACGACACCGGACAGTCGTTTGATCTGAGCACGGTGAAAGAGCCGGTGCTGGGCGAACCACAGGTGCGCGGTTACGGGCTGTTTTTAATGCGCCAGATTATGGATGAAGTCACCTACGATGCACAGGCGGGACATAACCGCTGGCGGATGGTGAAACGCTTTGGCGCGGACTATGAAGGAACGATGTGATGGCAACTATTCTTATTGTCGAAGATTATTCAGTCACCCAGCGCGTGCTTAGTTTGACGCTGCGGAACAATGGTTACTCGGTAGTGGTGGCTGAACACGGGCTGGCCGCCCTCGCCCGTTTGGAAGAAGAAGCGGTTGATCTGGCACTGGTGGATATTGCCATGCCCGAAATGGACGGCCTCACGCTGCTCAAACGCCTGCGCGAAGACCCGCGTTTCCAATCGCTGCCCATCATCATGCTGTCCGCCAGCGGGCAGGATGAGGATCGCGTTCTAGCCACAGAACTAGGGGCAAACGGCTTCCTGAGCAAGCCTGCCAGCTCCAGAGAATTGATTGAAACCGTCAGCAAATTTGTTTGAAAGCGCCCATCGTGGATTACTCGTCGCCCTTCTCGAAGTTATCCCGCTGGTGGCAGAACATTCGCCGCCCGATTGCTCGCTTGGAGCAAGATCGCCATTACCGCCTGCTGGCGGAAAACATCAACGAAGTGATTTTCATGGCGACGAGCGACGGGCGATTCGTGTACCTCAGCCCATCGGCGCACCGCTTAACCGGCTACCGCGATTCGGAACTGCTGGGGCAGCATGTCAACTTCCTCATTCCCGATGAATGGCGAAAACGGGTGTTCCGCGTTTATGTGGAGCAGTTGAAAAACACGCTGACCGAAACCATTCTCGACTTCCCGATTCGCACGCGGGATGGCAGCCAGAAATGGGTGGAACAAAAGGTGCGGCTGGTGGAAGAACCGCCGGGGACGATCCGGTTTCAGGGGGTGGTGCGCGACATCACCGAACTGAAACGCGGCGAACAGGCGCTCCAGCGCGAACGCGATTTCGCGCTGCAAATCATGTCCGCGATGGGGCAGGGTTTGACCGTGACCAACGCCGAGGGGCTTTTTGAATATGTGAACCCGGCCTACGGGCGGATGATGGGCTGTGCGCCCGAAACGCTCATCGGCAAAGCGCCGGAAGAAGTGACGATCCCGGACGACACTGAGGTGTTGCGATCTGCCCGCCAGCGCAGGGCGCAGGGCGAAACCACCACCTATGAAACCCGCTTGCGCCGCATGGATGGGCAGGAAGTGTATGCCCTCATCACCGGCGTGCCGCGTATACGGGATGGCAAGGTGGAAGGCGCGATTGCGGTTATCACCGATTTGACGGAGCGCAAACAGGCGGAAAAAGTGCTGGAAGGCGCACGCGATCAGGCGCTCGAAGCCTCGCGCTTGAAATCCGAATTTCTTGCCACGATGAGCCATGAAATCCGCACACCGATGAATGGCATTATCGGCATGTCCGAACTGCTGCTGGACACGAATCTGGACGAGGAGCAGCGTGAATATGCCAATATCGTCCTCAGCGAAGCCCATTCGCTTTTGACGATCATCAACGACATTCTGGATTTCTCCAAGATTGAAGCCGGCAAACTGCTGCTGGATAACACAGACTTTGTGCTGGTGGATATTGTGGAGCGCATTGTCGAGTTCATGAATCCCATGTCGAAGGGCAAGAACGTGGCGATCATGAGCTATATCGCCCCGGATGTGCCGTTCACGCTGCGCGGCGACCCCACCCGTCTGCGGCAAATCATGATGAATCTGGTGAGCAATGCCGTGAAATTCACCCATGATGGGGATGTGACGGTGAACGTCACCATCGAGGCGGTGCGTGAACAGCAGATCAAACTGCGCTTCACCGTGAGCGATACCGGCATCGGCCTTTCGGAAGTGGCACGCAAGCGCCTGTTTCAGCCCTTCACACAGGCCGACATGGGAACAACCCGCAAATACGGCGGCACCGGCTTGGGGCTGGTCATCTCCAAGCGGCTGACCGAACTGATGGGGGGCGAAATCGGGGTGGAGAGCGCAGAAGGCAAAGGCTCTACCTTCTGGTTCACAGCCAGTTTTGAGTTTTCGCAGAACGAAGTAGAACCCGCCAAGCTGCCGGAAGTGCGCGGCCTGCGGGTGCTGGTGGTGGATGACAGCGAACCGCACCGGGAAGTGCTGGAACACTATCTGAACTCGTGGGAAATGTATCCGCAAAGCGTCTCCAGCGCCGCCGAAGCACTGGACATCCTGCGTAAAGCCAAAGCCGCCGGAGAGCCGCATAATGTCATCATCTTAGACTTGAGTATGCCCGATATGGATGGCTTCGACCTGCTCACCGCCCTGCGCAGCGAAGGTCTGACCGGGCTGCATGTGATGATCCTCTCGGCCTTTGACGATCCCGAAAAACGGCAGTTGGCGCGGGAACTGGGCGCTCAAGCCTATCTTGCCAAGCCGGTGAAACAGTCGGTGCTGTTTGACACGTTGATTTCGCTAGAAGCCGCCGCGCAAGCTGGCAGCGTTCCTGCCCATCCCGAACCCTATCGGCCTGTAGCGCAGCAGCCCAACAGCCCGAATGCCCCGATCATTCTGATCGTGGAGGACAACATCACCAATCAGGCGCTCACCGTTCGCCAGATCGAAAAACTCGGTTTCTCGGCAGAAGTGGCTTCTAACGGGGTGCAAGCCTTAGACCTGCTGGAGTCTTCGCCGGGGCGCTATGCGCTGGCGCTGATGGACTGCCAGATGCCGGAGTTGGACGGGTACGAGACAACCCGCGAACTGCGCCGCCGCGAGGCCGTCACCGGCAAGCACTTGCCGGTGGTGGCGCTCACCGCAAACGCGATGGATTCGGATCGTGATAACTGCCTCGCAGCGGGCATGGATGACTACCTCGCCAAGCCGGTGCGCCTTGAACGCCTGAGCGAAAAACTGAGCGCATGGCTCACGCCGCCTGAGTCATAAGCCCTATACCTTTTCGCGGTGGATTCATGACAAGGCTGGCGAACTGGATGATAATGTCTGAAGGGTCGGCACGGGTGTTTTATCACGCCTGCTAACCAGACCCTAGCGATTCGCTTCCCCGAATCCAAACACGGTATTCACGTTAAAAGGATATTTTCTAATGACGAGTGCAACCGCAGCGGCGACGAACGCCATCCAACATACTCACCAGCAGCAAAATGAATATATGAAAGGCTTCCACGACCTGCTGAAAATCCCTTCGATCAGCACCGATCCGGCCTACAAAGCGGAAGTGGAACGCTGCGCCAACTGGATTGTGGACGAGATGAAGCGCATCGGCCTGCGCAACGCCAGCGCCATTCCCACCAGCGGGCATCCGGTCGTGTACGGCGAATGGTTGGAAGCAGGCGCGGATAAGCCGACGATACTCCTGTACGCCCATTACGATGTGCAACCGGTTGATCCGCTGGCTCTGTGGGACACCCCACCCTTCGAGCCTTCGGTGCGCGAGGGTCGCCTGTATGCACGCGGCGTTTGCGACGACAAGGCCGCTGTGTGGGGCATCCTGAAATCGGTAGAATCCATGATGGCCGCCAATGGCACGCTGCCAGTGAACATCAAGGTGTTTTTTGAGGGTGAGGAAGAAAGTGGCTCGCCCAGCATGGAACCCTTCATCGTCGCCAACAAAGACATGCTCAAGGCCGACCTGTTCTTGATCTGCGACGGCGGTTTTGACCCCGGCAATCCCGAACAGATTTACGCGGTGCGCGGTATCGTGGGCATCGAAGTGACCGTGACCGGCCCCGATCATGATCTGCATTCCGGCATGTTCGGCGGTGTGGTGCAAAACCCGCTGCATGTGGTCGGGAAGATTATCGGTTCGTTCCACGACGAGGCGGGGCGGGTTCAGATTGCCGGCTACTATGATCGTGTGAAGGCGCTGTCGGCCTCCGAAAAAGCCAATCTGGACGCCCTGTTTGACCCGCAAATAGAGGATTTGAAGAAGAAGGCGGGCGTCAGCCATTTCTGGGCGGAATCGCTCGGCACACTCGCCGAACGCGGTACCGCGCTGCCCACGCTGGATGTGAACGGCATGTGGGGCGGCTATCAGGGCGAAGGCACCAAAACCGTGCTGCCCGCGCAGGCCAGCTTCAAAGCCACGCTGCGCCTCGTTCCCGATCAAGACCCGTATGAAATCGGGCGGTTGCTCAATCAGCATGTGCAGCAGTTCGCCAGCGATACCATTTCGATCCAGACCCGCGTCAGCGGCGAAGGCTGGCCTTGCGCCTTCCTGTTTGAGGGGCCAGTGGTGGATGCGCTCAACCAGAGCTACTTCACCACCATCGGCAAAACGCCCAAATGGATGCGTATCGGCGGTTCGATCCCGATCAGCGGCATGTTCCAGCGCGAACTGGATGCGCCCATGTCGGGCTTTGGTTTCGGGGCGGGCGACAACTACCACTCACCGAACGAATACCTGATTCTCGACCACTTCCGGGATTCGATGGATACGTTCATCCACTTCATGTACAAGCTGGCTGAACCCGGCGTCGTCTCCTAATTGCACCAGCCCCACCCGCAGGGATTATGTCCTTGCGGGTGGCGGCCTGCCGCTAGTACCCTCTTGTCCGGTCGAGGCGGTTCAACAACGGCTGTTTTTCCATGTAGCGGCGCAAATTCTCGGCGAACAGCGCAGCAGTCTTGTCGTGGTAATGCGCGTTGTTGCCGGAAATGTGCGGGCTGATGATGACGTTATCGAGGTTCCACAGCGGACTGCCGGCGGACAGCGGTTCTTCGGTGAACACGTCCAGCGCCGCCCCCGCGATTTTCCGCGCTGCCAGCGCCGAGATCAGCGCCGCTTCGTCCACCACACCGCCCCGCGCCACATTGATGAACACGGCGTTCTTTTTCATGTGTGACAGCACATGCTCGTTTACAATCGGGGGCGCACCCTGTATTTGCGGCACAATCGCCACCACGAAATCGCATTCGGATACCATCGAGGCCAGTGCTTCGGCAGGATAGATGCGGGCGGGGATCGTGCCTTCGGGGTCGCCCGTGCCGGGTTCGGCATAGCTGTCGGAGTCCGTCAGGTGTTTGAGATCGCGCTTGGTCGCCAGCACGGTCATCCCCAGCGCGTTCGCCTGCCGCGCCACCTCGCGCCCCACCGCGCCATACCCGATGATCCCCAGCGTTTGCCCGCGCAGTTCGCGGGGGGCAAAGCGTTTGTGCTGGTCACGCGGCCATTCGGCGCGGGATTGCAGTTGCAGCATTTCCGGCAGTTTGTAGGCGAAAGCCATCATCATCATCAAACAGTATTCGCCCATGTGGACAGCATGAACGCCGCTGGAAGTGGTCACATCCACATCCTCGGCGCGAATAATCGGCTGGTGAATGGCATGATCCACGCCAGCCGTATGCAGCTGTATCCAGCGTAAACGCGGCGCTTGTGCCGGGTCGGGGAACGAACGCAGCGTATACAGCACTTCGGCTTCGGCCCACGCGCTGTCCGGTACAGTGGGGTAATGCCGTTCGATGTGCAGGCGCGGTGATACGCCTCGCAACATCTCCATAATCTCGTCGCTGTAATCCATCGCCACGATCACGCGAATAGGTTCTTGCGCCATCTGCGTTCCTCCATGCGAGTGCTATGCGGATGCGATAATAGGCGCTTTACGCGGCGGACGCAAGCGGAATGCCACGCGCACACCGTAGCGTCTAACCCGTGAGCGTGTTAAAGTAGCGTGAAGTAACCACCTCATTGATAGGTCATCCGCACCGGGAAGGGGCACATTATGGGCTTGATGGACGGCAAAATCGCGCTGATTTTCGGCGTTGCCAACAAAAACTCAATCGCGTGGGGCATCACCAAGAAACTGCACGAGGAAGGCGCGACTATCCTCCTGAGCTACGCGGGCGAGATCATGAAAAAGCGTGTCATTCCGCTGGCGCAGGAAATCGGCTGCGACTTCGTGGAGTCCTGCGATGTGACCAGTGACGCCGAAATGGACGCGGTTTTCGAGAAGGTGCAGGCGCGTTACGGGCGGCTGGATACGCTGGTGCATTCGGTGGCCTTTGCCAACCGTGAAGACCTCGGTGGGCGCTTTGTGGATATTTCCCGCGACGGCTTCAAGCTGGCGCTGGACATCAGCGCCTACAGCCTCATCAGCATGGCGAAACGTGCCGAACCGCTGATGAGCGATGGCGGCAGCATCATGAGCCTGACCTATTACGCCGCCGAGAAGGTCATGCCCAAGTATCATGTGATGGCGGTGGCTAAGGCCGCGCTGGAAACCATCACCCGCTATCTGGCGAGCGATCTGGGGCCGAAAGGCATCCGCGTGAACACCATCAGCGCCGGCCCGATCAAGACGCTGGCGGCGGCGGGCGTTCCCGGCATCCGCACCATGCTCAAGTATTCCGAGAAAACCGCACCGCTGCGCCGCCTTGTTTCGCAGGAAGATGTGGGCGATACGGCGCTGTATCTGGCGTCTGATCTCAGCCGGAACGTGACTGGCGAAACCCTGCATGTGGACGCGGGCTTCAACATTCTGGGCATCACCCTCACCGAAGAAGACCTAGCCGAACTGGGCTAAGGCGAAACCATCCCCTTCTTCGTGGTGGAGAAGGGGATGGGGAATGTCACACAAGGACAAACGATATGCGACAGGCGCAGGTTTTCATCCGCATTAGCCTTCTGGTTTTGGCGCTAATCGCCCTGACGGGCTGCACGTTCGGCTTTGATCCGGGGAGTGCGAACGGCGTGGGCGGGGTGCAAGCCACCGTCACGCGGGTGATTGATGGCGACACGATTGATGTGCAAATTGACGGCAACACCGAACGTATCCGCTATATCGGTGTGAACACGCCGGAGCGCGACGAATCGTGCTATCAAAGCGCCACCGATGCCAACAGCGTGCTGGTCGCGGGCAAAACGGTGAGCCTTGTCAGCGACGCGGAGGACACCGATCAGTACGGTCGGCTGCTGCGCTATGTGTATGTGGGCGATCTGTTCGTGAATAAGGCGCTGGTCGAGCAGGGCTTCGCGGAAGCGGTGTCGTACCCGCCCAACACCGCCCACTATGACGAGTTTGTGCGCCTCGAAAAAGATGCGTCTTCCGGCGGGCGCGGTTGCCACCCCACCGGCATCTTCGACGACGGCAGTTACACCCGCTAAACCGGCCTAGTGACGGCGATCAATCGCCCTTCGGTCAGCGATTCGACGTAAATGCAGTTGCGCCAGTCTATAGCGACATCGGCGGCGCTCAACATGAGTTCTTCGATGCGCACCCCGCTGTTGCGAATGATCGCAAACGGCGTGGCTTCATCGCGTTCGCCCATCACCAGTTGGGCGCAGGCGCACAGCGTATCCGCGATGCCGCGCTGCGTGACCTGCATCGGGTTGCCGAACAGATCAATCTTGCCGCGCTCATCCTGAATCGGGCGGAAGCCCGCCGTTGCCAGCGCCACGCCCGTCGTCCCCAAGCGTCCCGGCATTAGCCAGCTATCGGTGAGAATCACGCCCACATCTGCGCCTAAGCGTTCGCGGGCAGCGCGGCGAATATCGGCGGCTACCGCATACGGTTTCAGCGGGAACAGCACCGCGTAGCCGTTCGGGATGTTGGAACGGTCAATGCCAGCATTGGGCGAGATGATGCCGTCTTTGTGCGTCAGCATGAACCCCTGAATGCCGCCCAGAATGGCGTCGGCTTCCTGCACTACCAGCTGCGCGATAATCGGGTTCATGGCATAGCGTTCAGCCAGCGTCAGGGCTTCTGCGCCCGGATGAATATCCGTCAGCGACACCACACGCCCCGCGCTGATGGCGGCATACTTGCTAGATACTGCCAGCACATCGCCATCGTGCAAAGCCTCGCCGCTGTCGCGCAGCGCGGCCTCCAGCGTGGCATACAGATCAAAAGCGGCCTGTTGTACAGGCGCTTGTACCGGAATGACGGTCAAATACGAACGGGTCATGCCATCCACTTTCAAAGCTATTCGATCACTTCATGTCCACCGGAACATCCACACCGTGATGCTAACATCAGCAGGGATGAAAGGCCAGTGAGGACTGGGCAACTGGCAGATTATCGCTTTCCGCATACAATCCCGAATATCGGATTTACTTTTTTCACAAGAGGAAATTATGCTTTTTCGTGTTCTACTCGCCTTGTTCGTGTGGTGTGCTTTCATTCCGGTTGCTGCCGCACAGGGTACACCGGATCGCTGGTACTTCGCCTTTAACAAGGACAGCGGTTCACTGGTCGCCTACAACCTCGATGGGCTGACGAATGTCCTCATCGAGAAGGGCGTAACCGGCATGAACGCCATCGGGACGCGCATCAGCGATGATGCGGCGCTGCTGTTGCTGCGCGTGAATGAGCAGTTTGGCTTGTACCATGCCACGCCGTTTCAAGTCACGCGCTTGGTGGGTGAAGATGGCATTTTGCAAGTGCCGCTGGCGATCACAGACGGCGCAGCGGTGATGGTCAACCAGTATGACCGGCAGCCGGTCTATGCTTCGTTGTTCAAAGAAGGTCGGCTGACCCCGCTGCCGCAGCGCGTGGTTGGCCTGACGACGGTGACGCGGTTTTCGCAGGATGGCGCTTTCGTTCGCGCCCTCGGTACGGATGAAAATGGCGGCTTCGTCCTGTGGAATTTCGACACGACCAGCGGGGAAGCGTCTGCGGTATTGACGTTCGGCGCGGATATGCCGCTGCTGCGCCCGGATGGGTATGGCGAACGCTGGATGCAGCGCCAGACCTTAGCCGATGGGCAGGCCAGCTACCGAATCATTCATCTGGATGGGACGATTGAAGAACTGGGTGACTTCGATGAATCGCAGGTGGCAGGCTCGTTTTACATGCTTGGGGACGAACTGGTGGCCTATCCCCCCGTGTGCGAGGGCACCTGTTCATTTGAGGTGCGTTCATCCGCGCCACGCTCATTTCAGGCGGATAGCGCCACCTTCCGCAGCCTGCCGGTCGCCGCGCTCAGTACGGATAGCCTGCTGTTGTTGAACCGCGACGATGCCTTTTACATCGCTCGCCAGAACGCCGCACCGCAGTTTGTCGGCAGCTTCACCCGTGACCGCTTTCATGTGTTCAGCGCATCGTTTCAGGCGGTTTCACCGGATCGGCGCTGGCTGATGGTGGTGGATGATCGAGAGAAGCCCACCCGTCATGATCTGGTTGACCTGACCACGCAGGACATTGTCGCCAGCTATGATTTTTCCAAGCCGCCCGCCTATCTGAAGCAAGTGTTGTATGGCGACGGCCTGATTGCGTTCAAGCTCAACAACGGCGCTCATGATTTTGTGCTGTACGACGCAGACGGCGCACCTACCGTCATCCACCAGCCACGCGGCGAAAATATCCGCGTGTACTTCGAGTTGCTACCCGGTCAGCAGGCGCTCTATCGCGCCGCGAACCCGTATTCCGGCATCATCCGGCACGATCTCAAAACAGGCACTGAAACACCCCTGCTCGAAGGCGCGTGGGAATACATCACCCTGCTTACGCTGCGTTAGGGCAACAAAAAGGGGTGGCTGTCACACCGCCACCCCTAAGCATCAAATGAACCCTACCAGAGTCCCCGCCCCAATCCTTCAGCCATGCATGGGGAGGGGAAAAGGGAGGGGATTCTGCACGCTATCCGTTTAACGCCGCCGCGATTCCACGAAATCAATCGCTCGCTGCAACACTTCCAACCCCTGCGCCACATCGCCGCTGATGTGCAAGCGCACCGCACGGCGATCTTTGTTCCGCAGGGCTTCCATATCGCCTGCCGCCTGTGCCGCCTTCAGCACGCCGAAGGTGAACACTTCGCCGGGGATGGCGATGTCCTGCGGGTCATCGCAGGTGATCTGGATGAACGTGCCGTTGTTCGGGCCACCCTTGTGCAGTTGGCCGGTGCTGTGCTGGAAACGCGGCCCATAGCCCACCGTCACGGCGCGGCGCGTGGTGTGACGCAGGCGGCGGCGCGTTTCTTGCAGCGCGTTTTCAATCTCCGGCTGGTACGGCAGATAGCCTAGCAGCGCGAAGTAATCGCCGGCACGGGTGGAATTCACCAGCGCCGCCAGCAAGCCGGTCATATCACCGCTGCCGTAGTTGTGCTGCAAAGCCAGATCGCTCAACATCCGCAGCATCTTCTCGTCGGCATACAGGGTAACGCCGTTCTCGGTGAAGGCTTTTTCGGCAGCGGGCAGTGCCCCGTTTTGCTTGTAGTATTCCAGCAACCGCCCGGTGTTTTCCTTGCTTTCGGTCACGTTCGGTTCATCGAACGGGTTGATCTGGGCGATCTTGCCAGCGACAGCCGTCGCATATTCCCAGCGGAAAAATTCACCCGCAATGGCGTAGCGGTTGGGTAGGTAGAAGGTCACACGCGGATGACCGGCTTCGCGCAGGGTGCGCACACCCGCGTCAATCGTTTCGCTGCTGGGGTCATCGTCCACGCGCAGGTAGACGAACAGCCGATCCGAAGCGTAATCATGCGGGTTGCCGATGGTCGCGCCCACAACGGGCAGCAGCCCCTTCCCCTCTTTGCCGGTGCTTTCCGCCACCAACTGCTCCACCCAGCCGCCAATGCTGCTGATCGAGTCGCTGGTGATGACGGTGATTTTGTCGCGTCCGTTCTGCCCCAGTGTGCCGAGGATTGCGCCCAACCACAGGCCGGGGTGCTGCTGCACAGGCACATTCAAGCTGCACGCGCTCATCATGCGGCTGGCTTCCGACCACAGTTGATCGAGGTCTAGCCCCATCAGCGCCGCTGGAACCATGCCGAAGTAACTGAGGGCGCTATAGCGTCCGCCGATGTCTGCCGGATTCAGGAAAATGTCGCGGTAGCGGTTGGCTTTGGCTTCGGACTCCAGCCCGCTGCCGGGGTCGGTGATGGCGATGAACTGGTCGCCGTTGCGTCCAACCCGTTCATAGAAGTAGCGCCCCAGAAGCGCGGTTTCAATCGTGCCGCCGGATTTGCTGGCGACGATAAACAGGGTTTGCTTGAGATGAACCGCATCTTCCACCGCTTTAATCTGGGTGGGATCGGTGCTGTCCAGCATCAGGAAATCCGGGAAGTCCGGTTGGCGACCAAAAGTGCGGTACAACACTTCCGGCGCGAGGCTGCTGCCGCCCATGCCGAGCAGAACGACATGCGTGAACGAGCCGCCCTTCACACTCTTTTGCAGCGCCTTCACCCGTTCCAGATCAATCGTCTTTTCGGTTTCCAGCCAGCCCAGACGGTTCTGAATCTTGGCGATAATCGTGGGCTGATCTTTCCACAGGCTGCCTTCGTGCGCCCAGATGCGGGCGTTGGTGTGTTCGGCTTCCAGCTGCTTGAGCGTGGCCTGCACCGCGTCGCCATCCGTCCCCAACGCGAGGTTCTGCCGCTGGATCACGCCGCTTTTCAGGACGTTGCGCTTGGCTTCCACCTGCCCTAACAACTGCTCGAAGGCTTCCACGAACAGCGTCACGCCGTCAATTTGAAGCTGCGTGGTGATCTGTTCCATATCCACGCCCGCTTCGCCCAGCTTGCCCAGTGTAATCTCGGCTTTGTTCATCTCGATCTGAAGTGTGTCGGCAGCCGTGCCGTGATCTTTGAAGGCTTTCAGCGTGGCCGGCGGGACGGTGTTCACCGTGTCCTTGCCGATCAAGCTGTCCACATAGAGCGTGTCCGTGTAGGCCGGGTTCTTGCTGCCCGTCGAAGCCCACAACGGACGCTGCACCTGCGCCCCGGCTTCGCGCAGCGCGGCGAAACGCGGCCCGTAGAACATCTCCTTAAAGCGTTTGTAGGCCAGTTTCGCATTGGCAATCGCCGCCTTGCCCAACAGTTCGCGGTTGGTGGCGATGCGCTCGATGTCACGCCCCTGCGAGGCGCGAATATTGTTCTCCAGAATGCGATCCGCCAGCGTGTCAATGCGGCTGAGGAAGAAGCTGGCAACCGAGGCCACATGGGTGATGTCGCCACCGGCAGCCTTGCGCCGTTCGAGGCCGCGAATGAAGGCTTCGGCGACTTCAATATAGTTCTTCACCGAGAAAATCAGCGTCACGTTGACGTTGATGCCGCTGGCGATGGCTTCTTCAATAGCCGGAATGCCCGCCGCCGTCGCCGGAATCTTAATCATCAGGTTCGGGCGATCAATCAGCTTGAACAGGCGCTTGGCTTCCGCGATGGTCGTCTGCGTGTCGTTGGCGATCAACGGCGACACTTCGAGGCTGACGTAGCCGTTGGCCTTGTGGGTGCGGTCATAAATCGGGCGGAACAAATCCAGCGCGTTCTTGATGTCCTCCACCGCCAGCTTTTCGTAGATGCTGTAGGCATCCAGATCGAGCATGTGCAGGATGGTCGCATCGTAAGTGTCAGAACCGCCGATGGCCTTCTGGAAGATGGCCGGATTGGAGGTCACGCCGATGACGCCGTATTCGGCAATATACTTTTGCATCTCGCCACTTTCAATCGAGTCGCGGCTGATGAAATCGAGCCAGATGCTCTGACCAAACTGCTGAACATCTACCGGGGGATTGCTCATGCTGTTGCTCCTCTGCTGTGCTGATTGCGCTTGGGGCGCGTAACTAGGCGTGGAAAGGTTGTAATAGCTTCTAGTATACACAGGAATCGACTGACCTTCAGGGCATGGCTATGCCCATGAAGGATGTTGGAATCGGTATGTCCCCTGCGGCTTGGGTGGGGTTGGTTTCATCAAGCCCCACCCGTCGCCAACGAAACCCATCCGCACTGCGCGGACGGGACAGGGATGGACGTTTATTTCAACAGTTCCCGCGCAGCTTTGAGCACGGCTTCGGCGGTGATGCCAAATTCGGCGTACAGCGTTTCGTAGGGGGCGCTGGCTCCGAAACGGTTCAAGCCGATCATCGCACCGTTCAGCCCGACATAGCGATCCCAACCGAACGTCACACCGGCTTCGATGCTCACGCGGCGCGTGACCTGCGGCGGCAGCACGCTGTTGCGGTACTGGACGGGCTGTTCCTCGAACAGATTGAAGGACGGCATGGAAACCAACCGCACCTTCACGCCCTCGGCGGTCAGCGTCTTGTAGGCTTCGTGCGCCAGATGCACTTCGCTGCCACGCCCGATGAGGATGATGTCCGGTGTGCCGTCGCAGTCCGCCAGCACATAGCCGCCCCGCGCCACACCATGCCGGATGTGTTCGCCCTGCAACACGGGCAAATCCTGCCGCGTGAACACCAGCGCCACAGGATTCGGCAGCGTCATCGCCACGCGCCACGCCGCCGCTGTTTCGTTGGCATCGGCAGGGCGAAGGGTGGTCAGGTTGGGAATGGTGGAGAGCGCGGCGGTGTGTTCCACCGGCTGATGGGTGGGGCCGTCCTCGCCGAGGCCGATGCTGTCGTGCGTGAACACGAACACGGTCGGCAGGTTCATGAGCGCCGCCAAACGCATACTGGGGCGCATGTAATCGCTGAAGGTGTAGAACGTGGCGGAGTAGGGTTTGACGATGCCACCGTGCAGCGCCAGCCCGTTCACAATCGCGCCCATCGCGTGTTCGCGCACGCCGAAGCGCAGGTTACGCGCCGCCGCGTTGCCCTTGCCGGTGTTGCCCGCGCCCTTGATAAGCGTCTTGGTGCTGCCTGCGAGGTCGGCATCGCCGCCGATCATGGTCGGGATATGCTTGGCGATGGCGTTCAGCACATCACCGGAAACGTTGCGCGTGGCGAGGTTCTTGCCCGGTACGAAGGTGGGAATGTCGGCATCCCAACCAACCGGCAGGCGACCACTCATCGCGGAATCCCAGTCGTCCGCCAGATCGGGGAAGCTGGCACGCCATGTATTGAACAGGTTCGACCACTTTTCTTGCAGATCCGAACCCTTATCCACCGCCTCGCGCCAGTGTTCCAGCGCGTCGCCGGGAACGTAGAAATCTTCTTGCGGCCAGCCGAAGAACTCTTTCACCAGCTTGATTTCGTCTTTGCCCAACGGGGAGCCGTGCGCTTTGCTCGTTCCCTGCTTGTTCGGGCTGCCGTAGCCGATGATCGTCCGCACCAGAATCAGGGTGGGGCCGGTGGTGCTGGTCTTGGCAGTCTGAATCGCCTCGTTGAGCGCGGCGACATCGTTGCCATCTTCCACGCGAATCGTATTCCAGCCGTAAGCACGGAAACGAGCGCCTACATCTTCGGTGAAGGTCATCTCGGCGTCGCCGTCGAGGGTAATCTTGTTGTCGTCGTACAACCAGATCAGCTTGTTCAAGCCCCATGTGCCAGCCAGCGACGCGGCCTCGACGCACACGCCTTCCATCATGTCGCCATCGCCCACCAGCGCATAGGTGTGGTGGTTGACCACTTCGTAGCCGGGGCGGTTGAAGTACGAGGCTAAATAGGCTTCGGCGACAGCCATCCCTACCGAGTTCGCCGCGCCCTGTCCCAACGGGCCAGTGGTGGTTTCCACGCCGGGGGTTTCGCCGTATTCGGGATGACCGGGGGTGATGCTGCCCCACTGACGGAAGCGTTTGATTTCTTCCAGCGAAACATCGTAGCCGCTGAGGTGCAGCAGCGAATAGATCAACATCGAGCCGTGACCCGCGCTCAACACAAAGCGGTCGCGGTTGGCCCATGACGGATTACGGGGGTTGTGCTGGAGGTGATTGTGCCACAGCGCATAAGCCATCGGCGCAGCGCCCATTGGTAAACCGGGGTGGCCGCTGTCGGCCTTCTGGATCGCATCAATGGACAGCATACGAACTGTATTGATCGCCAGAGATTGTATATCGGGAGTCACGGGGTTTCTCCTTTTTCATTGCTTTTCACATCGAAAGCAATTATAACCGATTGAAGCTAAAACGACATGTGAAGAAAATCACATCCCGCTTGTGCATTGTGAAATATCGCCCCTCACAACTCGCTGCAATCCCACACAAAACCACACCGTTCACAGCGGACTTTACAAGCGCGGCGCACCGTCGGCGCGTTGCAGGCAGGGCAGACCGTCGCCAGCGTGTAATTGGGCAGCGGCGGCAGCGCCCGTTCCTCGCGGGGGGCATCTGGCACGGTTGGCGCGGCGGCGCGGGGACGGCGAACGGGTTGCCCCGTCATGCACCCCGTGCTTTCCATGCGGCCAACAGCGTCGTCTCGCGCTCCTGCATCATACCAGCGCGGGGGCGGTCGCCTTCGGCGGGGACGCGGGTGGCGTTCCAGCGCAGCGTGTCCGCCACTGTATCCGCCAGCGGGCGATAGGTGATGCCCGTCGCCAGCACCTTGCTCAGGTTAACCATTTGCAGCGCGTTGTATGCGCCGGGAATCCACAGCGGGAGTTCGCTGAACGGCGCGACATCGTTCTGCACCAGAAAATCGTCATCCACCCATGTCACGCGCATCTCGCTGCCGGAAACCTGCTGGCACACCTGCAACAATGCGCCGAGCGTCATGGTTTCGGCGGGGCCGGTCACGTTGTACAGCCCCGCATGACGCGCTTCGGTCATCTTTAGCGTCCATGCCGACAGGTCGCGCACATCAATGAACTGCGTGGGCTGCTCCGGCTTGCCCGGTGCGAGGATTTCGCCGCCCATCGCCACGCGCACCGGCCAGTAGGTGAAGCGGTCAGTCGGGTCGTTCGGCCCCACGATCAGGCCGGAGCGCACATGCAGCACCCGTCCGGGCAAAGCCGCATCCACCGCCTGCTCGCACAGCACCTTCAAGCCGCCGTAAGTTTCGCCCGTGACGGCTTCTACCGTCGGATCAGCAAGGGCGATCACCGGGGCGCTTTCGTCAGAGCCGGGGGTGATCGGTTCGGCATAAACCGAGATGGTGGAGATAAAGGTGTAGTGTTCCACCGCGTCCTTCAGCAGTTCCGCCGAGTCACGCACGAGGCGCGGCACATAGCCGCAGGTGTCTATCACCGCGTCCCACGAGCGCCCACGCAGCGCGTTCAGGTTGCCATCACGGTCGCCAGTGAGATGTTCGGCCTGCGGGAACAGGTCGGGGTTGGTTTGTCCCCGGTTGAACAGGGTGACGGCATGACCAGCAGCCAGTGCCAGATCAGCCAGATGCCGTCCCAGAAAACTTGTACCGCCCAGAATCAGGAGTTTCATAGCCGCCTCAATGTGTGCTGCGCTTTGGAATTTGGGATTATATCTATTCCTCAGAACTTCTGCTTCTATCAATACGGGGTTGGATTCATGGCATTGTGGGGGTTTTATTCACGCGGATGAGCCGCCGGAGGGCGAAAATACCGCCCCCCGGCAGGAAAAAGGCCGTTTAGCGGGTGCGCGATCCGGTGGCCGCTTCCATCAGCGCAGTCAAGCGCGAGGCCATCGAAGCCGGGTCAGGATGCAGCCCTTCTTGCAACAGCGCCGTCTCGAAAAGCTGCTCGATCACGATGTTCACCAGCGGGTTTTCGGCATCCGCCGCCAGCAAGCCGCTGAGGTTGTGCATCAGCGCGTGGCGCGGGTTCAGCTCCAGCGTTTTGACGGGCAGCTCGTAGTCGCGGTCAAATAGGCGGTTCACGCGGTACATATTGCCCGCCGCGCCTTTGTCGTCGCTGACCAACCGCGCCGGACTGCTGGTGAGCGCCGCGCCGATCTGCACGCCCTTCACCCGATCACCGAGGATGGTAGCCACTTTCGCCCGCAGCGACTCGAACACATCATCGGGCAGCGATTCGGCGGCGGGGGTTTCTTCGGCTTGCAGTTCGCCAATCGCGCTCAGGTCAATATCGCTTTCGTCCACATTCCGCAATTTGTGGTCTTTGAACGCATCCAGCCCCATCAGCATAATCGGGTCAACCGGATCGGTCAGGCACAACACTTCAATCCCGCGCTGGCGGAAGGCATCCAGATGCGGGCTGCGCCCGACGCTGTGGAAATCGTCACCGAGGATGTAGTAGATGTCGGTCTGGTTGGCGGCCATGCGCCCCACGTAATCCTCTAGCGACACCCATTCGTCGGGGTTGGCGCTGCGGGTGGTGGCGAAGCGTAGCAACGGCTCGACCTCGGCGCGGTCAGTGGGCGCGACGGCAAGCGCCTGCTTCAGATAGCGCCCGAACTGCGTGAAGATGGTACGGTACTGATCCGGTTCTTTGCTGGCGAGGCGTTTCAGATCGCTCAACACCTTGCCGGTGAGCGTCTTTTTCAGGTTGACCATAATCTTGTTGGCCTGCACGCTCTCGCGGTTGACGTTCAGCGGCAAGTCTTCGCTATCCACCACGCCCTGCACGAACTGGAGATATTCGGGCAGCAGGTCGGTGCAATAGTCCTGAATCAGCACCTTACGCGCATACAGTTTCAGGCCGGGTTCTTTGCGCGGACTGAGCATACTCGGTTGGGCGCTCTTGGGGAAGTACAGCAGCGCGTAGAATTGCAGCGGCACATCGGCACGCATGTGAATGTGGTGCAGCGATCCCTCGAAGTCGAGGGTGTGCATCTTGTAGTATTCGTCGTACTGCTCGGCGGTGATTTCCTTCGGGTCTTGCCGCCAGATGGCCGTTTGCTTGTTGGTGGCTTCTTCTTCATCGCCCACATAGATCGGGAAAGCGATGTAATCCGAGTGACGGCGGATGATGTCCTTAATCTTCCACGACGAGAGGAGTTCTTTGGCGTCCTCTTTCATGGTGATAATCACATCGGTACCGCGTGCTTCGCGTTCAGCGGGTTCGATGCTGAACTCGTTCCCGCCTTCGGATTCCCACGCGAAGGCGGTGGAGTCCTTGTGATGCGGACGCGACACCACGCGCACCTTGTCCGCCACCATGAATACCGAGTAGAAGCCCACGCCGAACTGTCCGATGACATCCTGCGCCGCGCCGCCCTTCTGCGCGGACTGCATGGCCTGAATGAAGGCTTTCGCGCCGCTGCGGGCGATCACGCCTAGATTGTTCTTCAGGTCGTCCTCGGTCATGCCGATGCCGGTATCGCTAATGGTCAGCGTGCCGGCTTCTTCGTCGGCCTTAATCTCGATGGCGAGTTCCGCGTCGGGGTCGGTAATCTCGCGGTTGGTGAGCATCTCGAACTGCACACGGTTGAGCGCATCGGAAGCGTTCGAGATGAGTTCCCGCAGGAAAATGTCGCGCTCGGTATAGAGCGAATGAACGAGAATATGGAGTAATTGCTGGATTTCAGCCTGAAATTGATAGGTGTGTGTCATGGGTTTATTCCTACAAAGCGATCACCATACAGAGTCCGCCCATTTCTAACACAGTGCAGTTAGAAATACATCAGAAGTGGTTGTGGAGGGTGCATTCGGATTTTGGGGCAGTCGCTCAAAAGCCCTCACCCCCACCCCCTCTCCCAACCGCTGAGTACAGCTAGGAGAGGGGAGAAATACAGTGGGGACATGGCGCGAGATGTGTCCGCTTGCCTTACACCCTTCGCCATGAGGGAGAAGGGCAGGGGATGAGGGTCATTGCCCGCATTTCCGAATACACCCGTTGCGGATACAACCGTAACCGCTACGAACTAACCAGCTTTTGCAGCACTGCCCGCATCTGCGCCGCCGCCAGCCCGCGATGGCTGATGCGGTTCTTCTCCTCTGCGGACAGGCTGGCGAAGGCTTCCGCGTAGCCCTGCGGGATGAACAGCGGGTCGTAGCCGAAGCCGGTTCTGCCTGTGCTGTCCTCCTGCGTCCCGATGCGCCCTTCGCACACGCCGCGCACCGTCAGCGGTTCGGGCAGCGGCGGCCCCGCCAGTGCGATCACACACACGAAGCGGGCGGTACGCAGCGCGTCCGCCGTATCGGTCAGCGCGGTCAACAGCTTTTGCCGGCGCTGGGGCATGGTCAGGCCGGAGCCACCGTAACGGGCGGGGTAAATTCCCGGTTCGCCGCCTAGCGCGTCCACATACAGGCCGGTATCGTCCGCGAGGGTCAGCTTGCCGCTGGCAGCGGAATAGGCGCGTACCTTGAGCAGCGAATTGGCCTCCAGCGTCCCGCCGTCCTCCTCGACATTCATATCCGCCAGCCCCACATCGCCTAGCGTGAGCAGGCGCAGAGGCAGCCCGGTCAGCAGTTCGGCAAATTCGCCGCGCTTGCCGGGATTGCTCGTTCCAATCAGTACATCCAGCATGGTCGTTCCTTTAATCGTTCGTTCGGTAGGGATACAAAGATTGCGTCACGTCAATCCGGGGACGATCACCCGCCACAGCAGATACACATCCAGCAAGGCGAACAGCGCGAACGGCAGCACCGTCAGCCACGCGCCGCGCCGGATGATCCGCGCCCGCAGCGTATCCAGCCCCAGCGCCAGCCCCAGCGCGAACGGCACGAGTCCGGTGAACATATAGCGCCCCTGAAACTGCAAAAACTCGGTGTTGTAGTAGGCATAGGCCAGCACCGCCAGCACCGCTACCAGCCCCAGAATCCCCGCCGCTTCCCAACCCGCATCCGGCGGAGAGCGCCACGCACCCCATGCGGCCAGCAGCAACCCGCCGAGGCACACCAGCAGCAGCAGCCCTATCAGCGCGTAAATCCATGCCGGCATGGGCAGCGCCATCCAACCGAACTGTCCCAAGAAGCTGTGGTAGGTGGTGGTCAACGCCTGTTCCAGATAAGCCGGGAAGCCGATCTGCGCGATCAAATCCGCTGTGCGCGGCTGGTCAGCCACCACAAGGTTGTGCTGACGTAGCCCATACACATCCGGGAAGCCGTACACGCTGATGCTGCGCCCCCACCACAGGCCGCCCATCAGTAGCGCCGGCAGCGCGAAGGCCAGCAGCGGACGCAGCAGCCCCGCGCCGTCGTGCCGTTCGCGCCACCAGCGCCACAGGATGCACAGCCCCGCCACACCGCCGACAAACAGCGCCGACACTTTGGTGAGCAGGCCGAGGCCGATCAGCAGGCCGATGTGCAGCGGTTGCACATCCCGCCGCCGCAGGTACAGGACGCAAGCCAGCAGCACCGCCGCGATCAGCAGGTTCGCCAGCGCGTCATTGTTGACCGAAGCCAGCACCGCCACATGCTGCGGCAGAAACGCGACCAGCGCCGCCGCCGCCAGCGCTACCTGTGGACGGCGCGGTATGACCAGCAGGCCGAGCGCATAGGCACAGCACACGATTCCCGCGCCCATGACAACGGAAGCCAGCCGCAGCGCGATCAGGCTACCGTTCGTCAGGGTAAAT
>CAIPFY010000246.1 GCA_903864435.1 uncultured Chloroflexota bacterium | reverse complement strand
GCCACTGCGCTGCCGATGATCTTGGGTGCGACCCCATTCCAGATGATTTGCGACACCACTAAGTTGATGCCCACCACCAGCAGCATCACTGTTGTGTGTGGCAGGTCTGGGAAGGTGCTAGACCCATCGAACAGCGGCACCAACGCCAGCGGCACCAGCGCGATAATGCCGCCGATGGACGGGATGAGGGAGATCATCGCCACAATGATTGCCAGCGTGACCGCGCTCGAAATGCCCATGATGGTGAGTTGCAGCCACGTCAGCACCCCGATGATGATGCCCACTGTCAACTGCCCCCGGAAGAAGCCGCGCCACACGGCGATCATTTTCTGGATCAGCAGCAGAATTTCGCGGCTGTATCCCGACGGAATGCTTTCCAGAACTTGATCCTGATAGTGTGGCAAATCCACCAGCAGCAGGAGCGAGAGGAAAATGGCGAGGAACGAATTGCCCACAAATCCGGTCAGGCTCCCCGCGAGGCCGCGCAGGGCATCCGTGACAGCGCGAATGATGCTCGAAAAGTCCACTGGCGGGAGCGATGTGCCGGAGGGAAGCGTGCCGGAGGACATACTGATGAGGAAGTCCTGTACCGGCTGCATGATCGAGTCGAGGCTGATGCGGAAGTTGAAGATTTCAATGTACAGGCTGCCGGGTTTCCAATTCATGATGTAGTCCCACAGCTGGCTATACAATTCCTGCAAACTGGTACCGAGTCCACTGATGGCGCTAATCAATCCGGGGATCACGTTCAGGGAGATAAACACAATCACCAGCACCAGCGCCAGATAGCTCACCAGTACGCCACCCGTAAAATTCAAGAAGGTGCGTTTCGCAATAAAGCGGCTGGGGCCATACATCAAGAAGGCGATCAGGAACGAAATAGACAGGAGTTGAATGACCGAGCCGATCAGCGTGATTGCATAGATGACCGCGATCACCAGAAAAACGGTGACAAATTGGCGCACCCACTGGCTCCACTGAGGCTGATAAAGCGGTGGTTCGGTTTGTACAGAAGGCGCGGACTGGAGTTGGTCGCTCATGGGCATCTCCCGGCATTTGACGTAATAAGTTTGCACACCGCTAACTATACCGCACGGATTCTGTTTTAGGGGATTTCGATAGGCCAGAATTCTTGCCGGGTCATCCCCGCACAGCGTATACTGAGCTTATGAAAGCCAAACACCTTCTCAATCTCGTAGGCGACCGCCTGCACACCCTCCCTTTGCTGGTGTTGTACCTCACCGATGGCTGCAACAGCCGCTGCGTGACTTGCGACATCTGGCGCAGTCCGCGCCGCGATATGTCACCGGAACTGGTGGATGAACTGGTTGCCAGTTGCAAGCCGCTGAACGTGCGCTGGGTGCTGCTCAGTGGTGGCGAGGCCATGCAGCATCCCGAATGGCCGACCATCGCCCGCCGCTTGCGTGCCGAAGGCGCGTATGTCATGCTGCTCACGAACGGCCTTTTGCTGCGAAAACAGGCTGCCGAAACTGCCGCCAGCGTGGACGAAGTGATTGTCAGTCTGGATGGTGGCACGCCCGAAACCTACCGCGCCATTCGCGGCGTGGATGGCTTCAATCTCATCCTCGAAGGGATTCAGGCGGTGCGGGCGCTCGGCCTGCCCGTGTCCACGCGCACCACTGTGCAGCGTGCCAACTTCCACGAACTGCCGCAGATTGTGGAAGCCGCGCAAACTGCCGGAGTCAACCGCGTCAGCTTCCTAACGGTGGATGTGAGCAGCGCCACCGCTTTCGGGCCGCGCTTCAGTGTCGATCCGTCGTTGACGCTCACGCCCGCCGGACAAGACCCGCGCATCACGGCGCTCACGACGGACGATGTGACCGCCTTCGCCCGTGTTTTGGACGAGATGGAAACGCGCTTCAGCGCCCAGTTTGCCTCCGGTCTGATCTCCGAGTCGCCCGACAAACTGCGCCGGATGCTGGACTACTTCAGCGCCCTGAACGGCGAGGGGGCTTTTCCCCGTCCGCGTTGTAACGCGCCGCACATTTCGGTGGTGGTGGAAGTGGATGGCACGCTGCGCCCCTGCTATTTCTTGCCAGACATCGGCAAACTGAATGGCCTGTCGCTGCGCGAGGTGTTGAACAGTCCGGCGGCGCAGGCCTTGCGCCAAGCCTACCGCACCGGACAGCGCCCTGAGTGCGAACGTTGCGTATGCCCCCTGTATAAGGGGCCGCGTGCGTTGCTAAGGATGTGAACCATGCTGCTTCTCCTCACCGTCATCTGCGTGGTGTTTCTGCTGCGTACCATCTTGATCGCTATGGGGCTGTATAAGAATCCGCTGCTAGACTCGTTCAGCGTTTATGGCCCCGCCGAGCGCCCGTATCTGGTCGGCCTGCCGCTGCTGGTGTGGAATGGCTTGATGCTGGTGGTGGTGGGCATGTGGGCGGCATCGTTTCCTAGCTTCTCATTCGCGCTCTCGGCGGTCGGGGTGCTGATGGGCTTCCTCGCGCTGCTGGGCTACAACAGCTACGACAGTGCCATTCGCTGGCATCTGCGCTGGTTTCCGTTTCCCCTCTGGTATCATGAACTAACGGAACGCACCACCCGCTACGAGCGCCGCCGGATCGCGTTTATGTGGCTGCATCTACCCTTCAAAATGCGCTTGACTTACAACAGCAGTGATCGCGCCTTCTTCATCTGGGCAGATTTCGTCATCATAGGGACGGTTCGGGAAGAAGAATACGATCCTCAGCATGATACGGCGGTCTACTATGGTGGAAACATAGGCAGTTTGTAAGCAACCCCGCACCTAAAGGTGGGGGCTTTTAACAGCCCAATGCTTACCCGAATCAGCCGCAAGGCTACGTTAGGGACAAATATATAGGCACTTCGGAATACCTCACCAGTTCCGAACGCTGCGGTACAGGAT
>CAIPFY010000245.1 GCA_903864435.1 uncultured Chloroflexota bacterium | reverse complement strand
GGTCACACGAATCGGATCCATCAGCAGACAGTCGGCCTTTTCCGGGTTATTCAACGACGGTGTGCGAATCACCTTGCCTTCAATCTGAACAAGATCACCTGTGTGGATTTCCTGCCCGTTGTCGGTGTGGATGAGCATATCGGCGTCGCTATAGCTGTCCGGCGGCTCAACCATTTGATTGTTGCCCGTCCCCAACGTCATGCTCACCCGCACCATCTCGCCACCGCGATCCGGTTGCTCGAACAGTTCCATGAACATCGTGTCGGTCGCCAGCGTCATAATCCCACCCGGCAAATAGGCATAGCCGGAAATGGCAATCTGCTGCTCGGCATTTTCAACGGCGCATAACGTGGCATGGGTGACAGGCTTACCCGGCGGAACTTGCTCGCAAGCCGTCAACAGCAGCATCACAGCCGCCAGTAACACAGACAGGAATCGTACCCCAAATCGCATCAGAGTCCCTTTGCATTATTTCATAACCGGCTGCATTATAACCGGTTTCGGGCGCTGAACTAGCCCCATCAAGCGCCGGGTTACTGATTCTCACCCTGCTGGTTACGTACCAACCGCGCCAGTAGTTGCGTACTGGCGCGGGTGTTTTCCTCAATGGAAACCATCAAGTGAATCAGTTCACTGATGGCAAAGAAAGCGAGCGAGGAAAAAATAATACCAATCAAGGCTGCAACAAAGAGTCCGACATTGAAACGTGGACTATAACCACCAATTTGATACGAAACCAGCAGTGCAGCCATAATTCCAAACACCAAAACAGCCATTCCAATATACTTGTATACCTTACTAATCGTTCGTAAGGCACGATACCGCTGTTTCATCATGCTGCTCCTCGGTTTATCAAAATCTACAACGCCACACTATTACGATTATAAAGCCTATTCAGCGCGATAATGAATTAAGATTACGAACGCGCCCAACCTGTCCAATCAGGTGCATTTGCAGGGCGGATTCGCTATGCTCATGGAGTCGTTTTCCCACCATAAGTTGCAGCACACATCATGCGCATCCATCGTCAAACTTCCCGTCTATCCTTCCGGGATCGCACGCGCCGTCGCAACCGTTCGGGGTGCTGGTCATTTGCCATGCTGCTCGGCGTGCTGGCAGGTGGCGCGGTGCTGCTGTGGAACGGCTTCGGCGGGCATCTGCCCTTCATCCCCCATGTGCAGGATAACGACCCGTTAGGCGCAGCCGCACGCGCTTTTCAACAGGGCGATTTGAACAGCACAGTGGACAATGCTCGGCGGGCGCTAGAACGCAACCCGGACGATGCCGCCGCGCTGACGTTGCTGGCGCGGGCGCTTATCTACCGCAGTTACAGCGATTACAACCACGCTGCCGACCGCGACACCGCGCTGGAACTAACTACGACAGCCCTCTCGCGCCAGCCCGCCAACCCGGATCGCCGCGCCATTCACGCCTACGCCTTGCAAGCCGCCGGACAGCCCGTAGAAGCCGCGCAAATCGCTGAAAGTGTGCTGCGCGATCAGCCGCAAAACGGGCTGGCGCGGGTGGCGCGGGCGCTGGCCTATGGCAGCGTGGGCAACCACGACATCGCCCTGCGGGAAAGCCAGAAAGCCGCCGAACAGCCGGAATGGGGGCTGGAAAGCCAGCGTGCCATCGCCATCAGCTATAGCGACCTCGGTCAGTATCAGAAGGCGATTGACGCGGTGGAACGCGCCATCCGTTACAACCGCTATCTGCCGGTGCTGTACTTTGAACGGGCGCTGTATGCCTTGCAGATGGGCGACACCGACTCGGCCACCGCCGCCTATTTTCAAATCCTGACTTATGACCCGCAAAATGTGAAGTCGCGCCTGCGCCTGTGCGAGCTGTCCAGCCTGCTGCGTGAACGCGATAAGGCCATCACCTACTGCGGCGACGTGACCACCCGCGCCCCGGAATGGTCGGACGGCTGGTACCAGTTGGGACGCGAATACTTCCTACAAGGGGATTTCGCGGCGGCACAGGCCGCGCTGCACCGCTGTTCCACGCTGCAAGTGCTGCAAAATGTGCCGGTGGGCGAACGGCGCTTCGAGTGCTGGTATTTGCAGGGGCAGTCCGCCGAAATCATGGGCGACTGTCCGGCGCTCATCGCCACCTACAACGAATTTCGCAGCATGGCAGCGGACGCAACCGTACAGGAAACGTGGGTGTACCCGCCGGAAGGGCCACCCGGCTGCGCGGGGAAATAAAAATCCCCCGACTGGCGGGGGATTCTCATCTACAAACCGGTGTTGCTTATTTGAGTGCGTCGTAGCCGGGGCCTTCGCCGAAGAAGGCGTAGTTGTGCTGAATGTCTTCGGTCAGATCAACCACGTCACCCTCATTGTGCTTTTGCGGTTCGCTTACGTCCTCCCATCCAAACGGAAGGCGCTGCTGATCCTTGGCCATCTTGTATGCGGCAGGCACTTCGTCTTCGATGAAGATGGCTGCAAACGGGCATTCCGACACGCAAGCGCCACAGTCAATGCAGGTGTCCGGGTCAATGAAATACCACGGCCATTCGTTTTCCGGCTTGCCGGGGACGATACATTCGACCGGGCAAACTTCCATGCAAGCGCCATCGCGCAGACACAGGCTGGTGATAATGTGGGTCATGTTCTGTAATACTCCTGAGTTCGGCCTCGTATGGTCATCACTGTAGCGTAAGCGGAGTACAATTTCTGGAACTTTTGTTGGATTTGGAAAAATGTTTTTCAGCCGGGGCAGATATAACCTTCGAGATCATCAAAATAATCGTAAACAGCGGTTAAATTTTAGCGGCGGGGGATTCGTTCGCGTTCGGGCAGCGTGTTTGTCTCAGCCAGCAATTCCAACCCGTGCCGATCCACCACGTACACATAGCGCCCGCGCTTCGCCAGCAGGCCGGCGTTCATCAGGCCGCGCAGCGCCCGCCCTACCACTTCGCGGGTGGTGCCGAGGATAGCGGCGATTTCCTCTTGCGTCAGGTTGGTCGGGGTTTCGGCAATCTGGTCGGCGTAGGTGGTTTCGTGCAGGAACAACTTCGCCAACCGCGAGGGGATGGAGCGAAAGGTCATATCTTCGAGGCGTTCGATGTAGTCGCGGTTAAGATGCGCCAGCGCCCCGACATAGCTGGTCAGCAGCGCCGGTTCGCTCACCATCAGCTGCTTCAGGCGATCATGGCTGATGACCAGCGCCTCCACCTGCGTGACGGCGACCGCGTTGAACGGATTCGGGCCGCCATCCGCCGCTGCCACTTCATTAAACGTGGACAAAGGGCGGAGCAAACTCAGCGTATGCAACCGCCCTTCGCTATTCATTCGATACAAACGCACTAAACCGTCCAGCACCACATGGAAACCGGCGCAGCGATCCCCTTCGGCGAAGATGACCGCGCCTGCGCTGTAATGGTGATAGCGCGCAGCATCCTCGACCAGACGCACATTGCAGTACGCCAGACCTTCAAAATAGGGAACCTGTTTCCAGTCGAGCTTCATTACTTCCGGCGCCTACACCACCCTTTTAACCATGACGAGCTTACAGGACGCGCCCCAGAACGAGCAGCAACACAACCAGACCCACAGAGAGTATTGCCATCTGGCGCAGATCAGCAACCACATAACCGTACTGGCGGCGCAGCTCAGCTTCGCTCACGACTCGCGTTGGGTGTTCCAAGCGGCTGCGCACGTACTGCGTATCCATCCGATCTGTGTCTTTTTCACGCGCACCGGTGCTGCGAGCAGGCTGCAAACTGGCCTTACGCACACGGGGCGCGGGGGCGGGAGCAGGCGTGTCAACGACAGGCGCGGCGCTCTCGTCCGAGGGCTGCGCGATCTGTTCACGGGCGCGGGCCAACGAATCGGCAGGCAAATTGGGCGAGGAAGAACGATTCTTGCGTTTGGACATTATTTTTTCCTCAGACGGACAGATGCTTATTCACTCAATACTAACGCAGGCAGTCGGTTGCGACTATGGTGTGTTTCAACCGATCATCCCTCATGCGTGGTGCGGCGCAACCGCCCCGCGAGTATACGCATCATCTGGATAGCGAAAAACGGCGTTTGCTGGACAAGGAACTGAAAGCGTTTCTCGTCCACCGCCACCACCGAACAATCCGTTTTGGCAATCGCGCTGGCACTGCGGGGGTTCCGGTCAATCAGCGCCATCTCGCCAAAAACACCGCCCTCACCAACGGTTTCCAGCACTTTGCCGTCGGTGACAATCTCCACTTCGCCAGTGACAACGGCGTACATATGCTCGCCGTTATCCCCTTCCCGGAAAATGGTTTGCCCCGCAGCATAAGGCACGGCATCGCTGGCCTTACGAAACAGACTGATACCCGTCATGTGCGCTTCCCTTTTGAACGTAAGTGGCGGATAGACACGATCATAACCTATGAAACCCGTTCGGCAAATACGATGTAGCGTTTGTTGTTCACGCGGTACGGGTAACACGAAATCAGCGTCACCGTCGCTCCGTCGCGGCTGCCCAACACCGACACATCGTTCGGGTCAACCGTCTTGAAGCTGGAGACTTGATAGGTATAAATCTGCGTCTCGGTGCGCACAAAGAACTGGTCGCCCACTTCAAGCTGATCGAGATAGCGGAAGTATTCGCCGTAAATATCGTTGTGACCGGACAGCACCAGATTGCCCACCGGATCGCCGGGGTTCGCGCCGTTCAACATCTGCCCGATGCCCAGTTTCAAGGCTTCCCAGTCTGTCCCCTGCACAATCGTCTGGTCAATATTCAGCTTGGGGATGCTCAATTCCAGCGCGGTTTCGCGGGTGGGCGGCGGGCGGCTGGTGATCGGCTGGATCAATTCGGTTTGCACCAGCGGACGCAGCGCCACCGGAATTTCCTCGAGGTTAAACTGCGCCTCGCCCGACGCGGTGAAGGTATGTCCACCGGGCAGCACCACTTCGCTCAGGCGAATCTGCGGCGTGGGTGCCAGCGTAGGCATGTTGGCGCGGCGCTGTTCATCCGCGATCTGCGCGGCATTGGCGGTTTCGCGCTGGAGCGTGTTGGTGGCGCTGAACATCTGATAGCCGATGAACAGCAGCCCGCCCACCGCCACCACTTCCACCAGCAGCAACAACTGGTTCATCACACTTTTCCAGAAGCGCGAGCGTTCGGGATAGCTCTCGTCCGTATAGTCCTCGTCAAAGCGCGGCGCGACTTCGGCTTGGCGCGGCGCTGTCGGCGGCGCAGCAGCAACAGGGGCGCGGGGCGCGGCCTCGTTTGCCAGCGCACGGGTGATGGCAGCGGGCAGCGCATCCGCAGGGGCAGGCGCGGCGGGGCGCGGCGTTTCGGCAGGCACAATGCGCCCGGCGCGTTGCATCCGCTGGAGCTTGCCCTGTCGTTCCTCGCGCTTACGAATGGCGAGGACTCGTTCCAGTTCTTCGATTGAAAGCTCGTCTACAGGTCGTTTGTCACGCATAAGCCGCAGAGATAGAACTGCCTATCTGGACGATAGAGGCGATTATAATCCGCTGGTATGCCCTGTCCGCAAAGAGTCGGTGAGAAAGTGGTTTGAACACCCCGCTACCGCTTGGAGGCTACCGCGAACACTTCGCGCTCAAAGAACCAGCGGAAGGGCGGCACATCAAAGGCCAACCAGCGCAGCGCGGCCAGCAGCACATTTTCTGTCCGGTTCTGCGGCGGACTGTCCAGCCACACCTTGCCCTCGAAACCGGCTTCGCGCAGCGCCCGCCCCATGCTCCACAACGACTGTTCGTTGACATGCACATGCTGGTTGACCGCCACACCGAACTGGCGCGGGTCTTTGGGGTATTTCGCGCCTTCGCCCATCAGTGTCCGCACGAGGCGCACCAGCGGATAGGCGTAGCGGTCGTACCACACGTTCGGCGCGGTGTGGATGATGAAACGGCCATCCGGCTTGAGGACGCGGTGAACCTCGCGCATGGCTTCCAGCAGTTCCCACGGGTGCAAATGCTCGACGACATCGAACATCAGCACGCGGTCAAAATAAGCATCGGGGAACGGCAGCCTTTTCGCATCGGCCTGCATGACGGCGGTGCGCCCCGGCATCACGCCGTTCACCGCCTGAATCACGTTTTGCGACATACGAACGGCTACGATGGCGTAATCAATGCCCACCGCGTCCGCGCCGAGTTGGGCGCAGTGGCGCAAAATTTCGCCGCGTCCGCAACCGACATCGAGGATGACCATCCCCGGTGTCACTTCCGCCAGTTTGAAGGCGGCAGACAAGCGGCGCGAGAGATGTTCACCCTCGCTACTGGTGAACTCATCATAGCCTTCGCAGGCGGTGAGGAAGTATTCTTCCGTATATAAGGACGAAGGAAGGGGTTTTTGTTCCTGCTGCTGATCCATTAGCCTGCTGCTTTGTTCATTCGGGCAATTGTAAGGGGGATTATACTTGAGGGCGGTCACAGCGCAACGTGGAGTTAAAATAGGATTGAATTCCTATTTCGGCAGTTATAAACCTGAAGATTGCAACAAAATATCGTGTATCCATCCAAAAAAGTGACACAAATAACCAAAACTCGGTTATTAATATTTTTTCTTCTCCTTAGTGAACCGATGTACAATGATTGTGTTTCACTGTTTTTCAAAGGAGGAACACAATGTTTAAATCAATCGTAATTTTTATCATTCTGGCAGTCCTAAGTACAAACACAATATACGCACAAGAAAGCAATTGGCAACCTGCAAGTGACATTGGAGGTGAGTTTAACTGCGATACGTTAAATACAGTGCTTAGCACGCTCGCAACAAAAGATTCAACCCAAGTTGCTAGTATCTATAGCCTTCCAATCTATCGGGGTGAGGATAAAGCAGAAATCATTGTTGGTAACTATCTTGGAATGAGCGCATTGTGGC
>CAIPFY010000244.1 GCA_903864435.1 uncultured Chloroflexota bacterium | reverse complement strand
GTTCCGATCTCAAGCAACTTCTGGACGCCATTCTTGCAGCCACCTGTGACTACCTTCAGGTCACATCCGCCTTTGTCGTCTCGCTCATGGATGATCGCCCGGAATTAATCGGCGCGGTTGGCCCTGCCCGCCCCACCCCATCGTGGCTGGAAAACGAAACTCAAAGCATTCTGGATTTGCTGGCAACCCCGCCCCCCCAACAGAAACCCAGCCTGTACGCATGGCATTCCTACTGGATTGCCCCCCTGCGCAGTAAGCGCACCGCCGGGGATACAGATACGCGCCTCACCATCGGCTTCATCGGCATTCAAGCTCGCGCCGCGCTGTTTGACCTGACCGACGACGAACGCAGCGTGTTCCGAGGGCAAATTCGCCGCGCCGCCGCCACGCTGGACGATATATACCTTCAAAACGAAATCTACGGCGCACTCGAAGGTCTGCTGCCGCAAATCAGCATCACCCGCACCCGTGCCGCCGAAGTCGAATACCGGCAGGGGCGCGAAGGGCAAATGCCTTCCGAACAGGCCACCGCCGACTCGACCTCTGATGAGCGAGAACAATTCGTGGAGCAGGTACGCGCTGCGCTGCGGCACTACTGGGGTGGCCCCGGCCTGACCAGCAGTAGCCTGCTAGATATGGCGCTCGTTCAAGAAGCCCTCCCCGACCATAATCACAATCCGGCGCGGGCGTTGCGGGCGATACTGTTGCAAGCCATAGAGAAGCAAAAACCGGCTGGCGAACGCAAGATGCTCAGCCCGGAATGGACGATCTACAACATTCTGGAACAACGCTTCATCGAACGCCATAAGGTGCGCGATGTCGCTATCCGGTTGGCGTTGAGCGAACCTGATCTCTACCGCAAGCAGCGCATCGCCATCGAAGCCGTTGCCGATACGCTGCTCGAAATGGAAAAGCCCGCGCCGGAGACTTAGGCATCGTTCTGGTCAATCGCCGCCTGTGTCACACGGTAGATTTCCTCCAACGAAGCCCCACGTGCGCGTTCCAGTCGTCCCATCCGCTTCTGGTATTGCTGCATGGCAAACACCACAAAATCATCCACCTTCAACCCGAAAGGCATCGGGTCATAACAAGCAAAAGCCTCGGTGATAACACCCAGCGCCGGCAAGAGCAGCGTATTCATCGTTGCCCCTGCAACATCCCACAAATGTTTATCCTCCGCCAGTAAGCGAGAGATCAAATAAATCCCATAAGCGATATGACGGGACTCATCTTGCTTTAGCAGATCAATCGCACGGGTTGTCCCCGGCATTAACTGGTTTTCGCGCAGCGCCGTGTAGTACACATGGTATCCGGTTTCTGCCAGCACGCCTTCCACTATCATGTTATAGGTCACAGAAGCTTGTATTTGTGCTTCCGGCGAGGAATCCACCCGCAGGCGATCCAGTGCGGTTGGCAGCGCCTCATAAAACAACGTTCGATAGCTGGGGGTATGATAGCGGCTTAAGTCGTCGGGGCATTCCGCGACTTCCTGCAACCAACGTCCGAAAAAGTCGGTATGTTTAGCTTCTTCCCACAGAAAAGAGGTCAAATACATTTCTTCCTCGATGCGGTTTTCTTTCGCTATCGCCATCACCAACGGCAGTAGATCGAGCGTAACGGCCTCCTCACCTGACTGGAACACAGCCGTCAACCGCAAAATCGCATCTTTTTCATCAGCACTCAAACGCGCCCAATCCAACCGATCCTGTGAGAAATCAATATCTGAAGGATTCCAAATACCATACCGTTTGGCTTTTTCAAACAGCCTCATCGGTGGCGCATCACGCTCAAGCCGGCGCGATGTCGTCGCAAATGAAAGATGTTGCCCCATCGTATCCTCCCCACCTCAATTACTATATCGTTCCAAAGTATACAATCTAACCGATGGGCGCAGATAACACATCATCTTCAGCCTGTTAGCCGGATATGCGCTGGGTTATAATTGCCGACTCCCGAACTGACGTTCTGAAAGGTGTCTCATGCCCCCCTTCCAGCTTGTCTCGGAGTTCCAGCCCACCGGCGACCAGCCCGCCGCCATCACCCAACTGGTGAACGGCCTGAGCGCAGGACACCAGCACCAGACGCTTCTGGGCGCGACAGGTACGGGCAAAACCTTCACCATCGCGCAGGTCGTCCAGCAGGTGCAAAAGCCCACGCTGGTGCTGGCGCACAACAAAACGCTGGCCGCACAGCTTTACGCCGAGTTCAAAGAGTTCTTCCCGCGCAACGCAGTCGAATACTTCGTCAGCTACTACGACTACTACCAGCCCGAAGCCTATGTCCCGCGCATTGATCTGCACATCGAAAAAGAGACGCAGATTAACGAGCAAATTGACCGCCTGCGCCTTGCAGCCACCGCCGCGCTGTTCTCGCGCCGCGATGTGCTGATTGTCGCGTCGGTATCCTGCATCTACGGCATTGGCAGCCCGCAGGCGTGGGGGCGTTCAACAGTTGAACTAACGGTGGGCGAAACCATCCGCCGCGATACCATCCTGCGCAAACTGGTACAGATTCAGTACACGCGCAACGATATGGACTTGAAGCGCGGCACTTTCCGCGCACGCGGGGACACGCTGGAAATCGTCCCGGCTTATGCCGAAACCGCGCTCCGCATCCAACTGTTCGGCGACGAAATTGAACGCATGAGCGAATTTGACCCGCTGACCGGGGAACTCATCAACGATCACACGCAGATCAAAATTTTCCCTGCCAAGCAGTTTGTCACCGATGACGACAAGATGCGGCAGGCGCTCCACGACATCGAAGTGGAACTGGATGAAACGCTGGTGCAATTCCGCCGCGAAGGGAAGCTGTTGGAAGCGCAGCGCATCGAACAGCGCACCCGCTACGACCTCGAAATGATCCGCGAAGTGGGCTATTCGTCCGGCATCGAGAACTATTCGCGCCACCTCGATCAGCGTCCCGCCGGCAGCCCGCCTTCCACACTGATTGACTACTTCCCTAGCGACTATCTGCTGGTGATTGACGAAAGCCACATGACCGTTCCGCAAATTCGCGGCATGTTCAACGGCGACCGTCAGCGCAAGATCACGCTGGTGGATTACGGCTTCCGCCTGCCGAGTGCGCTGGATAACCGTCCCCTGAGCTTCGATGAATTCAAAGAGCGCATGGGGCAAACAATCTACACCACCGCCACCCCCGCCCTCTTTGAGCGTGAGATCAGCCAGCAAATCGTCCAGCAGATCATCCGTCCCACCGGAGTCCTCGATCCTGAAATCAGTGTGCGCCCCGTCACCGGTCAGATTGACGACCTGCTACAAGAAGTGGCGCTGCGGGTGAAAAATAGTCAGCGTGCCCTCATCACCACGCTCACACAGCGTATGGCGGAAGAACTGTCCGGCTATATCAACGAAATGGGCATTCGGGCGCATCACCTTCACGCCGAAGTGGAAACGATTGAGCGCATCGAAATTCTGCGCGATTTGCGCCTCGGCATCTACGACGTGCTGGTGGGCATCAACTTGCTGCGCGAAGGCATTGACCTGCCGGAAGTGTCACTGGTCGCCATCCTCGACGCGGACAAAGAAGGCTTCCTGCGCTCCGAACAGGCTCTTATTCAGATTATCGGACGCGCCGCCCGTCATGTCGAAGGTAAAGTCATTATGTATGCCAGCCACATGACCGACTCGATGAAACGCGCCATCGAAGAAACCAACCGCCGTCGGGCGATTCAGCACCAGCACAATGAGGAACACGGCATTATTCCTCGCAGCATTATCAAGCAGGTGCGTGATCTGACCGATCGGGTGAAGTCTATGGTGGACAACCAGCAGGCGCAAACCGTCGGCGGCGCAATCAGGCTCGAAAGCATCTCCAAAGAAGACTTGAGTAAGATGATCCGCGAGTTGGAAAAAGAGATGCGAACAGCGGCGCAGGCACTGGAATTCGAGAAGGCCGCCGCGCTGCGCGATCAGATCAACGAACTGCGCGGAACGCTGGTGGACAAAGAAGTGCAGGGGAACCTGCTGCTGAATTAGCGATAGTCAAGCCAACACAACGGGGTCGAAAAGCGGGGCGGCAGGCAAGCCGTCCCCTACAAAATTCACCTTACGACTGATTTTCCTTGCGCTGTTCGATAGCCGCTTTATAGGCATCCTGCCCCGGCTTAATCAGCACTTTGCGCGTGCGTCCGCCAGCCTCGGCATCCCCCACCACGCCCAATTCAAACATCAAATCAATCATGCGTGCTGCACGCGGATACCCCAACCCCATCCGCCGCTGAATCAGCGAGGCCGAGGCTTCCCCTTCTGCGATCACCAGCGCAATCGCCTGCTCTAGCATCGGGTCTTGCTCCGAAAGCACCTCGCGGCGCGTCATCCCCCGCGCCCACGGGCCAGAAGGCACCACCGACCAGCGGCCTTTCGTGGCCTGTTCTTTCCAGTGCGCGACCACAGAACGCACCTCGTCGTCCGAAACAAAACAGCCCTGAATACGCCTCGGCCCCGCCGCGTCCGACGCGAAGTACAGCATATCCCCGCGTCCAAGCAGGTTTTCCGCGCCCACGCTGTCCAGAATCACCCGCGAGTCGGTGCCGGAAGCCACCGCAAACGAAATTCGCGCCGGAAAATTGGCTTTAATCAGACCGGTAATCACATCCACGCTGGGGCGCTGCGTGGCGATAATCAGGTGCATCCCCGCCGCACGCGCTTTCTGCGCCAGACGGGTGATAGTACGCTCGGTTTCGTCTGGGCGGGAAAGCATCAGATCACCGATTTCGTCAATCAGGATGACGATATACGGCATGTACTCGTCCTTTTGCCGCCGTCCCAAGCGGGCATTGAAGGCGTCAATGTTGCGGACGGCGTACTCCTCCAGCAGTTTGTAGCGGCGATCCATCTCACGGGCACACCACTGCAACACTTCGATGATGCGCTCCATGTCGGTTTCGACCGGCCCCAGCAGATGCGGCAGGCCGTTAAAGCGGCTCAGTTCCACCATCTTGGGATCCATCATCACCAGTTTCACGTTCTCCGGCGTGTTGTTCAGCACCAGCGCCGTCGCCAGCGCCGCGATACACACCGACTTGCCCGAACCGGTGGTGCCAGCGATCAGCAAGTGCGGCATTTGCGCCAGATCAACCCCCAGCGGCGCACCGGACACATCCCGTCCCAGCGGCACATACAGCGGCGACTTGGCCTTTGCCATCTGGTCTTGCAACAGTTTGCTCTCAAAGACCGAACGCAGCGCCACCGTGCTTGGGTTGCGGTTCGGTACTTCGATGCCGATATAGTTGTGACCGGGAACAGGCGTCTCTAGGCGCAACCGTTTGGCTGAGAGCGACAGAGACAAATCGCTCGATAGCGAGGCAATTTTGTTGATGCGCGTGCGCTGCACCACACTCATTTGCCCCCACTCATCCACATCCTCTTTGAAGGGCTGCACCGCATACTGGGTGACGGTTGGCCCCACTTTCACATCCACCACATCCACATCAATCTCAAATTCCAGCAGCGTGTTCTCGATCAGAACGACGTTGTTGTTAATCTCCTGTTCGGTAGGCATCACCAATTCCATATCGCGCAGCAGTTCCAGCGGGGGCAGCGCAGCATCACGCTTACCCACGCGCTTCTGCTCCTTCATGTTCGCCACGCCGAAATAGTGCTTCACCCGTCCGTCCGGGCGCTCCACAAACACCTGCCCGTCTCTGGTCTTTTTGCCCTGTACCGTGCCAACCGCGTTGAAATCGGCTTTCAGTTTTTCCAGCGTGAGCAAACTGGGCGGTGCCAGCCCCAACTCCTTCGATAAATTCTCTTTCGCACCCGGCCTGAGCGAAGGCGGTATCTGACTGGCATCGGGGCGAATGCGCAGAATCGAAGCCGCTGTTCGCTTGGCAGAAGGCGTATTCGTATCCGGCGGCGGGAGCGGCGGCGGTTCCCCCTTCTTCCGTTTGATCGGCGGCGGGAAACGCACCGCAATTTGCTGACTGTAAGCCGCCAGTTGATCGGCTCTCTCTCCCAACCATTTGCGGGTGGCAATCAGGCTCAGCCCAAACACCATCCCGATCCCGGCGAACAGCAGCACGGTATAAATCACGACTGCGGACACCGAACCCAACAACCCACTCACTGTCACCGCCAGCGCCCACCCGATGTAGCCGCCACCTTCGCCGGAGCGTGCCAGCGCCCGCATTTCCGGGTCGCCCGTGAGCAGATGCAAAAGCGCCAGCGCCGCCAGAAAGACAATCTCCAGCGCAAGAATACGTTCATAAGGAAACTTGATGTTGATTTTGAGCTTGGGCAGCAGGATAAACACGCCGAGGCAAAAGATGCCTCCCGCGACCAGAACGCTGCCATACCCGAACAGGCTGCGCAGCGCATTTGCCCATGCGCTAGAAACCGTCGCATCCGCCGCCACATTCAGTAACGACAACAGCGACAGAATCCCAAACACGATCAACGCAATCGCGGCGATCTCATCAATCCAGGGCGGTAGGTTATCAAACAGCGAATCCCAGAATTCAGGTTTGACCCGGTAACGTTCGTCAGGGCGGCGCGGGGGCGGAAGCGGCGCGCTGCCTTTGTTCCGGCCTGCGGCGGGTTTTCGCTCCGGTGGTTTTCGTTGTTCCACGCGACGGTAAAACCTCAGTAAGCGGAAGTCATCTGTATTATTATAACGGTTTTAGGGGCGCTGTGCCGAGAGGCGATGGGAGCAAAATGCGAGACTTCCCCTCTCTATAGCGGTAGTCTGCGCGATGGAGAGGGGATTGAGGGGCAAGGTTCTCACTCACGCATTCAGGCGCAAGCTCAACCCCAAACGTCGGGCGTGGCTGTCAATGCTCAAAACACGCGCTGTAACAGGCTGTCCTTCGTTCACCACATTCCGGGGGTGCAAAAAATGTCCTTCTGCCAATTCGGAAACGTGGATCAGCCCTTCCAGCCCTTCTTCGATACAGGCAAACGCGCCAAAATCAACCACATTGGTCACGGTGCCATGAATAATGTCGCCAATATGATACCGTTGCGTCACGGTTTCCCACGGGTCAGGACGCAGGCGCTTCAAGCTCAAGGCGATCCGCCCTGCTTCACGATCAATGTCCAGCACATACGCCGTGACCTCTTGACCGCGCCCTAGAATATCCATCGGGTGTCCCACGCGCCCCCAACTCAGTTCGCTGATGTGGATCAACCCTTCCAGCCCGCCCAGATCAACAAACGCGCCAAAATCACACAGGTTCGTGACCATGCCGCTGATGGTATCTCCCGGCTTCAGGCGGCGCATAATACTGGCGCGTTCGCCAGCCCCCACCTGCGCGGCGCGTTCGGAAAGAATGAGCCGATTCTGTTCGCTGTTCAGTTCGATCACCCGCAGACTCAGCGCCTGCCCGACCAGATTCACCAGCGTACTGCGCCGCAGGTTATTGCTGCCGGACGAGGAAAATTCCACAAGCTGACTGGCAGGGACAAACCCGTGCAGGCTACGCCACTCGACCAGCAAACCGCCCCGGTTATAGCCGATTACATTGAGCTGTATCACCTCATCATTTTCCATGATGGCTGCAATATCAGCCCAATCCTGAGCCAACGAAGTATTTCCGTTCGTAATCGAGGGAGTGGGAGCCATGTTTTCGACGATGTGCGCAGAACGAACCGCTTCATGTTCATGCGCGACCAGTCCCAGTTCTGCATTTTCACCTTCACGCAGCAGCGCCGCCCAGTAGGATTCTTCTAAGGGTGGTGGAGCCGAAAACTCGTTCCGATAGTTATTGGAAGACATTCCATTTCCTCTACAATCACTCCCGCATTTTCAGTCGCACAGATAAACCCGAATCGCTGTGATTTACCTGAACAATTATAACCAAACTCATGAAGCGGCAACAACTGACTGTCGCGCTCACGTCCCGATCTCAAACTAAAAATCCCCTCTTTAGATCAAGAGGGGATTTTGAGCAGATGAGCTTTAGTTCTTACGCATCGGCGGTGCCACTTTTACGAAATGGTCTTGAGGCCGCGTGAGTACATTATACAGATGGCTGGCCGCCTCCGGTTGGTTGTTCACTTCCAACGTCTGGATGTACAGGTTAAGCAGTTCGCGCACATCCGCGACCCCCTTCTCATCCAGCGGGAAAATGTCAACCGTCGCCCCTTCCGCAATCCGTCGGCGAATCGCGTCCACCGTCAGGTTCATCTCCGGTTGGATGCGCTGATAAATCACCCCGCCAGACATGCCCGCGCACATCCAAGGCCCCGGATCACCGAGGATCACCACGCGCCCAGAAGTCATATACTCGCAAGCGTAGCCCTTCAGGTTCGAGCGTGCCGCCAATCCCCCCAGTTCGTCCCGCAGTGGAATGGTCACTTCGCCACCGAAAATAATGTCCGCGCCGCTCAGACGAATGCAGGCGCGGGTATCCGCATTCCCCTGCACGATGAAGCGCCCGCCCTGTGCACCATACGCGAAACTCTTGCCCACCGACCCGTCGAGGCGCTGACCGTTGTGGTTCAACCCTTTTAGAATGGTGACAGTGCCGCCGCGTGCGCATTTCGCCACGCCATCCTGCGCGCCGCCTTCGACCAGAACATCCAGCGGGGCATCATGGAAAGCGGCCAGCCCGTTGCCGGGAATAGCCGAGTTGCCAAAGTTCAAATGAATGGCATCTACCATGTCCGCGTTCAGGAAGTCGCCGCGCTTCAAAGCGCCTGACAAGTGCGTACCCAGTGCGCGATCCATCGCCATCACCTGTTCATCATCGTAGGTTACTTCGGATTCACCCGCCATGATGTGTTCGGCAATGATGGACGTGATTTGCTTGGTGAGCGTGTTGCGCGGACGCACCAGACGGCGACCCACGCCGGGTTGCGGCGCCTTCTTCTGGTTGAACGGCGCACGCTTCAACAGCGGCGTCAAATCCAACCGATCGTGCATGGCGATTTGCTCCAGCAGGTCAACGCGCCCAACCACGTCCTGCGTGCGCTGGAAGCCTAGTTGCGCCGTCCACTTACGAATATCATCCGCCAGCATGTAGAACACATTGCAGATGCCATCAACCGCGCTGTCATAATCACGCGGCTCAAAATGCTTAATGCCCTTCAGCGCAGCCTCGGCTTTGGTTTTCACATGGGTGGTGATGCCCACATGACAGGTGCCTTCATGACACTTGCGGCAGATGGTACAGCCCACCGCCACCATCGCCAGCGTGCCGAAGCCCACCCGATTCGCGCCGAGGCACATCATCTTCAGCACATCGCGCCCGCTTTTCATACCACCGTCGCACCACAGTTCCACATCTTCGCGCAGGCCGCTTTCGGAGAGTGCGCGATGAGCCAGCCACACGCCAATTTCGGCAGGCAGCCCCACATGACGCAGCGAATGTGCGCGTGCCGCGCCGGTGCCGCCGTCGTAGCCCGTGATGTTAATGATGTCCGCGCCGGCTTTCGCCACGCCAACCGCAATCACCCCCACACCCGGCACCACCGGAATCTTGACCGAAACTTTGGCGTTGGGATTCGCCGTCTTGAGTTCGTCAATCAACTGCGCGAGGTCTTCAATCGAATACAAATCGTGGTTGTTGCTAGGCGAAATCAAATCCACACCGGGCGTGGTGTGCCGCGCTGCCGCCACCTGTTCGGTCACTTTGGAACCGGGAAGCTGACCGCCTTCACCGGGTTTAGCGCCCTGCCCGATCTTGATCTCCAGATAGTTACAGGAGTTCAGGAATTCGATGTTCACGCCAAACCGCGCCGAAGCAATCTGATTCCCGCGATTGCGCGGGTAGCGCCCCATCACGTCCGCCAGTTCGCCGCCTTCGCCGTTCATGCAGATAATGTTCAGGCGGTAAGCTGCTTCGCCGTAGGCTTTATAGGCCAACTCGCCCTGCGAACCAAACGACATCGCGCCGATCAGCACCGGCATGGTGTGATCCTTCACGCTAATGTCCACACTATCCGGGTCAATCTCGCTGCTCGTCGTCTTAAGGCCAATCGCATGTCGCAGCGCCACCGGAATACTGTCTTCGAGGTTAATCATCTCGGTGGTGTAATCCTCCAACGAGAGTTCCCCGTGCGCCACATCCTCGATCTTCTTCCACATCTTCGGATACAGGCGATCCGCGTTCGCCAACCGCGCTGGCTTCTCGCCGCGCATCTCTGCCGCACGCGATTCGGCATCGGCTTTCATCGCATCAAACGTCAGGCCACGCGCTTCAGAACCAAAGTAGTTCGGCGTGCTGAAATACTCAGCCACATTTCCAGCCAGACCAATCGAGCTAAACGAATGCCCGTAGCCGCGCAGTTCGTGGCAACCGATGGTCGAGATGACTTTTTCCAGCCCACCGTTCAAAATCTTAATCAGACCCACAAACTGCTTCACCTGCTGCTCACTGGTCAAATCCTGCTTGCTGGGCTTGGGCGCCAACCCGACAGCCACAGCGTACATCGCATACGGACACACCGCGTTCGCACCCAGCGCGACCGACAGAGCGACATCGTGAATATCACGAATTGAACCTGAACGCACGACAATTCCCGCATGGCGGCGCAAGTTTGCCGTCTGCGAAGCATCGCGCAGCGCCCGGTCAACGGCGGAAGTCACCAGCAGCGGATCCATCCACAGCGACGTGCCGCTGTAAACATCGGTATCATCCAGAATGACGCACTGCGCCCCGCCCCACACTGCTTCCACAGCCATCGTCTTAATGCGTTCCACCGCGTCCTGAATGTTCTCATCCATGCCAGCGGCCATCTGGATCACAGCGATGCGTTCACTAAACACATCAAACAGATCTTCCAGAACCATCGTGCCGCACTGTTCAGTAGCCGCACGCATGTCCTCGACGGCGGCCAGTTCATACCCGCCGAGCATCAACGGGGTTTTCAACTGCACAAGAATGTCCTGCGGGTTGGCAGACGCCCCCACCGCAGGCCGCGCACCGATCAGCACATTGATCGAAAATTGCGCTTTTTCGCGTTCACGGTCAATCGCAGGGTTGGTGACAACCGCCACCGTTTCCTTGAAGTAGTCCGACACGTTCGTGCGAGTCTGGCTTAAGGCCGCCAACGGCCCATCCCAGCCCAGTGACCCCACCTGTTCCTTCTGCGATTCGGCAATCGTTTCCATGAACTGAACGTGATAGCGTTCCCAGCCCAGCGCCGCCATCGTGGTCGTGTTCGCCACCGTTGACCGTTCGCGCCAGGGAATCGCCACCGCCTGCCGTTCCAGTACCGCCTGCGAAGGAGCCTGCATAGTCGCCAGCGCCACCTGTGCCGCTTGCACACCGGTGTCCCCATCCGAGCCACCGCCATTCGTTGGCATTTTCGGCGCGGGCGCGGGCAACTGACTGAGCGACCACGCCGCAACAGGAGCAGCCCCGAACCGCACGCCGCGCTCCCGGTGGCGGCTGAGAACATGCCGCTGAATGGCGGGATAATCCAGCACTTCGATGCCCTGACCGGGCTTCATTTTGATAGCGATTTTTTCGCCGGGAGCCAGCGGTTTCGGCTCGGCGGACATCATATCCAGATAGTACACACCCCGTTCAGAGGTTGCGAAGTATTCTTTTTCCGTCTCGCCAAACCACAACGGACGCAGCCCTAGCGCATCCACCCCGAACGTACAGGTATCCCCCAAACGTCCCGCCACCGCTGCCGGCCCCTGCGCGAACGGGCCAAAGGAACGGCGGATGTGATCGTACATCTCATGAATGTCGGAAGCGTTTTGAATCAAATCATGCTTATGCGGCGGGAATACATATTCCATCGCCTCGATCAAATCCATATCGTACATCATGCACAAAGCATGGATCACGCGATCCACATCCTGCGAGTCGGAGTTGTTCGGGTCTAACGGAATGCCGATCATGCCCGCTTCCAGACGGAAGCGCGAAATCGTATTGAACTCGCCGTTGTGCCCCATCAACCCGAAGGGTTGCACACGCTCGAAAATCGAATTGGTATTCGTGCTGTAACGGGCATGTCCCAGTGTGATGCTCGAAGCGTAGTCGGGATCACGCAATTCCGGGTAATAGCGCCGCAAAATTTCGACGGTTCCCTGCACCTTGTAGACCACGCTGTAGGCCGATAAAGAAGGGAAATGAACACCCAGTTCTTTCTCTAATTGCAGTTGCAGCTTAAACAACGTCTTTTCCAGTTGATCGGTCGGGACGCTGCCATTCATACCCGCCAGTTGCCAGAATACCGGTTCGTTCTTCTGAGCGTTCGGCCCCAACATGTGGCTGTTCACAATGCCGGATTCTTCGATCAGCACATCCAGCCCCACAGCCGTCAACTGCTGGCTAATATTCTCGACCAGATGTTGCGCACGCCCCCGCGCCGAAGCGGGAATCATCACATGCCCCACCCAGAAGTTCCGACTGCTGGCTAAAGCCGAACGCAAACCGGCGCGGGACAAGCGTTTCATCCACAACTGGCGAGGAATATCAGTCAAAATGCCTACACCGTCGCCCTCACCGTCCACGATACCAGTCCGATGCCCCATGCGGGTGAGCGCCTCAATGGTGCGCTTAATATTCCCGTGTGTGGGTTCTCCGCCTTTACGGACAGCGCAAATTAACGCGCAAGCATCATGTTCCTGTGTATCTATACGGTGCAGTTGAAAGTCCTGACAATCGGGCTGATTTTCCTGTTTCGCCATTACAACATCTCCTCATACTCTCGATGAGCCACCCATAAATGCGGCTTGTGTAAATCGTCTAAAACGGAGGGGGATTTCGTTGGGTACACTTTATCGGGAGGTTATGATAAAAGCTACATGAACATATTTCGTGCATTACGCACAATTGAAAACCCAATCCGAAGGGTTATGAGGCATTTCGACCTGCCCGTAATGATGAGTCAGTATTCCCGACAATGAAAACAGACATCAAACTAGGCATGTTGCACAATAAACATACGGCGAGCTATTAACCCGCCGAATTTGTGCAGTTGCCAGAATTTTCCACCTGCTTACCGCTGCAACCTGCACAACATACAACACGCCTGCGCCGTCTAGTTATGCGCCAGCAGCCGCCGGATGGTGAGCGCCAGATGGAACGCCAGCCGGATTTCGGGACGATCCAGATCAATCTGGGCAATCTCATTAATGCGGTTCATCCGGTACAAAAGCGTGTTCCGATGCACAATCAAAGTGTCTGCCGTCTGGCTCAAATTGCCATGACAGTTAAAGAACGCTTCCAACGTCTTTATCAAATCCGCATTCTGACGATGGTCGTATTCTTCCAACGCCCCTAGCGTTTTCTCACAGAACGCCATCAGCTTTTCGCGGTCAGACAAACTCAGGATAAGCTGATACACCCCCAGATCGCCAATGTACAGCGGGGCATCGGTCTGCAACCGCGCCGCCAGTTCCAGCGCCTGCACCGCATCGCGGTAGCTACTGCGCCACATCGAAATATCCCGCGCCGCCTGCCCCATCCCGATCACGACTTTGCCGCCGGGGTACTGCCGCAAAATCTCCTGCGAGAAATGCCGCGCCAGCTTCATGCTGGTATCCACCGGGTCTTTGGGATCAGTCGCATGAAAGACCACCAGCTCGTTCTCGCGTTCACGCTGCCAGACTAAGGCGCTGGCATGTTGATTCATCACGATGCCGTTGACCAGCGTTTCCAGCCGTCGGTTAGAAGGCTGTTTATCCCCCTGCCATGCCAGCACAATCGCCACATGCGTTTGCAGCATATCATGCTCAAAGCGTTCGCCCTGCCGGATCGCTTCTTGCTGGCTCACATCCCCGATCAGCAACCGGTCGAGGAATGTTCCGCGCAGGCGCTTCTCGGTATCGCTAATGGCTTTCGCCTTCGCCATTTCCAGCGCACAGGCCGCAGCGCCATGTTCCGCGACGAGCGTATCAATATCATCCAGATCGGTGTCGCGCCCAATGATGGACAGAAACCCGCGACCAATATTCTTGGTGATGATCGGCGATACCAGACGGGCGATATTCGGCGTGGGAAGCGATTGCATCTGCACCGGGTTGTCAATCTCGATGACGCGATGCCGATCCTGCATCTCCACCGGCAAATTATTGGAGTTTTTCAGGAACAATTCCACATCATCCCAGTTGCCGATGAACTGCGGTTGCACCGCGCTCTCGATAATCTTCAGGCGCTTATCCTGAATCACGACGGCTTTGTTGGTCAGCCGCGCCATCGCGCCCACCAGTTCAGCCATGCCCTCATTGCGGGATGAAATCTGGGTCAGCTGGCGGTAAATCTGGGTCGCCCGCCGTTCAAGCTGCCCCTTACGATCCACCAGCAAACTCACAATCGTCTTTTCAATCACGCGGATGCGGCTGCCGCTGGGCAGGATAAGCACGGGCATCCCGATCGCGTTCGCTTCCGCCACCAGCGCCGCCTGCGGGTTTTCGCTCAAGACAACCGCCGCCGCCTGCAAATCCGCCGCCCAACGCACAATATCGGCATCCGACGTATTGCGAGAAGTATCCGTCTCAGGGGAAGGAACAAGGACAATCTCGCCCCGCTGAATGACCTTGCCCGCTGTGCGATTCTCAGGGTAAAAGACATTCGCCCATGTCACCAACCGGTTGAGCAAACCATCACCCGCCACCACTCTTGTACCCAGTGGAAGCGCCTGCTTACGAACATCTTCCACAGTTAATATGCTGCTATTATCCATTTCGACCTACCACAGCCCCCTTCGCGCCCACAACAGCCCTGCCGCCGATCTATACAGGTTGAACGGCCTACGTTTCACCGGTCACAATACCAATCAGAATCACGCCCGCAAACACCAGCAAACAAATTCCCAAGAAGTTGCGCTCAGGACTCCAATACACGTTGACCGACGCGAGG
>CAIPFY010000243.1 GCA_903864435.1 uncultured Chloroflexota bacterium | reverse complement strand
CGACGAGTGTGCCGCCGACCGCCATCCCAACCGATGTGCCGACGAGTGCGCCGCCGACCGCCATCCCAACCGATGTGCCGACGAGTGTGCCGCCGACCGCCATCCCAACCGATGTGCCGACGAGTGCGCCGCCGACCGCCATCCCAACCGATGTGCCGCCGACTGTGCCACCGACTGCGGTTGTGCCGGATGGCGTTCCCAGCTTGCGCGTGGAAATCGCCAGCGCACCGACCGGACTGGCAAGCACTGCTACGATTAATCTGGCGCTGTACAACATCACTAATCTGTACGGTCTGGATGTCACCTGTTCGGTCAATCCGGTTGTGCTGCTGGGCAGCGGTTCCGCCGGTGGCGACGGCTTTAACAGCGGCAACAGCTTCATCGTGGATCAGGGCTATCAGGCCGATGGTCAGTGGCGCTTGGCCGCCAGCCGCTTACAGCCGAATCCGCCGATCATGGGGAACGCGCTGGCCTTCAGCCTGAACTACATGGTGATTGCAAACGGCCTGAGCGACATCACCTGCACCGCGCTGGGCGTTGACCCGAATGGGCGCGATATCACGCTGCTGGTCATTCCGGCGCTGGTGGATGTGTTGCCTACGCCTGCGCCTACCGAGCCGACCTTGACCCCTGTTCCGCCGACGGAGACACCGTTGCCAACGGACGTGCCGACCCCCACCGCCACGCCGACTGTGGTCATCCCACCGACGGAAACACCTGCGCCGCTTCCGGGCAGTATCAGCGGGGTGGTGCGCTATCCGGCTGCGAGCGACCACAGCGGAATCACGGCGGTACTGTTCAAGGATGGGCAGTTGTTCGCCCAGACCACGACTGACGCCGCTGGCGCGTATACCTTCAGCGCGGTGCCTGCGGGCAGCTACATCGCTGCGATGGGTGCGCCGCAGTCGCTCATCATTCAACGGGCGGTGACGGTCACGGAAGGCCAGCCGAGCGTGCTGCCGGAAGACCTGCTGACGATGGGCGACACCGACTCGAACGGGCAGATTGACCTGAACGATGCCGCACTGGTGGGGATCAATCTGGGGCAGACCGGCCAACTGGTGCCGAATGCTGACTTGAACCGCGATGGGCAGATTGACATCCGCGATCTGGTGTTGATCGGCAGCAATTTCGGCCTGATTTCCCCGCTCACCCCTCCGTAATAAATTCAGGTTACTTGCTAATCCCTTGATACTATCAGTGTCAAGGGATTAGCATTTCTTTTTGTAATATCAAAACTAAATCAACAATTGAGAAACGTGATTTCGCGCTTCTCCCGTGTTTTTAGAAGTTTGTGAATTTAAATAAATGTTTCAATTATAAAATTTGTAAAATAATCAATCCTTTCTATAATATGCTTCCCAATGCGAATAATTAAATCCGTTATTCTGTGTTGGGAGGTAGGTTATGTTGAAGCTCCGTTTTGGGATTATCGCCCTGTTCATCAATCTGCTTTTCACAACTCCTCTCTTGGCGCAGACCAGCGGCTCGAATAACACACTCATCCGACTGGGGACGGGTTACAGTGATGTCATCCCGCACCAGATCGTGCGTGCCAGCGATGACCGCGTGTATGTGTTCGCGGGCGCAGGGCAGTACCTCACGCGCATCGTGGGCTATGCCAGCGTCCCCGGCCTGCCCACCGACAGCACCCAGTTCACACAGGTCGCCGATATTACCGAGAACGCCAACGTGATCTCGGTGGATACGACCTATAACGGCAGCACCTTCATTTTCGTGACCGCCAACCTTCAGAACGGGCAGGTGCGCGTCTATCCGTTCGAGGTCGCCACGCAGACCTTTCGCCCCGCCGTCACGCTGTACACCAACACCGCGACGGTGACGGGCGATTATCTGGGGACTTCCGGCATCTCCACCGCGATTGATTTGAACGGCGCGTTCCATATCGTGTACTGGACGAACACCAACCATCTCGTCCATCAGTTGTATCTGGTGGATAACAGCACGGGGGCGTTGACCCTCAGCGGAGTAGCGACGACGGTGGACACCGCTGGCAGCGCCAATCACCCCTCGATTGCCATTTCGCCCGCCGATAACTCGCTGACTGTGACATGGGTTTCGGAAGCCACCGTGCCTGCCCGCATTCTGGGGCGGCTGCGCGATTCGGGCGGCACATGGGGCGATGTAGAAGCGGTGAGCGCCGGACTCGTCTGGAGCAGTCACAACTTCGGCATCAACATTGACCAAGGGCCGGGGTTGGTGATGGATGGCAGCGGCAAACGCTACCTGACCTACATCGAACCCTGGGATGCGACGGGTTTTCACGGGCGCATCCACTGGGTGACGGGCGTTCGTAGCGGTAATAGCATTGTCTGGACAGATCGCCAGACCCCGTACTACTCGCATGATCCGGTTCCGGCGGTGAACAGCGCAGGTGAAACGTTCATCATCGGGCATGGGCCGGACGCGCTGAATTTGCATTTCAACCTGTACTTCCGCCGCATCTATCCCGATGGGACATGGGGATCCGAAGAACTGCTCGGCCTGCCTCCAGCGGGCGGCGCGTTTGATGCCAGCCCTTCGATCAAGTGGTCGGCGGTGGGTTGGAATCGCCCTGACGAGATCGAAGTGGCGATTTTCAACGCGATCAACTTCAACTACAACAGCACCGATGTGTACTATGTGCGCTTCCGGGGCAACAGCATGGTTTCTACGGAAACTCCCATCCCGCCAACATCTGTCCCGACGGCTTCCGAGACTCCGGTTGAGTTGCCGACGCTGACGCTCACGCCGTCCGAGACTCCGGTTGAGTCGCCAACGCTGACGCTCACGCCGTCCGAAACGCCCGTCACGCCAACGCTGACGCTCACGCCGTCCGAAACGCCCGTCACGCCGACGCTCACGCCTATTCCGAGCGTGCCGCAGACCATCACAGTGAGCGTGAACGCCGCCAGCGATGATATGAACGAGGAAAGCGGGGCGCTGCAAGCTGGCGCGACGACGTTGTGGGTGGGGAATGGCGGTTCTGCGGCGGGCGGCTACCTCGGCCTGCGCTTCGCCAGCCTGCCCATCCCGAAGGGCGCGGTCATCCAGTCGGCGGCGCTCCAGTTCTATTCAGCCTCGTCGCAGTGGATTTCGATTGCTCTCAACATCGGTGTGGAGAACAACAGCGGTGGTACGTTCGGGACGGGGGCGCTGCCTTCGGCGCGGACGCTGAACCCGGCGCGAATCATTCACAGTTCAAATGTGTCGTGGACGGCGAACGCATGGTTCACGCTGCAAGATGTGGCCTCACTGGTGCAGATCGCCGTCAACCGCGCTGACTGGAACAGCGGGAACAGCATGGCGCTGGTGCTGCACGGCACGGGTGGCAACTGGTCGCGCAAATTCGCCAGCAGTTTCGAGGCGAATTCGGCTAACGCGCCGCGCTTGAGCATCACCTTCCTCAGCAGCGGTGGGCCGGTTCCTACGACCACGCCGATTCCGGCTGTGACAGCCACGCCGCAGTCGTCCAATACGCCGACTAACACCCCCACCGTGACCAACACGCCGACTAGCACCCCGACTCCAGTGGTGACCAATACGCCGTCGAATACCCCCACGCCGTCGTATACGCCATCCAACACGCCGACCTTTACGCCAACGTGGACGCCCACGCCGACCCTTACCCCGACGTGGACGCCCACGCCGGCCAGCAGCGGCACGCTAACGGTTCTGATTGGCAGCGCAGGCGATGATGTGAATCAGAATGGGACGACGCTCAACGCGGGCGGCACGACGGTGTATGTGGGTACGTCTACCACCGCCACCGCCAGCTATACCGGGCTGCGCTTCATTAACCTGAGCATCCCGCGTGGCGCGATCATCGACTTGGCGCGGTTGGAGTTCTATTCGACGGCTAACCAGTGGATCGGCATGAGTCTGCAACTGGCCGCCGACGCCGCCGACAGCAGCGCCCCGTTCACGACCAGCGCCTTGCCTTCGGCGCGGACGCTGACGGTTGCCCGCATCAACCACACGTCCAACGTGCGCTGGAATATCAACACATGGTATGCCTTCGACGATATGCGGTTCGTCGTACAGGAAATCGTCAATCGCCCCGGATGGCAGACGGGCGGCAGCATGTCGTTCATCCTGCGCGGGACGGGCGCGGCCTTCGGGCGCAAATTCGTCCGCGCTTTCGAGGGCGGCGCAACGACGGCGACCCGCCTTGTGATTACCTACCACACTTGAGTTTTGCAGTATCGCCACCTCCGCAGTCCGGTTGATGGATTGCGGAGGCTGGTTGTTCGTCCCTCTGTACTGCGCCCCGATTCATTAAGAAACTTCTAACAAATTTTGATTGTGAGTAGACCATTCCACCACTACAATCACCGGATGCGATAGTAATCCGGCTCGTAATCTATTTGGAAGGCGCTGCTCAATGAATCGACTCCGCCTGATCGTTGTCCTGCTCTGCGCCGGCTTGCTCATCGCCGTGTCGGTCAACTTTGCTTTCGCGCAAACCAGCGGTGCGAACAACACGCTCATCCGGTTGGGGCAGGGCTATAACGATGTCGTTCCGCGCCAGATTGTGCGGGCGAACAATGACCGCCTGTATGTGTTCGCCGGCGCAGGACAGTATCTCAACCGGATTGTGGGCTATGCCAGCACAGTCGCGCTGCCCACCAGCAGCAGCCAGTTCACGCAGATTGTGAATGTCACCGAGAGCGCCAATGTCATCTCGGTGGATGCGGTCTATAACGGCGGCGCTTATATTCTGGTGACGACCAACCTCCAAAACGGGCAAATTCACCTGTATGTGTTTGAAGTGGCGACGCAAACCCTGCGCCCTGCCGTGACGCTGGCAACCACTGCCGCCACGATCAGCGGGGACTATATCGGCAGTTCGGGCTTGTCTACGGCGATTGACCTAAACGGCAATTTTCATCTGGTGTACTGGGCAGCGGGCAACCGCCTCACTCATCAGTTGTATCAGGTGAATAACAGCACCGGACAGGTGACGGCCAGCGGGGCCAGCACGACAGTGGATACCAGCGGCAGCGCCAGTCACCCCTCGGTGGCGGTTTCGCCAGCCGATAATTCGCTCACGGTGACATGGATTTCGGAGGCGGTTACGCCAGCGCGTATTCTGGGGCGGCTGCGGGATGCAGGCGGCACATGGGGCGCGGTGGAAACGGTTAGCACGGGTTCGGTGTGGACGAGCCGCAGCGCCGGTATGAATATAGATCAGGGGCCGGGGCTGGTGAGCGACAAAACCGGCAAACGCTATTTGACCTACATCGAACCGTGGGACAGCAGTGGCTTTCACGGGCGCACGCACTGGGTGACGGGCGTTCGCAGCGGTAGCAGCATCGTCTGGACAGATCAGCAAACGCCGTACTATTCCCATGACCCCGCCCCGGCGGTCAACAGCGCCAACGAAACCTTCCTGATCGGGCATGGGAACGAGGCGTTCGATCTGCATCACAACATGTACTACCGCCAGATCACGCCGAACGGCGGCTGGGGGCCGGAAGTGCTGCTGGCCTCCCCGCCTACTGGCGGCACATTTGATGTCAGCCCATCGGTCAAATGGGCGGCAGTGGGTTGGAACCGCCCGGACGCGATTGAATTTCTAATTTTTAACGCCTTACAGCGCAACTTCAACAACACCGAGCTGTACTATGTGCGCTTTGGCAGCAGCGCACCCGGCGCTACACCCACCGCCAGCCGTACCCCTGCCGCGACCCGCACGCCGACCCCAACTGCGACGGCAACCGCTACCGCGACCCGCACGCCAACCGCGACCGCAACCCCGCTTTTCGCGCTGCTTACGCCCGCCAACGGCAGCACCGCCAGCAACCAGCAACCTGTGTTTCAGTGGCAGCCTGCGGTGGGCGCTATCGGCTACGAATTGCAGTTGACGCTGGGGACTGTCGCCAGCACTACCGTGTACAGTGGCGTGTTGACCAGTTACACGCCGCCAACGGCGCTGGTGGGGGGCATGGCCTATGCGTGGCGCGTGCGGGCGCTGCTGGCTGCGGGCGGGTTCTCGCCTTACAGCGTCACCTACACCGTGCTTGTGCCTTCGCTGGCCGGCAGCGCCCCGCTGATGAACTTCATCACCGGCAGCAGTCTTGTGCTGCGCTGGTCGCAGGTGAGCGATGCGCTGGATTATGAGGTGCAGGTGGCGGCAGATGTGGTCTTCACGCAGGTGGTATATAGCGGCGCGTCGGGCGGCACACCCGGCCTGACGGTATCCACGTTGCCCAACGGGGTGTACTGGTGGCGGGTGCGGGCGGTGAATAGCGGCGGCGTGGGCGCATGGAGCGAATCGCAGAGCTTCGTGCTGCGTGCTACTTAGCCTCAAAAACAAACGGGCGACCTTTGCGGGGTCGCCCGTTTTGCTGCGGAGAAGGAGGGATTCGAACCCTCGACAGCGAGTTACGCTGTACCCGTTTTCGAGACGGGCCCGTTCAACCACTCCGGCACCTCTCCAGTACGGGGCAAATCATAGCGCAAGCTGAACCGGATTTGAATACCCGTTTTTGGGCATTTTGCACCCGCCGATTATAATCTCCCTCTGGTGGCATACATACCGGATAGCGAGGGACTGATGCAAAGCATAGCGGATTTGATCGGTGCGTTGATTGCATCGCCGTTTATCTGCATGGGCTGGCTGATCGTGGGCGCGATTGCGGGTGCGCTGGCGCGGCAGTTCATGGGATCGAAGGATGGCGGTTGCTTGAGCAACTTCCTTCTGGGTGTCATTGGCGCAGTCATTGGCGGGTTTATCGCCAGTGCGATGGGCTACAACAAGCCGGATGGCGGCCTGACGCTGGTGTGCGTGAACCTGATTCTGGCAGTGGTGGGCGCGTCTGTCCTGATCGGCATCGGGCGCATTTTCGGCGGCAGAAGTAGCCGCTAACCCCGCTGTTAGTGCCGCTGACCGTCTGCCCGCAGCGCCGCGAAAAAAGCGCGGATGAGGCGGGCGGAGTCGTCCGCCAGCACGCCAGCCGTCACCTCCACCTGATGATTCAGGCGCGGGTAGCGCACTAAATCCAGCACGCTGCCCGCCATGCCTGCCTTCGGGTCATGGGTGGCGTATACCAGCCGGGGCAGCCGCGCCAGCACCATCGCGCCCGCGCACATGGCGCACGGCTCTAGCGTGCAGTACAGCGTCACGCCTTCCAGCCGCCAGTGCCCGACGGCCTGCGCCGCCTGCCGCAGTGCCAGCATTTCGGCGTGTCCGGTCGGGTCTTGGTCGCGTTCGCGGCAGTTGCGCCCGCGCCCGATCACCTCACCGTCGCGCACGGCCACCGCGCCAATCGGCACATCGTTGTGTTCCAGCGCCGCCAACGCCTCATCCAGCGCCATTTGCATGAAATAGGCATCGTCCATTGTTAGAACAGACTCAACTGCTGCGGCGCGTCCGGGTCGGGCGGCGGTTCTTCCGGTTCGGCAGGTTCGGGCGGGATGTTCTCCTCATCCGGCTCATGACTTGCGAGTGCCGCGTCCTCATCCGTTAGCGGCAGGTCGTCGTCGGCCTCGATAGGCATGTCCGGCACGGTGAGTAGGTCGTCGTCGGCCTCGATAGGCATGTCCGTTAGCGGCAGGTCATCGTCGGCCTCGATGGGCATGTCCGGCACGGTGAGTAGGTCGTCGTCGGTCTCGATGGGCATGTCCGTTAGCGGCAGGTCATCGTCGGCCTCGATGGGCATGTCCGGCACGGTG
>CAIPFY010000242.1 GCA_903864435.1 uncultured Chloroflexota bacterium | reverse complement strand
TATGTCGGTTGCCATCTCGATGTAGATTGCTTCTCGCGGCAGGCCAACGACTGGTACGGTGAAGGCGACGACATGATCTTCGTGGACGGCGCAGCATGGCCGGGACTTCACGGCACTGGGACGGAAGATTACTTCAACACCGCCTTCTGCCCCAAACAGGAATACAGCGCCCCCTATCACGGCCTGATTCTGTATCAAGGCACAGACGATTGGCCTTGGCGCGGAAAGAACACCCTCTACCGCTACCACATCGAAGACCCGATCTTCTTCGAGAAGTCCATCCGCGTCACCATTGAACACGGACACGCCAACAAGCTCACCAACGATTATTCATCTACGGCCTACTGGTATCAGGCGGAGCCGCATAAGCCGTTCCCGCCGATTCTGCCGGTTGAACAACGCCTGCCGAGGTTATAGCACCAATGGAACAATGGCATAATCAGCAAGCACAAGTAATCGCACTGGATGGCGCGTGGAATTTCAGTTTAGGCGACCAGCACGGTAGCCTGCACGTTCCCGGCACATGGGAAGCACAGGGCTACCCGCCCCGGCTGGAGGCGGCAGCAACCTACACAAAAACAGTCGAAATACCTTTGGAGTGGCACAGTCAGCGCGTCCAACTCCAATTTGATGCTGTCAGTTACCACATCGAAGCGCACATCAATGGCGTACTCGCAGGTTCGCACGATGGCATGTGGACACCGTTCGCGTTCGACATCACCGAACATATCCGGTTCGGAGAACAAAACACCATCACGCTCACCGTCGTCAAACCGGGCGAACAGTACCCCATCCGCGAGAATCTCACCGGATTCCTCCCTGACGTGTGCATCCCCTTCGGCGGTGTATGGCAGTCGGCGCGGCTGGCCGCCTTTTCGGGCGCAGCATTAAGCCATATCTGGGTATTCAGCGATGTCACCCGGCAGCAGGTGCAGGTGCGTGCCGATCTGCATCATGCCGAAGGAGCAACCGTCCGCATCCGTATCCTCACCCCCGATGGGCGCGAGGCAGCGGTGCAGCGCGAACCGGCGCAGAGCCATCTGGACGCAACCCTCACGCTGCCCGACATTCGTCTGTGGCAGATGGACGACCCCGCCCTGTATACCGCCGAAATCACCCTTGAGTCCGGTGGAATCGCCCTCGCGCAGATAGAGCGTTCATTCGGCTTCCGCGCCCTCTCCAAACAGGGTGAACAACTCCTATTCAACGGAGCGCCCGTCCTGCTGCGCGGCATCTTGAACTGGGGCTGGTATCCAGAAATTCTCTGCCCCGCGCCGGATGAAGCCACCATTCGAGATGAATTCCGCCGTGTACGGGAACTGGGCTACAACATGGTCAAGTTGTGCCTGTACGTCCCCTCACGGCGCTACTTCGAGATTGCCGACGAAGAGGGCATGTTGTTGTGGCTAGAGCTGCCCATGTGGCTGCCGGAAGTCACCGACCGCCTGCGCCAGAATGCCCCCCGCGAATATCAGGACATTCTCGAAGGGGCGCACACCCACCCCTCGATCATCCTGTACAGCCTCGGTTGCGAACTCGATCATCAGGTGGACGCTGGCCTGATGGAACAGTTGAACCGCATCCTCCGCACCTGCACGCATGATGTGCTGGCCTGCGACAACAGTGGTTCCGGCGAAGCCTACGGCGGCCTCGCGTTCGATTATGCCGACTTCAACGATTATCACTTCTACTGCGATCTGCACTACTTCAGCCCACTCGTTCACCACTTTCAGCGCGACTGGCGTTCGCCCCGCCCTTGGATATTCGGTGAATTTTGCGATGCCGACGATTACCGTGATCTGGAAGAATATCAAGCGGTCAAAGGTGCGTTCCCGTGGTGGCTGACCGAGAAGAACCCCATTCACCCCCTGCGCGTGCTGGCCTATTCTGAACAGGGCAACCGCATGTCCGACCATAATCTCGGCTTCAGCGGACAGGATTTGCAGCGCATCTCGCGGCAGCAATCGTATATGATTCGCAAGAGCATCCTCGAAAAAGTGCGCTCCCACAGCGCGATGGGCGGCTATGTCGTCACCAGCATCCGCGAAACACCGCTGGCCGCCTCGTCCATGTTCGATCTGCTCGGACGCTTCAAATACGCCCCCGAAGATTTCCGCACGATCAACGCGGATACCGTGCTGGTGCTGGAGCAGGGACGTGCCCGCCGCTGGACGTATGGCGGAGATCGTCCAGCGCCAATAGACCGGCAGAATCGCATATCGGGTGAAACCTTAGACTACCGCATCGTGCTGTCCCATTCTGGCGCACCACTGCCTGCCTCCGAACTGCACTGGTCGCTCCTTAGCGCCGATCAACAGCCCGTTCAAAGTGGAAGCAGCGCCGTACAGCCCACCGCATCTGGCTCAGTGCCGCAGGAAATAGCCCGTTTCAACTTCACCGCCCCCACCATTGAAACGCCACAGGAATACACCCTGACGGCTGACCTGAAGGGGGCTGCCCGAAACCAGTGGCCGATCTGGATTTATCCAGCGGTCAACGAGTGGTCATCTGATTTAGCGGTATATGACCCCGCTGGCAGCCTGAGCGTTCTCGATGACCTTATACAGGCCGCCGCCCACATCACGCGCCAACCGGATTTCAGCGCCCTGCAAAAGCGCGTGCTGCTCACCAGCATTTTAACCCCGCAAATCATTGACCATGTGGAGGCCGGCGGACGGGTGATCGTACTGCAACACGGTGCGGGCAGCCTTCCGGCTCACCCCTGCCCGTTCTGGCGCGAGGCCGTCAAACTGCTCTATCCGCACCCCATCCTCGAACACTTCCCGCACAAAGGCTTTGCGGACGCACAGTTCTATCATCTCGCCACCGACTGGGCGCTGGATACGACAGCCCTGCAAGCCGACCTGCCACACAGCCGCGTCACGCCCATCCTGCGGCGACTGGACTCGCGCCTGTTCACGTTGCACGATTATCTTGTGGAGGTCAACCTCGGCAGCGGGCGCATACTGGCGTCTTCGCTGCGCTTTGCGGGCGGGGTGGGCGATCAGGTCGCCAACTTCAAATCCAACACCGCAGGGCGCTACCTGCTGAACCAGATCATTTCGTATATGGAAACACCCCGGTAAATCATCGGGATTGCGCATTTCAATCACCTTACCGGTTGACATTTGTCTGAGCCGGTAAGGTGGATTAAAACAGCCTGAACACACGGCTTGTCCTTCAAAAAAGCTCATTCACATTTTTTCGTTGGAAAAAATCCGTCCTAGTGCTTATACTGGTGCATGTCGCCACCATGACTCAACCAACTGATCTCATCATCTACATGAAAACGGTTGATTTATGTTGCATGACCTAGCAGTTTGTATCGAACGCCCCGGTTACGAATCGGGGTATCATAGGGTGTAATTTGCCTGCAAACCCCATTTCTCGTTTTACTTTCGACACATTTCACCTGAACAGGTGTTGTGTAGAGTTGGTTACAACACAGGAGACTCATCATGTCAATTATTGAACACATTCAAGGGCGCGAGGTTCTCGATTCACGTGGGAACCCGACCGTCGAAGTTGAAGTACAACTGGCGGACGGCGCTTTCGGACGCGCGATGGTTCCAAGCGGCGCTTCCACCGGCGAGAACGAAGCGTTGGAACTCCGCGATGGCGACAAGGGTCGCTACATGGGCAAAGGCGTGCTTCGCGCTGTGCAGGCGGTCAATGGCCCCATCGCAGACGCGCTGCGCGGTATGTACGCGCTGAACCAGAAATCCGTTGATGATCGCATGATTGAACTTGATGGAACCCCCACCAAGTCTAATCTTGGCGCGAACGCGGTGTTAGGCGTGTCGTTGGCAGTCGCAAAAGCGGCTGCGGATAGCGCCGATCTCCCCCTGTACGCCTATCTGGGCGGGGCACATGCCCACACGCTGCCGGTTCCCATGATGAACATCATGAATGGCGGCAAGCATGCCACCAACAGCACCGACTTTCAGGAATTCATGATTATGCCGGTTGGTGCCGACTCGTTCCGCGAGGCGCTCCGCTGGTGCGTGGAAATCTACCAGACGCTGAAAGGTATCCTTCACAAGAAGGGTCACAGCACCTCGGTTGGTGACGAAGGCGGTTTTGCGCCCAGCCTCGGTTCCAATCAGGCGGCGCTGGATGTCATCATTGAAGCCATTCAGAAGGCCGGCTATACCCCCGGCGAACAGATTTATATCGCGCTCGACCCCGCTGCTTCCGAACTCTACAAAGATGGCAAATACCATCTGGATATTGAGAAGCGCGTGTTGAGCAGCGACGAAATGGTTGGCTTCTGGGCGGACTGGGTTTCGCGTTATCCCATCATTTCGCTTGAAGACGGCCTAGCCGAAAACGACTGGAGCGCATGGTCGAAATTAGTGGCTGCCGTTGGCGACAAAGTGCAATTGGTCGGCGATGACCTTCTCGTGACCAATGTGAAGTACATTCAGCGTGCCATCAAGGAAAAAGCGGCCAACGCCCTGCTCTGCAAAGTCAATCAGATTGGTTCGCTCAGCGAAGCAATGGCCGCCACACAGATGAGCCAGCGCGCAGGGTGGACGGTCATCGTCAGCCATCGCAGCGGCGAAACCGAAGACACCACCATTGCGGACTTGGTTGTGGCGACCAATGCGGGTCAGATCAAGACAGGTGCGCCTGCCCGTTCGGATCGTGTTGCGAAATACAATCAGCTGCTGCGCATCGAAGATCAATTGGGCAGTGCTGCCGCTTATGCAGGCATCAATGCCTTTAACAACCTGAAACGCTAAAATCGAACCGCCCGATTCGGCGGAAGGCACTTGACGAAAGGATAAGCCAGCTTGTCCCAGAATCCCGGCAACGGCAAACGCACTAAGATTGTCGCAACTATCGGCCCGGCATCGCGTGATCCAGAAACCATTCGCCAGATGATTCGCGCTGGTATGAATGTGGCACGAATTAACTTCTCACATGGCGATCACGAGACACATGGCGAAACCATTGACCGTGTCCGCCGCGTGGCACAGGAGGAAAATGCCGTTGTTGCCATCCTGTGTGACATGCAAGGCCCTAAAATCCGCATCGGCAAGGTCGCCAACGAACCGCTGATGCTCAAGAAGGGGGATAAGGTCACACTTACGCTGGACAGTGTACCCGGCGAAAATGGCCTTATCTCCCTCCCTCATCCTGAATTTGTGCGTGACATCAAGGTGGGCATGCAGCTTCTGCTGGATGATGGCAACCTTGAACTGCTGGTGGTCGGAACCGTAGCGCGTGGTCTGATATGCGAAGCTGTCGTAGGCGGCGCACTCAGTTCGCGCAAAGGCGTGACCGCACCAACCGCACGGCTAACGCTCTCCGCCATCACCGACAAAGACCGCGAAGACATCGAGTTTGCGCTCAAAAGCCATACCGATTATCTGGCGATGTCATTTGTCCGTTCGCCCGAAGACATTCGTGAACTGCGCTGGCTAATCCGGCACCTCGGCGGCGATGTCGCTGTCATTTCTAAAGTCGAGAAGCATGAAGCCCTAGAGACTATCGAAAGCATCATCGCCGTCTCCGATGGAATCATGGTGGCGCGTGGCGACCTCGGCGTGGAAACACCTGCCGAAGAAGTGCCTATGCACCAGAAGCGCATCATTCGCCTGTGTAATGCCGCCGGGAAGCCCGTTATTACCGCCACGCAAATGCTCAATTCGATGGTGGACAACCCCCGCCCCACCCGTGCCGAAGCCAGTGACGTTTACAACGCCATCCTCGACGGTACGGATGCGGTGATGCTTAGCAACGAAACCGCCGCTGGCAAATACCCGGTGATCGCCGTCGAAACAATGGCAGGCATCGCCCGGATCGCAGAAGGCAACCTGAGCAAGGCAACCAGAGAACACCGTACCATCTACAAACCGGACAGTGAAGGACGGCAGGCCATATCCGATGCGATCAGCCAGTCCACCTGTCAGGTTGCCGAGGCACTCGGAGCCAAAGCCATCATCACGACCACGCTCACGGGTTACACCACCCGCCGCGTAGCCAAAGAACGACCGACCACACAGGTGATCTGCGTGACCCCGAATGAGGTTACTCAGCGTTTAATGGCGCTCGTCTGGGGGGTTACACCGTTGCTGATGCCCGAATTCACGACCATTGATGAAATGATCGCCAGCGTGGTGAAGGCGTCGCAAGAAGCCGGTTTGGTAAACGACGGCGACAGTCTCGTCATCATCGCTGGTGTCCCCTTCGGCATTGGCGGTCAGACAAACTTCCTCAAGATTCACACGGTAGGCGAAACCTCGGATTTCTAATACCGTCTGTCTACCCATTCACACAAAAAAGAGGGGCGCGCCCCTCTTTTTGCTTTCATACTGGAAAACCGACACGCTGTTAATCGCCTTCGACAAACTCAGCCGGTTGCGACGACGACGATGAACGCGGCGGTGTTCGGGGTGCATAAATGGATGAAGTCGATTCTGGAACATTGCTTGGTCGTGCGTGGCGGCGTTCGCTGCCCGCGTCATCGGCTGTATTCGCGCCCGGTTGGGGTACGGTGCAATACGGGCAAATCTGCCATGACAGCTCCAGTAGTTGACGACAATGGGTACAAACTCGCTTCAGACGGGTATTGCAATGAGGGCAAGCCTGCCATGTCTCACGCACACGCTGACCGCATCCGGGACAGGTCGGCTTCTCCTCAATCTCCTGAAGCAGCGCCTCCTCCTCAAGCGATCGCTCATACGACTCCGTAAGTGTTTCACGCGGACGCATCAGCAAATAGATAATCAATCCGGGGAGAGTCAGCAAAGCCACCATCACCCCGACACCAAGCTGTGCGAGGCGATCACGCGAACGCGCCCGCATATCTCGATACGCCCATACCACCATACCAAGCCAGATTGCAGCCACTACCACAATCAGATAAATGGTAATAACAAGGCCTATATCCTGCGGGAGTCCCAAGCTGCTCAACAACTCCGTCATTGTCTTGTGGCTCCTCGTTCAGTGGACAGAATAAGCTAGAAAAAGACTACTGCAAGGAAGCGCCTCGCGCCAGCATAGCAATTTCCCCGATATACACATCATACTGATGCCCGGAGGCATAAAATTGCACGTTAATGATGGATTTCGGGCGCTTGTCGGGCGGGATTAACGAAAACAGGTTTCCGCTTTCGTAGGTATACCACGCCTTCTCATTCACTATCTCATGTTCCTGCGCACAGCTATTGCACTGAAACGGATACGCCAGCTCCGATTGCACATTATAGTAGAACCCGTGAAACCAGATACGCCGTGCGCCATACTCATCTGCATAATCAAGCCGTAACATCAGCGGGCATTCGCTGGCTTCCACGCCACATACGCTCAATGACTGATACACAATCTCGAACGACACCCGCAATTCCAGTTGGTCGTAAGCAGAAACATCTATGCCATCCTGACCGAAATAACGCAAACAACGAGTCTCCGCATTCGTCGTAGCACTATCACCGCGCACAAGCCGGAGCGCAACTCGACCATCTTTCGTCTCCGCTAGGAACTGCCCCTGTGGTTCGCTCTGCGTATTCTGGCAAGCCCAACTTGCCGCAGAATCCGATTCTGGCGCAAGCGTATTGCTCACGTTCGCAAATCCAACATCGCCCAGCAAATCAACCGGAGAATCCGTCACGACAACACCCTGTTCAGGACTTCCGAACACAAGCTGCCCAGCCTTGCCTGCGGGGATCAAGCGGCCCGTGCTGGCACCCAACGGTATGAGAGAAGCCATCCCGCTATGATTGATTATCTGCATCTGGCTGTCAGATGCGCTAATCGAGTATTCACCACTCGCGCTCAGGTCTATCAAGTCGCCCTGTTTTGTGCGCAGCGTGAGGCGAAAATCCCGCCCTAAATCAGCAGGAACCAGCACATCCAATTCGCCCTCAAAGTCCTGAATGTCAATGCCATACGCCACAGTAGCCCAATCAAAGCGTGGGCGCAAAGCACGGCGCACGTTCAAACTGGTGCTGGCGTGCAGCGTAATCGAAGTAACTAGATGATCGTGCGATGAGCCTTCATCAAAGAAAACGCTCACCTGTGACTGCGCATCCGTCGTCAGGACATCACCTGCCGAAAGGAACTTCTCCATCCGTACCGCCTGACCAGACACCGCGCCCGTACCCCGTCCAACACGCATCAAGGCATCCAGTGGAACGGTAGACTGAAACAGGTAGTAGACAAGAGCCACACCGCTAATCACGCAAATAGTGCAAAAAGCGGCGAAGGATAACAGCAAGATACCCATGCACGCCGCTGAGGATCAAAATGTGGAAGGTCTTGGTTTAATGTGGTCGCATTCAAAGCAAACCGACACTCCTTATTAACCGCAGATCAAAGCCATTATACACCCTGACAGACAATCATCCCTCAAACGTAATCTGCCCATCGCATACCGTTAAGACTGGACGTATCTGCTGAATATCTTGCTCCGGTGCCGAGAACAGATCACCGGACATCAGCACCATATCCGCCAGCATCCCCGCCCTCAGTTGCCCCTTCACATGCTCTTGGAACTCAAAGTACGCGCCTTCACGGGTATAAGACAACAGGGTATCGCTTAATGATTGGCGGTGGTCAGGGTAGCCATCCCCCCACGAACGACGATTGAGCGCCGCATGAATACCCGCCATCACATCCTGCGTCACTACCGGCCAATCGCTGCCAAAAGCCACCCGTGCCCCGGCTCCACGCAGGTTCTGCCACGCATAACTCCGGTGCCAGCGTTCGCGCCCGATACGCACGGGCGAAACCTCATACGTTTCCGGGAAAGCAATCGGGCTGTGCAGCGGTTGAACCGAAGCCAGCACGCCCAACCTCGCAAAACGCGGCAAATCGTCCGGGTGAATCACCTCGATATGCTCAATCCGGTGGCGGCTGTCCCGGCATCCGTTTATGCGTTGTGCGCGTTCATAGCCATCCAGTGTTCGCCGCACCGCCGCATCCCCAATCGCGTGAACCGTAATCTGTAGATTCATCCGGTCACAGGCTTCAGCCAACCAGTTGAAATGCTCCGCCCTGTACAGTGCATCCCCTTTCCAACCGGGACGATCCGCATAATCATCTAGCATCAGCGCCGTCCACGCTTCCAGCACGCCGTCCATAAAAATCTTCACACGACCGGCATGTACCTTCTCGCCTCTAAAGCGTTCCGCCATCTGGACGGCCTGCTCCAAATCCTCCAACTTTGTCGAAGGAAAAACACTATAGGGAATGCTCACCCGCGCCGTTAGCTCGCCGGCTGCATCCATCGCCGCGTAGAACTCGGCCTGTTCCAGATCACCGTCCATATTATGAACGCTCGTGATTCCCTGTCTCGCGGTCAATTTCAGACCCTCGCGCAGCCAGTGGCGCTCTCGCTCAGGATGAATACGCGGTTCGCCGGCATTGTTCCCCATCAGCGCCTTCACTGTGCGCGCCCATTCCTCAAAATGGCGCAAAACCATGCAGTAAGCCGCTGGTTCAACCAACCACCCTGTAGCAGTACCATCCTCCCCCATCACAATCGAACTGTTTGGCCCGGTGACAGCCCCCCGCAGCGTACCGGACAATTCGAGCGCACGGGTATTCGCCCATGCGTTGTGATGGTCATATCCCATAATCGTCAGCGGTCTATCGCGCACGATCGCGTCCAGATGGTGGCGGGTCAACGGCTCATCCGGCGGCATAATCTCGTACCGCAATTGCACGCAACTCAAAGATTCCGCTTCGGGGTGTTCCTGTGCATATTGGCGAATAACCGCTGCCAGTTCCGCCATCGAATGCACATCCCAGAGTTGGATATGTCCTAGCTCGGTAGAACCCATAAACAAATGATAGTGACTGTCAATAATCCCCGGCATCAGCATCGCTTGCTGCGCATCTATCACCCGCGTGTGAGAGTCGGCTAACCGGCGGGCTTCCTCATCGCTGCCCACATACACAATCCGATTACCGCGCACGAGAACAGCTTCAGCACGCGGATTCGCCACATCTGCGGTAAACACACGCGCATGAGTAATGAGAAGGGCATCCGGGCGCATCAGCAAATACCATCCATTGACAAAAATTACCGATCAAAGCCTAACACTAACCGTCGTACCATGTCAACGAAACAGCCCCCTGCGGCTAACCACAATCAACCCTATGCAGACCATCTCCTGCCAGCAAAGCCGTTCGCTTGACAAACGGCAGAGCAAAATCTATACTTTTCGCTCATTCTAGCCGCATTTCGTCCCCTGAAGTCGGCTCTAAACGCGCAAATTCATGCTCCGGGAAAGTGATTGCGGGTGGCTTATCGAAGAACGCAGTAAACATCGGCGGTCAAAATTGAGTGTCCGTGTTGGTGCAGCGCCAGCCTGTTTCTGCCCACAGGAGATTCATCCGCCGCCCAGTGTGCGCTACCAAATAACGCTCACGATTTCAATCAATTTCCTGTCGTAATTTGAGACGTTTTGGGTTAAGCTAGTGCGTATGAATGATTTTTCACAATCACATCTTCTGTACTGGGATGCGAGTTACGAGATCGTGCTTGCGCTCAAGCAGGTTTATGCTGATGTGGATGTGGATAATGTGGGCTTGAACCAGCTTTTACAATGTATCGTTGCGCTCCCTAATTTCGCTGATGATCCCGCGCTGGCGAACGAGGGTATCTTGAACGAAATCCTGCGGGAGTGGTATGAGGAGGTCAATCTCTAATGGCTCAGCTCGACCTGCGCGAGTTAAATGCAACCGAGTTCCCGATCCCTGCCGAGATGCAAGGTAATGTGGCAATTACCAGCCTGAGCAAAGTCTATAACTGGAGCCGCCGTTCTTCCATGTGGCCGATGCTGTTCGGGTTGGCTTGCTGCGCCATCGAGATGATCGCCACCGCCGCTGCACGCTACGACCTGTCGCGCTTCGGTATGGAAGTCATGCGTGCCAGCCCTCGTCAGTCTGATCTGATGATCGTCTCTGGCACCGTCACCAAGAAAATGGTGGTGCCGATTGTCCGTCTCTACAACCAGATGCCTGAACCGAAATATGTCTTGGCGATGGGCGCTTGTGCCAGCGGTGGCGGCCCCTTCAAAGAAGGCTATAATGTCGTCTCTGGCATTGATATGTTCATCCCGGTTGATGTCTACGTCCCCGGGTGCCCCCCCACACCGCAGGCGCTCCTGTATGGTCTGATCGCGCTGCAAAAGAAAATTGATGGGCAATCCCTCGCCAATCTGGATGATGTGCCTTGGTACGGTGTGGGGCCTTCCGAACCCACTCCTATCCCCATCCTCGGCCCGGACATCATTGACCCGCGCCAGATGGATCTCATCCGCCGTCAAGCACAACTTGCAGCCGAAGGTAAACCGCACACAGTCCGTGAAATTCCAGCGCCGATGAAGGTCGCTCAGGTTCAGCAAGTGCCAGCCAAAACTCAGCCTGCCGCCAGTGCAGGAGATGATCCTGCAAAGGCCGAACGCCTCGCAAAACGCGAAGCCGCGTTGGCTAGTAAGAAGGAAGCTGAAGGCGGTACGGCTCAGGCCGTAGCGGAAGCCCCTGCGCCAGCAGCAGCTCCCGATGCGCAACCCAAAAAGAAGTTCGACAAACAGGCCATGCTGGACAAAATCCGCGAACGCAAGGGGAACTAGGCAACATGACCGATAACGCTCTGATCGAAAAAGTGGATGTTAAGGGCGCAATTGCCGCCCTCAAGGAAAAATTTCCCGAAGCCGTCAAAGACGATAGCCGTCAGGGCTACAGCGGCATTATTGTAGATCGCAAGCAGTTGGTCGAAGTTGCTCGTGCCATCAAAGACGACTTCGGTTTTGATTACCTCTCCAGCGCCACCGCCGTTGACTATCATGGCATCGCGGACGAAATGGAGATGGTCTATCACGCTTACCGGATTAGCGGCGGGCCGGCGCTGGTGTTCAAAGCACAAACACCGCGCAACAATGCCGAAATCCCTTCCTTGATTGACGTGTGGCCCGGTGCCGACTTTCAAGAGCGCGAAGCATGGGACTTGTACGGCATCAAGTTCCCCGGCCACCCCAGCCTGAAACGCATCCTCCTGTGGGAAGGCTTTAACGGCCACCCGATGCGTAAGGACTGGAAAGAAGCCTATTACGAAGAAGACCACAAGCCATTTGGAAGCCGTTGGCCGGGCGGTTGGATTCGCCGTGCCGAAGAACTCAACGTCTATGGCAAGAATGTCAGCTACCCGGCGGACTTTGATCTGTCGAAACTGAGCGACCGTTCTGAAGAAACGCTCTACAACGATCTCGGCTTGGGTGTGACCGTACAGGAAATGGGCGGCTCCAGTTCACTCAAAACAGATCGCCTCGTGGTGAACATGGGGCCTCACCATCCCAGCACGCATGGCGTTTTCCGCATGATCGTCACCATCAACGGTGAAACGATTGAAACGCTCGAACCCGTGATGGGCTATCTCCATCGCAACCACGAAAAAATCGGGGAACGCAACACGTTCCTGCACAACATGCCCTTCACCGACCGCCTCGATTACCTCAGCAGCATGGGCAACAATGTGGGTTATGCGCTGGCAGTCGAACAACTGCTAAGCCAGAATGCCCGCTTCCAGAAGCCCAACTACCGTGCAGAAGTCATCCGTGTGTTGATGTCGGAACTCACCCGTATCGTCAACCACTACTGGGCCATCGGCTTCCTGCTGAACGACCTCGGCGCCTTCTTCACACCGGCGCTGTATGCCATCGCCGAACGCGAGAAAATCCTCGATCTGTTTGAGGCAACAGCCGGCAGCCGGATGATGTGCAACTACATGCGCTTCGGCGGCGTCGCCAAAGACCTGCCCGAACGCCTGCGCAGCGTCGCCGTCAAAGCCAACGACATGGTGCGCGATTACAACACGATGGACTACTTGACGGAACTCATCAATGAACGTATTCCGCGTTCGATTGATGAGCTAGACAACTACCTGAGCGAAAGTGAAATCATCAAGGAACGTACTGTTGGCGTGGGTTATCTCTCCCCGGAGATGGCTGTCGCGTACAGCACCGCCGGCCCGCTGCTCCGTGCCAGCGGCGTCCCCTATGATGTTCGTCGCGCCGATCCCTACAGCATCTACCCGGAACTCGATTTCGACGTTGCGGTACGCTACAACGGCGACATCTACGACCGTTATCTCATTCGCTTGGATGAAATGCGTGAAAGCGTGCGCATCCTCAAGCAAATCCTGCCTCGTTTGGAAAAGACCCGGAACGAAAACCCCGTTCCGCCCAAACAGCACACCCCTCGTGTACCGCTGGGCGAATCGTATGGGCGCGTCGAAAATCCAAAGGGCGAACTAGGCTACTACGTCGTATCCGCCGGAGACGAAAAAGGCCCGCAGAACCCTTGGCGCTATCATGTTCGCGCCCCCAGCTTCATTAACCTCACGGCACTAGGCCCCATGTCGGTAGGGCATAAAGTGGCCGATGTGGTTGCCATTCTTGGTAGCATTGACATCGTTTTGGGCGAAACAGATCGCTAGAACCATTTGTGCGGGAACGCTGCGAAACATTCCCGCTGGCTGATTTTTAAGGAGCTCGCATGTACGGTAAAGGCATTGTGAACGGCCTTTGGGTCACATTCACCCACTTCTTCAATACCTATATCGACGACATCCGCTATGCGGGTCGCAAATATCTGCGTCAGGAAAACTTTGAAGTCCGTCAGGGGCTAAAAACGCAGGGCGCTTTCACGGTGCAGTACCCCGATGAAAAGCTCGCGGTTCCTGAGCGTTTCCGCTTTGTGCCTTTTCTGGTCACGGAAGATCAAGACCCGGCTCACGTGGGCGAGGACTGGTGCACAAGCTGCGGTATTTGCGCCAAAGTCTGCCCGCCCCAGTGCATCTGGATTGTGCGCGGAAGTGACCCCAAAACTGGTCGCCCGGTTCCGCAACCCGAAGCCTTCTTCATTGACATTGACATCTGCATGAACTGCGGCTTCTGTGCCGAATTCTGCCCGTTCGATGCGATCAAGATGGATCACAACTACGAACTCGCCAGCTATGACCGTACCCATCATCACATTCACGACAAACCGCACCTTTCCAAGCCGCACACCTATTGGAAGACGATTGCGCCCACCACCGCCCTCGAAGAAGCTGTTGAGCGTGGCGGTTGGGAACATTCGGACACCCTGAAGGGCATGAAAAAGGCCGGTCAGCAGGCTGTCGCGCCTACCAAAGAAAACATGTTCCCGGTACAAGTCGCGCCGGTTGCAGTTGCCGAAACGCCTGCGAAACAGGAACGTCCAGCCAAGCCCGAAGCAGCGCCGGTTGAAGCGAAGCCCGCTGCACCGGCAACCGAGGCATCCGCCGCCGATGCACCCAAGAAGCCCAAGTTCGACAAGCAGGCCATGCTCGCCAAAATCCGCGAGAAAAAAGGCGGCTAGGCCGAAGTTCACATGGGGCGAGACACACTCGCCCCATTTCTTTTACCCGCCCTGCCTCACCCACCTGACCAGCGCAACAATAGACCCTTTCAGCACACACCGGTTATCCAGTGACGTGTGATACAATCAGCCCGCGTTCCACCATCTCGAACGCGCCCTTGATGAATTTTTATGATCTGCGTTATCCTAATGATTGTCCACCGCGCATTCAGACTTGAGGAGTTGTAATGACTGACAAAAATGCACAGGTGATGGCAGCTTTGAGTACCGTCATTGAACCAGAATTGCATCGTGATATTGTGTCCCTAAACATGGTACGCGATCTGCAAATTGACGGCAGCACCGCCAAATTCACAATCGTCCTCACCACACCTGCCTGTCCGCTTAAGAACGTCTTTCTAGATCGCTGCAACGCGGCGGTCATTGGTTCTGTCGAGGGTATCACCAGTTTAGATATTCGCTGGGATGCGCAGGTTCCCACCGACCGCAAGATTAACGGTCTGGTCAACGTCCCCATGCGCAGCCTGATCGCCGTCGCCAGCGGCAAAGGCGGAGTCGGCAAAAGCACGGTATCCACCAATCTAGCCGCTGCGCTGGCCTATGCCGGGGCGCGGGTAGGTCTTATTGATGGCGACATCCTGAACCCTAACCTGCCCACCATGACCGGGCTAGGACACGGGCATCCCGCAGTTGTGAACAATAAAATGATCCCGCTGGAAGCCTACGGCATCAAGATTATGAGTACCGGCTTCCTGACCAGTCCAGACAAGCCGATGATCTTGCGCGGCCCGATGCTACACGGCGCGATCCGTCAGTTGTTCACCGATGTCGAATGGGGACAATTGGACTACATGATCGTGGACTTGCCCCCCGGCACAGGTGACGCGCCGCTGTCGCTGGCACAGTCCTTCCCGCTGACGGGCGTGGTCATCGTGACCCAACCGCAGGATGTAGCCGTCTCCGACGCACTCCGCAGCATCGCCATGTTTGAAACGCTCAACGTTCCGGTGTTGGGTGTGGTCGAAAACATGGCGGGTGATTTCTTCGGGCAGGGTGGTGGCGAAAAGCTGGCACAGGAACGGGGTGTTCCTTTCCTCGGTCGTATTCCTTTGAATGCCGAAGTTCGCATCGGGGGCGATTATGGTCGTCCCATCGTCATCAATCTACCCGAAAACCCTGCGGGAAAGGCGTTCCAGCAGTTAGCGGAAACCGTTGCGGCGCGTATCAGCATGGTGATGCTCCAGAACAACGATGTCATCCCGCTAAACGTGATCGGCTAACCCCTTCGTGATTCAGGGCAGGGTACGCTACGGCACGCCCTGCCCCCTAATCATCCATCCCTAGCACGCGAATGTTATCGCTGCTCCCCACCGGGTTATAGCGCCCCACCAGAACCCAGAACAACCAGTTCATAACCACCGCAGCGATGAGCGCCACCACGGCCCCGCCCCATGCGTCGCGCAGATTGATAAACCACGCCAGCGGCACCGCGAACAAAAGCATGACGAACATCACGCCCCGCTTTTTCACTCGCTCGGTACGTTGAATAATCAGGAATACCACTGTCAGAACCAGCCACACCAGCACAAACAGCCCGCCATCCATAGTGTCACTCCAACCCTACCAACCCTGCTTACAAACCCCGCAGAGCATCTAACGATCAGTATACCGCCCTGCCATCTGCCCTATCTAGGATTATCTTCAAATGGTTTTTGGAGTATACTCGACCTGTATAATCTACAGATGAGAACGCGACTCAGGAGAATGACCGCATGTTGAACGTCAACACCTCTATGCGTGAGCAGATCGCGCTTATCGAAGTCAGCGGTCGCATTGACAGTATGAACGCCAACCAATTAGGGGAGACATTGAACCGCGAAATAGATAGCGGTCATCGGCACATGGTACTCGATCTCGCTGGCGTAGATTATATGAGCAGCGCCGGTCTGCGTGAAATTGTCTCGGCACTCAAAAAAGTGCGCGGATCAGGCGACCTACGCTTAGCGCAACCGTCCAGCCGTGTTCGGGAAGTCCTCGAAATGGCCGGGCTGGATACCATCTTCCAGATTTATGCCACTCAGAGCGAAGCGGTTGGCAGCTACTAGAGCCGCCCACTAGACTTATGTTGCCCAACGAAAGCCGCTTCCAGATTTCCGCTGCTGTGGATCAAATTCCGCAGGCCTGTGATTTTGTCGTGCAAATCGCACAGCAAGCTGGCCTTGACGATCACGCCGTCTACCATTGCCAGCTTGCGATAGACGAAGCCTGTACCAACATCATTGAGCATGGATACACCCATCAGAGCGCACACGAAACCATCGAGATCATCTGCCGCCATGAGCCAGCGCGATTCTCGATTATCATCGTGGACAGCGCCCCCGAATTTGATCCCCTAACGCGCACCGACCCCAATCCGGCTGCCAGCCTTGAGGAACGCACCACCGGCGGTTGGGGCATCTTTTTCATTAAGAAGCTGATGGATGAAGTCAGTTATGAACACCTGAACGGCAAAAATTACCTGACGGCGGTTAAATATCTCCCCCAATGAGCAATCGCGCTTAGGGGGATGTCGTGGTCGTCGGCTTCCAACCGTTGATGTTGTTCAAATCAACCGACTCAGGGTTCGGCGGTAGGAAATTCCCCACGCATTCCACAGCCGTTGCAGGAAGATCAGCACGTGGTGCAATCAGCGGGTTCTCCGGGCTGAAGTAGTTCCATGCCGCACGGGAAATACCTTCGACCAGCGGCCACAACTTCGTGTAATCCTGAAAATCCGTTTTCTCCCACATATACACTGAAATCACATAATCACGACCGTTAGGCGGGTAAACAATCCCCGTATCCCCCGTCATATCGCTCACCCAGCCATTCTTATGCGAGATTCGCACCCCCGGAGGAATGCCTCCTTGTAGCAAACGCTGCAAATCATTCGCGCTGGTGAGTTCCAACATCTGCTTGCACTCCGACTGTGTGAACTCACCATCAGGATAAGCCGTCATCAACCCCGAACCATAATTCGCGCAGTCATAGATCAGGCCAAACAGCGTCCCCATATCTTCCGAAGAAGTCTGGTTGTAAGGATCAGGGTTGGTATTGAAATTCGGGTTAGGAGAGGTCTGCGGCGCGGGTATTGACCCTAACTGCTGCCCCTGTATGCCCAGATCAAATGGCGCAGTGATGTAGGTGTTACGCGCACCCAAATACTGTGCATTCTCGGTCACATTCTGGATGCCCTTAAAAATATCTGCCTGTTCCGATACACGCTCACCGATAATCTGCATCATCAGGTTTGATGACGAGTTATTGCTGCACAACAGAGAATTAGCCATCAACCATGCTTCTTCTTGAGGCACTGAAAACCACAGGTTACGGAAGTAATCAATCAGAATAGCCACTTTGATTGTGCTTGCAGCCGAGAATGAAACATCCCCGTTGATGTTGACTTCCTCGCCCGTCTTCAAATCTTGGATAAAGACCGAAGCCACCGTCGTCTGCCCATCGAAGATGAACCCCTGCGAATCCAGATAGTCCTCGATCAACGTTTGCAGTGTAGAAATGTTGCCCACATTCGGGGTAACTGATTTGAGAGGCAGGCTCACCGTGCGATTTCGCGGGTGATGCAGCGCCGCATCAATCAAAGGCAGCGCCGCGTCAACATCAAGTGCTTGCCCCTCGCCGCCGGAGCGCAGCGTCAGGGTTTGCAAATCGTAGCTGGCATCTCCCGATGAACGGTCATAGCGCGTTGCAATATCGCGTAGATACTGCTCCAGCGTCCCACGAGAATAGTCCGCCATCAGATCAACCTGCGATACAGTACGGTTCTCCTGTCCGAGCAAGTAATTCCCGAAACGCCCCCAAAAACTCCCCTGAATATCAGTAGAAGCACTGGCCTGCGCCAGCATAGATTGGGTGTTAATCTGGAACCCAACGCTGCCCGGATCGAGCAATATTGGGCTATCGCCATAATACAGCAGTATCGGCTGGCGATAGGCTTCTTCCAGTTGATTCAGGGCTTCTCGTGAACTCAACCCGCCTACATTCACACCTGCCACCGACACATCGGAAGGCAACCCGCCCTGCTGCTGGCTGAAACGCACCAGATTGAATACAAACAGGCCAACAGCCAGCAATAGCATCAAAGCCGAAACAATAGGCAGAATGGGCAAGCCCCGCTTCCGCCGCCGCGTTGATAACGTCATGGCTCATTATCCTTTTGGATAAGGAATACCGGCACGATCAGCCGCCGCTTGAATCGCACGATAATGGAATGTCTGAAGTTTAGGGAGCGCATCCAGCGAACACCATTGGTAACTGAGTAGCTCACGGCTGAGCGCACCCACATCACCGCTGGCTTGGCACAGATAGGCGAAATCAAGATGATCGCCAAAGTCCAGATCAGCCAGAACCACTGCGTCAACGCGCACTTGCAGCGCCAACTCCTCATGCAGTTCCCGGCGCACCGTCTCGGATGGGGGTTCCCGCCGATCCACCCATCCACCGGGCAATCCCCATGGCGCATACGGGTGAAACACATGCTCCACAAGCAGCACTTGCCCGCTTCCGTTGAACACAACACCCACCGCACCAGCAGTAAATTTTGCCTGCCAGAAGCGCCATAGCACTCGTGCGATCACCACCAACCATGGCAAACGCTGCAAAACTCGCGCAAGCTGCCGCATAACACTCCATTTCTTGAGTGAACGTCATCAGTGTAGCGGAAACGTAAGCCGCACGTCAACGCGAAACACGCCCCAGAATTGCCGGCACACATACCAACACCGAATTTCACCTTCACAAGGTCACATCAACAACATACACCAAATAAGGGCTTGTGCTATACTTTCCAAAGATGGATGTTAGCATCTACAAACGGGGTTTTTCCCTTGTCACAATCACCGCTCGACTTCTTAAACTTATTCGTTCGTTCGCCCGGGGACATCCTCTACTTCTTGGCGGTGATCGCCCTGAGTCAGGCCGCCTTGTTCCTAGCCCTCAGTGAACGCTGGCGACAGCCTGCCATCCCGGACTCGCGCCGTTTTTCGCTGGCACTCGGCGGCGTGGTGGCGGCATGGGTCATCATTTTGGCAGGATCGCTGTTCAGCCTCATCAGCGGGCAAAAAATAGCGGCCATCCTACCCCCGCTGGAACGTGCGGCCAGCGTGGTCGTCATCGTACTCATCTCTTGGGCCTTTTTACCCGCAGACAACCAGCCATTAGCGC
>CAIPFY010000241.1 GCA_903864435.1 uncultured Chloroflexota bacterium | reverse complement strand
CCGTGTTATCGTTGCTGTTGTCATCGGCAGAACTCAGCCCCACTTCGCGGATAACCACCTGCCCATCGGTATTGATCGAGGCTTTGATGCTCACGATGTCGCCAATGGCTGCGTTCGCATACAGGCCGGATGTTTCGATGTTGAACTGAATGCCCCCGACGGTGATGGTTGTGCCGTCAATCGCTGAGAGCAGGCCGACGATTTCAATCTCGCCAACATGGAGTGCGCCTGTGCTTGTGCCGGGGTCACTGACCTCGGTGGCAACGAATTGACCATTCTGGGACGTGGCGTGAATGGTGATCTGCTTGCCAAGTTCGAGCGAAGTCTGGATTTCGGCGGTGTTGATCTGAATGACCTGATTGTTGACCGTAATGGTCTGGGCATCCATCGCTTGAATGAGGCCAGTGATTTCGACCAGCGTGGCCGGTTCCTGCGCTCTGATGATGGTGGTGCCAAAGAATATGGTGAAGACCGCAACGAGTGCGACCAGCAGACCGAACATCTGACGATATTTTGAAGTAACCATGACCCAATCTCCCTTTTTGCTGATAACTACCGATCCGTGTTGATTACGCCAATACCGACGGCAAACGGGCAAAAAGGTTTCGGTGACTTTTGAAAACTGGTACTAAAGTCCTGTGCGGGGAAGGGGATGGGAGGACGAACCTGTGGCGCGTCCTCCCGTTTGGGGCTGTTTTAGTCGAGCCTGTCGGCTTTGTCGCGCAGGCGCTGAATGCGGTTGCTGCGCCCGAACAGTTTGGAGATGCGGCGGCTGAAACGGCGCAGGGAAGCCCGTATCCGCACCAGAAAGTAGCTGAATTCGCGGCGGCCTTGATTGATGAGTGCTTCGGAGCGCCGGTCTACCGGACGCGGGTCGCCCCAGCGGAGGATCATGGCCGCCCATGTCAGGCCGCCGCCGAAACCGACGAACGCGATATTGTCATCCGGCTTGATTCGCCCCTCTTGCACGGCTTCGCACAGGGCAATCGGGATGGATGCCGCCGACGTGTTGCCGTACCGTTCGAGGTTGCTCATAAACATTTCCGGGGCGATTTTGAGCGCCCGCGCTGCCGCCTGAATGATGCGCATGTTGGCCTGATGCGGCACGATGAGCGACAGGTCTTCGATAGAGAGGTTGGCTTTTTCGAGTGCTTGATGGATGCTTTCGGTGATGACGCGGGTGGCGAACTTGAAAACCTCGCCGCCGTTCATGTGCATCTTGTTGAGCGTATGCTCATCGTTCACATAATCGGAGTTGAGGAGGTCTATGCTGCCCACCGCAGGCAGGCCGAGCAGGTCGCCGCCGGAACCATCTGAACGGAGAACCGCCGAAAGAACGCCGCCTTCGGCTTCGCTGGCGCGCAGGACAATCGCGCCTGCGCCGTCCCCGAACAGGATGCAGGTGCCACGATCTTGCCAGTTCAAGATGCGAGTCATGGTTTCGGCACCGATCACGACGGCAGCGCGGATCGAACCGGAACGAATGGCCTGCGAAGCCATTTCCACGCCATACACGAACCCTGAACAGGCGGCGCTGAGATCAAACGCGCCGGCGCGGGTGGCGCCCAAGCCGTTTTGAATCAGGCAGGCGGCGCTGGGAAAGACGTTTTCCGGTGTGGACGTGGCAACGATAATCAGGTCTATATCGGTTGGCAGCATATTGGCGACTTCGAGTGCCCGCCGCGCAGCTTTTAGCCCCAAGCTGCTTGTGGATTCGCGCTCACCGGCGATGCGGCGCTCACGAATCCCCGTGCGCGTGCGAATCCATTCGTCATTGGTTTCAACAATGGCTTCGAGGTCTTGATTGGTAATCACGATGTCTGGAACAGCCATGCCCCAGCCCACGACATGAGCATACAGCCCTGTCCCGGTACGTGGTTCAGCCGATTCGTCTTTACGAATGCCCATTTTGCCGGTACTTACCAAAAATTAGCACCGCGTTATGGCCTCCGAAACCGAAGGAATTGCTCATAACGATATTCAGTTCACGTTGGACACCCACCAGCGGGGTGTAATTCAGATCGCATTCCGGGTCTGGATTGTCGAGGTTGATGGTGGGCGGGATAAAGTTCTCGCGCAGCGCCATCACACTAAAGACCGCTTCAACCGCCCCGGCTGCGCCCATCAGATGACCTGTGACCGATTTCGTGGAGCTAATCGGGACATTGTAGGCATATTCCCCTAACGCGCTCTTGATTGCCAGTGTTTCGCTCTTGTCGTTCAGCGGCGTACTCGTCCCATGCGCGTTGATGTAGCTGATGTCGGTAGGCTGGAGGTGGGCATCTGCGAGCGCAAGGGTGATGGCTTTAGCCGCGCCTTCGCCTGTTTCCAGCGGGGCGGTCACATGATAAGCGTCCGAGGTGTGTCCGTAGCCGAGGATTTCGGCATAGATTTTAGCGCCGCGTGCCAGTGCATGATCCAAATCTTCCAGCATCAGCAGGGCAGCGCCTTCGGCTACCACAAATCCGTCACGATCCACATCAAAGGGGCGAGAGGCTTTTTCGGGCGCGTTGTTGCGGCGCGAAATCGCGGTCATATTGTTGAAGCTGGCGATGGCAATATCCACCAGACCGGCTTCGGTGCTGCCTGCCAGTGCTGCTTTGACCTGCCCGCGCCGGATCATTTCGGTGGCTTCACCGATGCAGTTGTTTCCGGTGGCGCAGGCGGTGGAGATGGCAAAGTTCGGGCCGCGCAGCCCGTAGGTCATCGAGATGCGGGCGGATGGACTATCGGGCAGCATCATCGGCACCATCAGCGGGCTAACTGCTTTCGCGCCACGTTCGATGAAGGCTTTCACGCCTTCAAAGATGGATGTGATGCCGCCGATGCCGCTGCCAATGATGCAGGCGATGTCATAGCGGTTTTCATCCGTGACCTGCAAGCCGGAGTCGGTCATGGCCTTTTCTGCGGCATAGAGCGCCAACTGAGTTACACGGTCTGTGCGGCGTGCTTCGCGGCGTCCCAGATATTCATTCGGGTCGAACCCTTTGACTTCTCCTCCGAAGTGATTTTCCAGATGGCTTGTGTCGAAGCGGGTGATGGTGCCAATACCAGTTTTACCCGCAGCGGCATTTCCCCATGCTTCTTCAACGCTGTTTCCGGTAGGGCAGATGATGCCAATTCCGGTGATGACTACCCGACGACGTTCCACAATGGCCTCCACAAAACGACTGCTCACATGCGGTCGTATGGCTGACTTCTGATCCAATTAACTGTTAATTATATCTGTTTCCATAAACCCCTTACAGGGTTGGGAGTTGCACTTTTGCGGGATTTTCGCTGCTCTCTCCGTTTGTTATAATCCGAGTCATCGGAGGGGATATGATTGTCGTGACCGGCGGGACGGGATTCATCGGGCGGCATCTTGTGGCGCGGTTGCTGGCAGAAGGCAGACCGGTGCGCTGTTTGCTTAGCGAGTCGAAGGCGCGGAACCTGCCGTGGGAGCAATCCCCGGAAATCGTGATTGGCAGTTTGCAGGATGAGGAAAGCGCATTCCGGGCGGTGACGGGGGCGCATGTGATTATCCATCTGGAAAGCGCCCAATGGTGGGGGCGGCAGAAGGATTTGGAACAGGTCGAAATCGCCGGGACGCGCAATTTGCTGGCCGCAGCACGGTCTGCGCGTGTGGGGCGCATTATCAACGTGAGCCATTTGGGCGCGTCGGTATCGTCCGGGTACACGCTGTTGCGCGTCAAGGGGACGGTAGAAGAACTGATTCGTTCCAGCGGGTTAGCGTATACCATTATCCGGTCAGGACTGGTGTTTGGCCCGGACGATGCGTTCATCAACCATATTGCGATGCTGCTGCGGGCGACACCGTTCGTATTCGTGATGCCGGGGCGCGGTGAAGTGGTGCTGCATCCGATTTATATTGATGATCTGGTGACGGCATTGGTTCGCAGCCTCGATCTGATTGACACGGTGGACAGCCTGACCGAGATTGGCGGACCAGAATACATCACGCTAGAGGATTTGATCTCTACCGTGATGCGCGTGTCGGGTGCTGGACGGATGGTGTTGCCGGTTGCGCCTTATTTGATGCGGACGGTGACGGCGGTTTACAACCGCGTGTTCCCCCGGTCACTGATGACCCCGCAATGGCTGGATATTCTGGCGACCAACCGTACTGCATCGCTGGGCAACTGCTACAACACCTTCGGATTTCAACCGCGCCGTCTGGAGGACACGCTGCTCACTTACATGCCACAGAAGTCCTACTGGTGGCCGCTGGTGCGGTATTCTTTACGTCGGCGTCCACGCGCTGCTTGAGTACAGGGAAATATCATGGGTTTGAGCGAAATTCGGCTGCTGCATCGTATGGATGAGATGGTCGAGGCCGTCGCGCTACAGCGTACCTACTGGGGCGATGATCTAGAATCCGTGATTCCAGCACACATGCTGTTTTCACTGGCGATGGGCGGCGGGCATGTGCTGGCGGCTTTTGATCGGCAGCAGATGATCGGCGTTCTGGTCGGGTTTCTGGGCACGCTGCCGGACGAACCGGATCGGCCTGCGATGGCGAATCTGCAAATGGTGTCTAAGCGAATGGTCGTGTTGGAAGCCTATCGCGGGCAGGGTGTGGGGTATCATCTGAAGCGAGAGCAGCGGCGGTTGGCGATCAAGCAGGGAATCCGGCTGATTACGTGGACATTCGATCCGCTGCTGGCGCCGAACGCGCATTTGAATATTCGCAAACTGGGCGCGATCAGCCGTACCTACTACCCGGATTACTATGGGACTGCGCCCGAAAGCGGTCTGGCTCCGCTGGGGTCGTCTGATCGTTTTCTAGCGGAGTGGTGGGTGACGCAGTACCGGGCGGAAGAACGTATGACGGGCAGTCGGAGGCCACTCATGCTGGCGGATTATCTGAGCGCGGCGACACCGATCACGAACTTGAGCAGCCTGAACGCCGCCGGCCTGCCGGAACCGCCGGACAGCGCACTGGTTCCCGGCGGGGCGTTGGCGCTGGTGGAGATTCCGGTGGATTATGCGGCGCTGACGCAGCAGGATGTGGGGCTGGCGGGGCGCTGGCGGCAGCATACGCGGGTGCTGCTGCAAACGTTGCTTCAGCGGCGTTTCATCGTGACCGATTTTTTGCGTGAACCTTATGCTGGCGTCGAAAGGGCATTTTACCTGTTGAGCCAGCCTGAAGGCGTATTTGGTAGTACAGATTTTAGTCATAACTAACCCCAAAAGAGGAATGATGATGAAGTCCATTACAGTCAAATCCATCCAGATTTACACCATTGCGATGACGATGGTCGAAACGCTGCGTACCAGCTTCGGCGAAGAACCGTTCAAAAGCGCGATTCTGGTGGCTCTGGAAACGGATGCAGGGGTAACGGGTTGGGGCGAATGCTCGGCGGAGAGCAGCCCCGGTTACAGCTACGAAACCGTCGGGACATCGCAGCACATCATGCGCGAGTTCCTGATTCCGGCGCTGCTGGGCAAGACCATCGGCGACGCGACGGAAGTTCCGGCGCTGCTGAGTGCGTTTCGTGGGCACCCACTGGCGAAACATGCGATGGAAGCCGCTGTGTGGGATGCGATTGCCAAAACCAACGGTCTGTCGCTGGCGCAGGCATTTGCGCGGCATTTGCCCGCCGATCATCAGCCGAGGGGCTATGCCAATGTGGGCGTGAGCATCGGGATTAAGTCCAGTGTGGAAGCCACGCTGGAAGTCATCAACAAGCGGTTGGGGCAGGGGTACGGGCGCATCAAGCTCAAGATTGAACCCGGTTGGGATGTGCAGTTGGCGCGGGGGGTGCGTGCTGTACACCCTGACATTCTGCTGATGCTGGATGCCAACAGCGCCTATACGCTGGCGGATATTGACCATCTGAAGCAGTTCGATGAATTCAATCTGCTGATGATCGAGCAGCCGTTGGGCTATAACGACATTTACGAACACAGCAAGTTGCAGCCGCAGTTGAAAACGTCGGTGTGCCTTGATGAGAGCATTCATTCTGCGAACGATTTCCGGTTGGCGCTTGATCTGGGCGCATGTCGCATCCTGAACCTGAAGCCGGCGCGGGTGAGTGGTTACACCGAAAGCCTCGAAATCTACAGAATTTGTGTGGAGCGCAATATTCCCCTGTGGATTGGCGGCTTGATGGAAACGGGCGTAGGACGTGCGGCGAATCTGGCGTTCGCTTCGCTGCCCGCCGTGACACTGCCCTGCGACATTTCGGCTACTGACCGTTACTATAACCCCGACATCACCGAGCCGCCGTTCGCGCTGGGGGCGCAGAGCCGCATCGCCGCGCCGACTGCGCCCGGTATCGGCGTAGAAGTGCAGATGGAACGGGTACAGGCGGCGGCGCACCACTGGGACACCGCCAACACCTACCACAAATAAGCGATTGACCGAAGCCCCTTCTCAACATGTAGAGGGGGCTTTAGGATATAACGAGTTGATGGGATTGCTCAGCAAGGGGATGGGGATATGCCGCTGGAAAAAATGACAGTTGGGTTCATTGGCAGCGGCGTGATGGCCGAAGCCATGATTAAAGGGTTGTTGAAACAGGGAATGCTCCCTGCTTCGCAGATCATCGCTGCGGATACACGGCAGGAACGGGTGGACGAACTGGCTGCGCGTTACGGGTTGCGCGGGACGACCGATAACAGCACGGCTGCCGAAGTAGCGGATATTCTGGTGCTGTCGGTCAAGCCGCAGGTGTTGGGCGAAGTGATGCCCGAAGTGCGGCGCGGCGCACATTCTTCCAAGCTGGTGTTGAGCATCATCGCCGGGGCGCGTATTCGCACGATTGCCGATGGCGTGGCGAATGCCAGCGTCGTGCGTGCCATGCCGAACACGCCCGCGCAAATCGGCATGGGGATTACGGTGTGGACAGCCACGCCGGAGGTACTCGATCCGCAGCGGGAACAGGCGAAGGCGCTACTGGGCGCGTTAGGCGAACAGATTCATGTGGACGACGAACGCTATCTGGATATGGCGACGGCACTCAGCGGGTCGGGGCCGGCCTATGTGTTCCTGTTCATGGAAGCCCTGATTGATGCGGGCGTTCATATGGGTTTTTCGCGGCGCGATGCCGAACGGTTGGTGCTGCAAACAGTGCGCGGGTCAGTCGAATATGCCGAGTCATCGGGGCTGCATCCGGCACAACTGCGTAATCAGGTGACGAGTCCCGGCGGAACATCGGCGGAGGCGATTTATCACCTTGAAAAGGGCGGTTTGCGAACGGTCATTTCGCGGGCGGTATGGGCGGCGTTTCAGCGTTCGGCGGCATTGGGTGGCGGGGGAACGGTGCGAAATCCCGACGTGTTGGACGGGGATCGGTAGCCACTACGGAGAGGCTGTGAGTATTCCTTAAAAAAGCCCAAATGATGTTTGTGAAAAAGTGGACAGACCGCTTTCCATCAGTTACAATCATCCGAGTTCAGATTCTATCCACAACTCATTATTCCAAGTTCAACCCAGCGACAACGCTGATCGCAGGCGCGGAATTCGGATAGTGGAAACAGTAAACCTAGGAGGCCTGAATGGCAGAGATCTCCCACGATATCTTTAAGTCATTGTTAGAGCAGGTCGAGAGTTTCTCGCCCACCATCGAAGCGGTCGAGGTCGGTCGCGTGATGGAAATCGGCGATGGTATCGCTCGCGTTGCTGGACTGGAAAATATCCGTTTTAGCGAGTTGGTTCGCTTTAACAATGGCACGCCCGGCATCGCGTTCAATCTTGAAAAAGATAATGTCGGTGTCATCATTCTGGGCGAATATGATACGATTCAGGAAGGCGACGAAGTGCGCCCACTGGGACGTATCGCCTCGATCCCGGTTGGGACGGGCATGATTGGGCGCGTCGTGGATGCGCTGGGTAATCCGGTGGACGGCAAGGGCAGTATTGTCGCTTCGGACTACTTCAACGTTGAACGGATCGCCCCCGGTGTTATCGAACGTAAGAACGTGTTCAGCCCGGTTCAGACCGGCGTGATCGCCATTGACGCGATGACCCCGATTGGTCGTGGTCAGCGTGAACTCATCATCGGCGACCGTCAGACCGGCAAGACCGCGATTGCCATTGACACCATCCTGAACCAGAAGGGCAAAGACCTGTACTGCATTTACGTCGCCATCGGCAAGCGTCGTGGCGAAGTGGCGCGTCTGGTGGCTCTGCTCGAAGAATACGGCGCGATGGAATATACCACCGTTGTCGTGGCCTCTGCGTCTGACCCCGCCGCGATGAACTACATCGCCCCCTACGCGGGTTGCGCGATTGGCGAATGGTTCATGGAAAACGGCAAGCACGCGCTGGTCGTTTACGATGACCTGTCCAAACATGCGTGGGCGTACCGTCAGGTGTCGCTGCTGATGCGCCGTCCTCCGGGGCGTGAAGCGTATCCCGGCGACGTGTTCTATCTCCACAGCCGTTTGCTGGAACGCGCCGCGCAGTTGAGCGAATCGCGTGGTGGGGGCAGCTTGACGGCGCTCCCCGTCATCGAAACGCTGCTAGGTGACGTGTCGGCTTATGTGCCTACCAATGTTATTTCGATCACGGATGGTCAGATTTACCTCGAACCGGAATTGTTCTACGCCGGCACGCGCCCCGCGATGAACGTCGGTATCAGCGTGAGCCGCGTGGGTGGTGACGCGCAGACGAAGGCCATGAAGAAAGTGGCCGGCGGCTTGCGCCTCGACCTTGCGCAGTTCCGTTCACTGGCGGCATTCGCCCAGTTCGGCTCCGATCTGGACAAGTCCACCCAGCAGCAGTTGGATCGTGGTTTGCGCCTGACCGAACTGTTGAAGCAACCGCAGTACCAGCCGATCCCGCTGGCGGATCAGGTGGCGCTCATTTACGCCGGTACGAAGGGTCATCTGGACAATGTGCCGGTGGATCGTGTTAAGGAATGGCAGGCCGCGTTCGTGCGTGCGTTCAATACGCAATTCTCCGATGTTGCCAACAGCATCGCGGAAACCAAGACGCTGAACGATGAGCAGGAAGCCAAATTGAAGAATGCGCTGCAATCGTTCAATGCGAGCTGGAGCTAATATCTCATCCTCCTGTTCTGCCGTGTGCGGTGGGGCGGGGGTGTAACAAGGAGTATTGAATGGCTACAGCACGCGACATCAAGAAACGTATTCGCAGTGTCAAGAATATTTCGCAGATTACCCGCGCTCTCGAAGCGGTTTCCGCGTCGCGTGTGCGTAAGGCGCAGGCTCGCGTATTAGCCAGCCGCGCTTTCGCTGAAAAAGCGTGGGAAATTCTGTTGAATGTGCAGAGTACAGCTACCAAAGGGCTACCGCTGCATCCGCTGCTGGCAAGCCGTGATGAGATCAAGAACATCATGGTGGTGGTGCTGACTTCGGATCGTGGGTTGGCTGGCGCTTATAACACGAACATCATTCGTGTGGCGGAGCGTTTTGCGCACCGCATGGGCAAGCCGACGCGCTTTGTGACCGTTGGTAAGAAAGCCCGCGACTCGTTCATTCGCGGTGGCAAGAATGTGGTGGCGGAGTTCAGCGGCCTGCCTGCTGACCCGACCATTGCCAGCATTTCGCCGGTGGCACGGTTGGCGATTGACGAATTTTTGGCGGGGACGGTGGATCAAGTGTTCATCGCCTACACCGATTTCGTGAATACGCTCACCCAGCGCCCGGTGGTGTTGGGGTGGTTGCCTCTGGTTCCGTATTCGACGGACGATCAGGTGATGGCTGAGATGGTTAAGGATGTGCCTGCGGTGAGTGCTGGCAAGTCGGACTACGACTATGAGCCAGACGCGGCGGCCATTCTGGATGAAATCGTGCCACGCTTCACCGAACTCCAGATTTATCAGGCGCTGCTGGAAAGCCAAGCCAGTGAGCATTCGGCGCGTATGGTGGCGATGCGTAATGCTTCGGACAACGCGACGCAGCTCATGGGCGATCTGACGCTGGTTTACAACAAAGCCCGTCAGGCGGCCATCACTGCCGAAATTCTGGACATCGTGGGCGGCGCCGAGGCGCTGCAAGCCTCTATCGAAGGTCTGGCCGACGAAATTCTCGCCAGCCAGCCACAAAATGGGAATGGCGCACACGCGATGATGTCTCCGCCGGTGGTGGCGAAGGCGGGCGGGCGCGTTTCACTGAAGGGCGGCAGCGGCGACGACTTGACGGTGATCGAAGGCATTGGCCCCAAGATGTCTGCTGCACTGGTAGCGGCGGGGATTGATACCTACGTGAAACTGGCGGCGTCGGACGAGGCAGCGTTGTTAAAGGCGATTGAAGCGGCGGGGATGCGTTTAGCACCTGCGCTGCCGAGTTGGCCTGAGCAGGCGGCACTGGCTGCCGCTGGCGATTGGGACGGTTTGGAGCGTTTACAAGATCAATTGACCGCCGGGCGCAAAGCCTGAGAGCGTGACGGAGGATAAGACGAATGGCTGAAGTGCAAGGACGCATTACTCAGGTACTGGGCGCGGTGGTGGATGTGGAGTTTCCCGCAGGGCAGCTCCCGGACATCTTTGAGGCGCTCCGCGTTCCCCGTGAGGGACAGGATGATCTGGTTCTGGAAGTTCAGGTGCTTCTGGGCGATGGTGCAGTCCGTACCGTTGCGATGGACACCACCGACGGCTTGCAGCGTAACGTTGCGGCCTTTTCGACGGGCAACGCGATCAGCGTGCCGGTAGGCCAAACGTCGCTGGGGCGCGTGTTCAACGTGCTAGGTCGTCCGATTGACGGCAAGCCTGCGGTGTCCGAATCGTCGCAGCGCCGCCCGATCCATGCGAAGGCGCCGACGTTTGAAGAACAGTCTACCAAGATTGAAGTGTTTGAAACCGGCATGAAGGTGATTGATCTCGTCGCGCCGATGTCAAAGGGTGGCAAGGTCGGTATCTTCGGTGGCGCGGGCGTAGGCAAGACCGTGACCATTCAGGAACTAATTAACTCGATTGCGACACAGCATTCGGGCTTGTCGGTGTTTGCCGGTGTGGGTGAGCGTACCCGTGAAGGTACGGCGCTGTATCATGAAATGGATGAAGCCGGCGTGCTGGACAAGCTGGCGATGGTGTTCGGTCAGATGAACGAGCCGCCCGGCGTGCGTCTGCGCGTGGCGCTCTCTGGCCTGACGATGGCTGAGCATTTCCGCGACGAAGGCCGCGATGTGCTGCTGTTCATTGACAACATTTTCCGTTACTCGCTGGCGGGTTCGGAAGTGTCGGCGCTCCTCGGTCGTATGCCTTCGGCGGTAGGTTATCAGCCGACGCTGGCAGACGAGATGGGACAGCTTCAGGAACGCATCACCTCCACCAAGCGCGGTTCGATCACCTCGATGCAGGCGGTTTACGTGCCTGCGGACGACTACTCTGATCCTGCGCCTGTGGCGGTGTTCACCCATCTGGATGGTACGATTGCGCTGGAACGCTCGATTGCTGCCCGCGCCATCTTCCCGGCGGTGGATCCGCTGGCGAGTACCAGCAAGATTCTCGACCCGCTGATCGTGGGCGATGAACACTACCAGACGGCGCGTGATGTGCAGAAGGTGCTTCAGCGGTATAAGGATTTGCAGGACATCATCGCCATTCTCGGCATTGATGAACTTTCGGACGACGACAAGCTGCTGGTGGCACGTGCGCGTAAGATCGAACTGTTCCTCAGCCAGCCGTTCTTCGTGGCGACGCAGTTTACCGGTCGTGAAGGCCGTTACGTGAAGGTGAAGGACACCATTCGTGGTTTCCGCATGATCCTGAACGGCGAAATGGATCAGGTTCCTGAGCAGCTGTTCTACATGGCAGGCCCGATTGAGGACGTGCTGGAGCGTTACGAGAAGTCGAAGAACTAGGCCTCGCCCCGTTTGCCCCCTTGTCGCGCAGCGGTGAGGGGGTTATAAGAAGTTTCATTGGTGACGAGGAACAGCGGTTTTCATCGTTGAATCGCTGTGGAGGAGGCAAGAAATGCCCATTCATGTAGAGATCGTAACGCAAGAGCGCCTCGTCTTTCAGGAGCACGAAGCGGACATGGTGATGGTGCCGGGCGCCGAAGGTGAAATGGGCGTTCTGCCGCATCATGCGCCCGTGCTGACGACGATGGGGTTTGGTGAACTGGTCGTTCGCAAGGGCAACCGCGAGGAACGTTTTGTGATTTACGGCGGCGTGGTGGATGTGCGCCCGGATAAAGTGGTTGCGCTGGCTGATCTGGCAGAGTCCTCGTTTGATCTGGACGAAACCAAGATTGAAGAAGCGCGGCAGCGGGCGGTGCAGATGATGCGCGATGGCGTGCCGGAGACGGAAAACCGTCAGGCGGCGCTGGCGCTGCGTCATGCCGAACTGGCGCTGAAGGTCAAAATGAAGATGAAGGCGCGTGGGCCTTCCATCCTGCGTATCGTGGAAGACGAGAGCGAGGACTAGCGTACCGCGTTTCCATGATCGTTGGGTTCATCAACGAACGTTGTATCCATCGGGCAGACCATCGGGTCTGCTCGATTCATTCATCTGCTGGTTTGCTTGGTTGTTCATGTGTTTCGACAGGATAGAGTGCGATGTCCAGCCATTCTCCGCAGCCGCGCCGCCGACTTTGGATTGTTGTAGTAGGTGTTCTCGGTTTGCTGGTGATCGTCGGGTTGGTGGTCGGGCTGCCGCTGCTGCAAACCGCCATGAAAAGCTACAGCATCCAACTGGGCGCATTCCCGACGGCTACTCCTTTCGAGGGCAGCGTCACCGAGGCCGAAATTGCCGAGATTGGCGATTTGCTGCGGGCGGCGGGATTGCCGGAGGGCGATTATCTGCTGAGTACCGGCGTGGCGGAACATTTGGAACGCCTGCGGGCGGGAGCGGTTAGCCCGGATGCGGTGCGCCGTTACGCGGCTAATCTGGTGAAGCTGACGGAGTTGGCCGCCGCTTATGGCGACCCGATTCCGGTCACGTTCTGGGACGTGCAGAGTACCGATATGCGGACGCACGGCTTGCGGGAATATGCTATCGCGGATGCAATTGTACAGCCCGACTCCGAGCCGTACCTGTCGTTGCTGGCGCGGGCGTATAACCGTCTAGTGGCGTTTCATCAGGCTGGCGAAGAACAGGATACGGCGCTGGATGCCGAGTTTGATATTTTTCAGATGGTCGTGGATTACTACGAGAAGGTGGCGGGGGAATCGCCCGATGATGCGAAGGGGCGTGCCGAATACGGCAAGGCGCTGGTGCTGATCTGGCAACAGGTGATGTTCAGCACCAGCCGCACCAACCCCCTGACGGGCGCAAGCGTGATCTCGCACAGCATTTTCAACCGCTTCAATATCACGAGCATGTGGCGCTACCGGATGGGCGAGAATATCTGGTTGGGCGAAATCTGGGGCGTATCCGGTTTCGCGCACCGCTATGTGGGCGATCCGGGCAACGATAATCAGGTGGAACACGCGACCATCAGCGCGGTGCTTCAGGTTGTGCTGGGCAATCCGGTGAAGGCGCTTAACGCGATTGAGTACAAAGAACTGTTGACTGGCAAAGCGAATCAGGCGCACACCGACGCCGATATTGCCGTGAACAACGCGATTGCGACCGCGTTTGTCCCGCGTTTTACCGCTGATTATCGCGGCACGATTGAGCATTTGCGCTGCGTACTGGCGGAGCGTGAGGGCTGCTAAGACGCGGGTGGGCTGAATCCTGCTCTCTCTGATGCTCTACCATGTATGGTATAGTTGCATCTGTAACGTGAATTGTTCCACAGTTAGGTGGATATGGGACTACTGCGCAAACAACTGGGCGTTGATCTGGGTACGGTCAACTGCCTGATTTATGAAAATGGACAGATTGTGCTGCAAGAGCCGTCTCTGGTGGCTTTGACTGCCGAGGACGAGCGTATTGTTGAAATCGGTCAGCCTGCCCGCGAAATGCTAGGCAAGGTGGACGAGGAAGATATTCAGGTGGTGCGCCCGCTGCGTGATGGCGTCATCGCGGACTATGAAGTGACTGAGGTCATGCTGCGGCATTTTCTGGATAAGGTTGCGGGGCGGGTGCGCCTGTTCAAACCGACGATTATGATTACTGTGCCGTATGGCGTGACCAGCGTGGAGAAACGCGCTGTCCATGAAGCGGCGCTTTCGGCGGGTGCGCGGGAAGCCTTCTTGATCTGGGAGCCGCTGGCCGCCGCGATCGGGGCAGGGCTGCCGGTGGGGACTCCGGCGGGCGATATGGTGGTGAACATCGGCGGCGGAATCACCGAAGCCGCCGTGATTAGCATGAACAACATTGTCCGGGCGGAAAGTGGACGTGTGGGCGGCCTGCGGCAGGACGATGCCATTATCAGCTATGTGCGCCGCAAGTATAACCTTGCCATCGGTCAACCGACTGCTGAATCCGTCAAGATTCAGGTGGGCGCGGCGACGGATATTGGCGAGAGCATGAGCATGGAGATTCAGGGGCGCGACAACGTAAGCGGTTTGCCGCGTACCATCAGCATCAGCACGGGCGAAGTGGTGGAAGCGTTGCAAGAGCCGATTAGCTTGATCGTGGCTGTGGTGAAATCCGTGCTGGCAACCACGCCGCCTGAGCTGGCTTCCGACATCATTGACCGGGGAATTATCCTCACGGGCGGCGGGGCGCTGCTGCGCGGAATGGATGTATTCCTGACGCGGGAAACCGGCGTTCCGGTGTATCGCGCCGAAAACCCGCTGATTGCGGTGGCTGTCGGGGCGGGACGGGCGCTCGAAGACCCGGCGATTTTGCGGCGGATCGGGCAGATTTAACGACTCAGGTCAGGTAGAAGGTCATTCGCTGAAGCTGTACCACCGGGTCAATGTACTGAACGCGCACATCCGGCGGCACATTCAGATTCATCGGCGCGTAGTTCAGGATGGCGCGGACGCCTGCCTGAATGAGCAGATCAGCTACTTCCTGCGCTTTTTCGGCAGGAACGGCGATCATGGCGATGCGGATGTTGTGTTCTTCCACTGTATTGCTTAACTCATTCAGCGGTTGCACCGTGAAGGTGGAGATTTGCTTGCCCACTTTTTGCGGCGAGTTGTCGAAGATGCAGGCGATGCGGAACCCGCGATCCGAGAAGCCCCGGTAGTGTGCCAACGCGCTGCCCAGATCGCCCGCGCCCACCAGCGCCACTTCCCACTCGCGGTTGACTTTGAGTACCTGCCGCAATTGGTCAATCAGATACGTAATCTGGTATCCGGTTCCCTGTTTCCCGAACCCGCCAAAGTGTGAGAGGTCTTTGCGGATTTGCGCGGAACTGATGCCGAGTCGCCGCCCCAACTCGTGCGAGGAGGTGACTTCGTGACCCTCGTTCATCAGGCGAGTGAGCGCACGAAGGTAAATGGGAAGGCGTCCAATCACAATATCCGGGATGTTGTGGGACATAGAAGGATACGCATCCTCAATCTTTGTGAAAGATGTCTCAACCAAATATTACCATTCTGTGCTTCTTAACGCTAGATTAGCTTTCCCCTTGAAACTGAGGCAACCCGTAGGAAATATATGCTATTATGGAAGCGATTGCGCGAAAAAGCACAAAGAGATGGTTTGCTCACGTTTTTTCGCCGCTTTCAATCAGGGTTTCCATTTAAGGAACAATAACGCATGTCGGTACGGCGGTCTTTGATCGTTCTTGCGCTGATATTTTTCGCTCTGCCCGCGCTGGTATTTTCTATGCGGGCGAACCAACTCCGGTCGGCAAAGCCCGATCAAAATCTGGTGTTTTACGTCGTACAGCCGGGTGCGGTGTATGTGACGGTGAACGCGATTGGCATGGTGGATGCAGTGGCTTCCGCCAATTTGAGTTTCACCAAAAGCGGACGGGTGGGCGAGGTGTTGGCGAAACCGGGGGATGTGGTGGTCGCCGGGGATGTGCTGGCACGTTTGGGCAGCGACGACGAACAACTGGCTTATGACCGCGCTTTGCAATCGCTCCATCTGGCGCAGTTGCAGAAGGAACAGTTGTTAGAACCTGCCAGCGAGGGGGACATCGCAGTGGCGCAGGCCAATGTCAACAGCGCGTGGGGTGCTTATGCCGGCATCCAGAACGCGGTGTCCAACGAAGATGTTCAGGCGGCAAACCTGCGTTACCAGCAGGCGGCACAGGCTGAACAGGATGCGATTACTGCCCGCAACACGGTACAGGGGCCACAAACCGAGGCCTCGTTACAACTGTTGGATGCGCAAATCGGCGCGGCAGGGTTCAACAAGGAAATCGCTCGCTTGCAGATGGAGGCCGTTCAATCCAGCAACGGCGGCTCGTTAAATGCGGCCTATGCGCGGGTGGTGCAAGCCCAGAAGGTGCTGGAACAGGTACAGGCCGGGCCGACTCAGGCGCGAATAGATCAGGCAGATGTCAGCATTCAGCAGGCGCAGGCGCAGGTGGATCAGGCACTCAAGGCGCTGACTGACCGGCAGCTTCTTAGCCCGTTCGACGGGGTGGTGACGGCGGTCAATACCGAGGTGGGTAGTCTGGTCGGGTTGGGTGTTCCCGTCATGCAGATTATGGATGTGTCCGCGCTGCATGTGACCGTACAGGTGGATGAAGTGGATATACGGCAAATCGCGCCGGGAATGTCCGCGATTGTTAAGCTGGATGCGCTGCCCGGTCTGGAACTTCCGGCGACTATCGAGCAGATTGCGCTGTTAGGAACCAACGATAACGGCATCATCAGCTACGATGTGCGCGTGCGTTTGGACGGGTTTGATCCGCGTGTACGGGTCGGCCTGACGGCGGACGCTTCGGTGGTGGTGGATGAGCGCACACAGGTGTTGGTGGTTCCTAACGAATATATCCGGCTGGATCGCCTGCGGAATCGCTCGTATGTGAGTGAGGTGAATAGCAGCGGTCAGCTTGAGGAGATAGAGGTGCAACTGGGGCTGCGCGGGCAGGACTCCAGCGAAGTCATCAGCGGGTTACACGCGGGGGATGTGCTGGCGGTTGATCTCGGCGGCGACCAGCTATCCATCTTCGGAGGCTAAGGCTGTGAAACGTGTTTTGCGTATCGTCATTCGGGTGGTGATCCTGTCTATTGTGGTGCTATTCGCTATTCTGGCGTTCCAGAATCGCCCTGCGGGGGATGTGGGACGGCGCACTACAGTGGTCGAGGATGCGATCACGGTTGAGAAGGGCGATTTGACGGTGACGGTAAGTGCCACTGGCGCCCTTCAACCCGCCCGTCAGATTGCGTTGAGTTTCGAGTTTTCGGCTCCCGTGCGCGAAATTCTGGTTGAAACTGGACAGACGGTGACGGCAGGGCAAGTGCTGGCACGGTTGGATACTGGCGATCTGGAAGCGGCGGTGACGAACGCCGAGATTGCGCTTTCGGCGCAGCAGGTTGCTTACCAATCGCTGATTGCGCCCCCGCGTGAAGTAGATATTGCGGTGGCGCAGGCCGCACTGACGGCGGCACAGGCACAGGCCGGCGCGGTGTCGTTGGGAGCCGATTCCAACCAGCAGGAGATTGCGCGGCTACAGACCGAGTTGGCACGCAATCAATTGTGGCAGGCACAACTGTCACGGGATGCTGCGGCACAGTCGTCCAACCAGCTTCTTGAGCAAGCACAGGCAATGGGATTTAATGCCAACCAGCAGCCGATTGACCCCGCCGATCATGTGACCAGCACGATTTCACAGGCCGAGTACGGCGTGGCGCTGGCTGATGTGAGCGAGTCGGGCGTGGTGAATCAAGGGCCGGATGTTTCCGGCTTGTCGTCTGCGAACGCGGCGATTGTTTCGGCACAGGTGCAGCTTGATCGCCTGTTGAATGGCCCATCCGATATTGAAGTGCAGATCGCAGAAACACAGGTTGCGCTGGCTGAAGTGGCGGTGGCACAGGCGGAGGCCGCGCTCAACCGGACGGTGCTGACCGCGCCGTTTGATGGCGTGGTGGCTGAAACAAACCTGACAGTGGGCGAACTGCCCCCACAGACGGCAGCCATACAGGTTGTGGATGCCAGCACCTACTTTGTGGATGTGGCGGTAGACGAAACCGATGTGGTGAAGGTGCAAGTCGGTCAATCGGTGACGATCATGCTGGATGCGCTGCCGGACGAGAAATTGACCGGACAGGTGACGCGGGTGGCTGTCGCCCCGATTCGCGCCGGCCAACTTGTGACTTATACCGTGCGGGTGATGCTCGATCCGGCGCAGGCGGCGGTGCGTGCTGGCATGACCGCCACCTCAACCATTGTGGTCAACGCGCTCAAAGATGTTGTGATCCTGCCGAACCGCTTCATCCGCATTGATCGGGCAACGGCGCAGGCTTATGCGACGGTAGAAAGCAGCAGCGGTGTGTATGAGGATGTGCCGGTGGTGCTGGGGGTGCGGAATGAAACCGAAAGCCAGATCATCAGCGGATTGGAAGCCGGTCAGCAGGTGGTCTTAATCCCGCGCAGCAGTTTCGACCCGATAGCCAGCGGTGGGCCTTAGCAACCGCCGTTTGCAGAAAGCAGATTGTGTATGTGGAACTGGTTGAAACGCGGCGGCAGCAAGTCAACGCAGGCGGTTGATGAGCGCGGACGTAAGGCCGTTATTGATATTGTGGACATCGCCAAAACATACCAGATGGGCGAGGTACAGGTTCACGCGCTGCGTGGCGTTTCGCTGCGGGTGTATGAGGGCGAGGTGGTTTCCATCATGGGGCCGAGTGGCAGCGGCAAAAGTACGCTGATGAACATCCTCGGCTGTCTGGATCAGCCTTCTTCCGGTCAGTATTTTCTGGATGGCGTAGATGTGAGCCGTTTGAGCGAGGAACAACTGGCGCGTATCCGTAACAAGAAGATTGGATTTGTGTTCCAGAATTTCAATTTGCTCAAACGAACGTCCGCGCTGCGGCAGGTGGAATTGCCGCTGATCTACGGGGGGACTGCTAACCGCACCAAACGCGCACAGGCTGCGCTCGAATCGGTGGGGCTGGGGCAGCGCATGGATCATCTGCCGAGTGAGCTTTCGGGCGGGCAGCAGCAGCGTGTGGCGATTGCGCGGGCGCTGGTGAATGAACCGGCGATGATCCTTGCGGATGAGCCGACGGGCAACCTTGACTCGCGCAGCGGCACCGAGGTGATGCAGATTTTCCAGCGGTTGAACCGTGAGCAAGGGATTACGACGATTTTTGTGACGCATGATCCCTGGATTGCCCGTCATACGCAGCGGGTCATCATGCTGCGCGACGGCAAAATCATTGCCGACCGCGAGGTGGCGGAGCCGCTGGTGGCCGGTGAACATGAACGCCCCAGCGAAGCCGCCGAGATGGAAGGTCTTTTCAAAGAAGTGTATTACGGCGGCACAAAAGAAGAATACACCTAGTAGCGGCCTGCCGGACGCCGCTGGATTTGCCGGATTCCCTATGAATTTCAGTGAAACGATACGCATTTCGCTCGATGCGCTGCTGGTGAACCGACTGCGTGCGGTATTGACCACACTGGGCATTATCATCGGCGTGGGCGCGGTGATCGGGTTGGTCAGCTTGGGGCGCGGTGTCGAAAACTATATTGCCTCGCAGTTTCAGGCGTTGGGGTCGAACGTCCTGTTTGTGTTTTCATCGCCGCCTTCATCAGGAACCCGCACGACCATTCAGTCGCTTACCACGCTGGAGGCGGCGGATTTGAGTAACCCTGCGTTCGCGCCCAGCATCCGTCAGGTGGCGCTGGAAACGCAGGTGTTTGGAACCGTGATCGCGGGTTCGGAGCGCATCAATCTGGCGATTAGCGGCATCAGCCCGAATTATCAGGATGTGCGCAACTGGTTGCCCCGTGCGGGGGGCGCTTTTATCTCGCAGTCGGATGTGGATAATGCGGCGCGGGTGGCGGTTCTGGGAACGACGGTGGTGGAGAAGTTGTATGGCGATAAAGCCTTCGACCCTGTAGGGCGGACGATTCGCCTTAACGAGCGCGTGTTCACCGTGATTGGTGTGATGGAAGAACGCAGCAGCGGCTTTCTGGGTGACGAGAACAATGTGGTTTTTGTACCCATCAGTACCGCGCAAACCCGCCTGTCTCAGGCACGCACCAAAGATGGCGGCTACCGGGTGGATGTGCTGCATGTGCAAGCGATTTCTAAGGACGCGATGAAGCAAACGACCCGCGAGATTGAAGATTATCTGACGAGGGCGCACGATATTCAATTTCAGGGCGAACAGGATTTCAGCATCATCAATCAGGCCGATTTGCTGACTTCGCTCAGCCGGATTACCGGAGTGCTGACCGCGTTTTTGGGGATGATCGCCGGTATCTCGCTGCTGGTAGGCGGCATCGGCATCATGAATATCATGCTGGTTTCGGTGACAGAGCGCACCCGTGAAATCGGCCTGCGGAAAGCGGTTGGGGCGCGTGGGCGTGATATTCTCATGCAGTTCTTGATTGAAAGTCTGGTGCTGTCGGTGATGGGCGGGCTGATTGGCGTGGGATTGGGCTGGTCGGTTACGCTGGTGGCGGGCGCTCTGCTGCCTGATCTGAAAATTGGTGTGAGCGCGGATTCGATTGTGCTGGCAACAGTGGTGAGTAGTTTTGTGGGTATTTTCTTCGGGTTGTATCCGGCCAGCCGTGCGGCACGGATGCGACCGATTGATGCCTTGCGGTTCGAATAGACAAGAGGATGCAGCCCCGCGATGTTTGAAAATGTGCGTATGGCGCTGGTCGGGTTGGGGAGTAACAAACTGCGCTCGGTGCTGACGATGCTGGGCATTACCATTGGCGTTGCCTCGGTGATCGTGCTGGTATCGCTGGGGCAGGCGGTGGACAATTTCGTGCGTCAGCAGTTTTTGGGCATTGGCACAAACTTGCTGATTGTGTTTCCGGCGGAGAACGCACAGGGCGAAACGCGCCGTCTGACCACCGAGGATGCGCAGGTGCTTGCTGACCCGTTTCTGGTGCCGGACGCGCTGGCAGTGATGCCGCAGCGCAGCGTGAATCGCACAGTGAACGTGGAAGGGCGCGAGCTGGATGTGCGTGTGCTGGGCGTGACGGTGGATTATATGCCTGTTCGCAACCGCACTTTGACGGCGGGACGTTTTTTTACCCGCGAGGAGTACGATAGTCAGGCGCGAATCGCCATTCTAGGGCCGGATGCGGCGCGGCGCTTGTTCCCGGATGGGCAAGACCCCATCGGGCAAAATGTGCGTGTGGCGGGTATCACCTTCCGCGTGGAAGGTCTGCTCAATTCGGTGGGCGGTGCCGGTTTTGGGCCAAATGATGACGATACCTTGTTTGCGCCGCTGACCACCGTGCTGAATCGGTTGTCCGGCGATCGGGAACTGACGGGGGAGCGACCGATTAGCACGATTGTGGTACAGGCGCGGGATAGCGACAGTGTAGATCAAGTGGCACAGCAAATCCGGCAGACCTTGCGAGAATCGCATCAGATTAGTTTTCGTGCTGAAGATGATTTCCAGATTTTTACTCAGACCGATTTACTGGATAGTCTGGGGAACGTGACTGGATTGCTCACGGTGTTTCTGGCGGTGATTGCGGGTATTTCGTTGATTGTGGGCGGCATTGGCATCATGAACATCATGCTGGTCACTGTGACCGAACGCACGCGAGAGATCGGGCTGAGGAAGGCGGTTGGCGCTCAAAAGAACGACATCCTGTTTCAATTTCTGGTGGAGGCCGTGACTCTGGCGCTGATCGGCGGCGCGATGGGGGTGACGATTGCGTTTCTCGGTACGTTGGCGGTGAGTGCGCTGCTGCCTGATCTGGGCGCGGGGATTCAGCCTTCGAGCGTGATTTTGGCAACGATCATTTCGTTTGCGGTGGGCGTGTTCTTTGGGATTTATCCGGCGAACCGCGCTGCTGGCCTGAACCCGATTGACGCGCTGCGTTACGAATGAGGGTCGCACACGGTTGTCAGTGGCGCTTAATCATGTTAGGATCATTCTGTAGTTTTAGAATGTTGTAAACATTTTCTTCGGATGAAAGTTGTTCAGCAGATGGTTTCTCCGGTCAACACGACCAGCAACGGTACGCCCGTTCACCATGCCAGTTTGATTCAAGTTCAGCAGAGTATGTTGGATGGACTCGGTCAGTTGGCTTCGTATTTTGGTTTCAGCAAAGTGATGGGGCAGCTTTATGGCGCTCTGTTATTAAGCGCGGAACCGCTTAGTCTTGACGATCTGGTGGAATTGCTGGACATCTCTAAGGCCAGCGTGAGCATGAATTTGCGCACGTTGGAACACATGGGGATGGTGCGACAGGTGTGGGTGCGTGGGCGGGGCGGGCGGCGCAAGTTCTACGAGGCGGAGACGGATTTCTGGCAGATTATCTCTAATATTCTTGCCGGACGTGAAATGCGCGATGTGGATCGGGCGCTAACGGTCATGGACGATAACGTGGGAGATTTGTCCTCGGCGCTGTCCAGCATGACCCCCGAAGATCAGGCGCTGGCGAAGCTGTATCTGGAGCGAATCGAGCAGATGCAGAGTTTGTTCCGGTTCGCGCAGCTGATGATTACGAGCATTCTCACGAAGACGGGCGATGTAGATTTGAACGATGTGTCGCGTATCAAACTGGAATAGCCCAATGGTGTGCCAGATTCGGACTTGAGCGCAAGGGCTGCACTGGCATATAATCAGTTCCCTCATGGGGAAGTGGCGGAATTGGCATACGCGCATGACTTAGGATCATGTGGTTCTACCTTGCGGGTTCGAGTCCCGCCTTCCCCACTTAAAGAGCGCGTCAGGCGCTTTTCGTTTCGTTGGCCTTCTTAATCTAATATAAAATTTACAGACATCCCTTCTCGTCAGTGCTATAATCAATGCTGTTTTAGCCTCTGTAAGGATACCTGTCTTGAACATCCAAACCGAACGTCTTGAAAATCACACAGCGCGTTTTACTATAGCGATTGATGCTGCCCGTCTGGACAGCGCCAAGCAGGAAGCAGCGCGCAAACTATCGCGGCGGGTGAACATCCCCGGCTTCCGCAAGGGCAAAGCCCCCTACAAGATCGTCCTTCAGTATTTTGGCGAAGGCGCGATTATTGAGGATGCTGTGGAGATTCTGGGAAACAAAATCTACGCAGAAGCACTGACCGAATCGCAGATTGACCCCTATGGCCCCGGCGAGCTAGAAGATTTTAAGCTGGAACCGGAACCCACGTTTGTGTTCGTGGTTCCGCTGCAACCCGCTGTGACGCTGAACGACTATCGTGAAGCGCGTATGGAATTTGTGCTGCCGGAAGTAACTGACGATCAGGTGAATCGGGCATTGACCCAGATTCAGGAACAGTTCGCAGTCATCGAGGAAAGCAGTCGTCCGGTGGAACTGGGCAACCGCGTGGCGATGGAACTGTATGCAAAGACGATCGTCGAAGAAGGGGAAGCGGCGGAAGCCCCTGCGGAAGAAAAAGCCGATGACCACGAAGATCATGACGGGCATGACCACGATCATGGTTTAGAGGGCAATGGCGAGGAGTTCATTCACGAGCATAACGCCGTGCTGGTTTTGAATGAGGAGAACGAACAGCCTGCACCCGGTTTCCGCGAGGCGCTGGTGGGCGCGGCGGTGGGTGAGAGCCGCGAATTTGAACTGTCGTACCCGGATGACTCTGCCGAATACGAAGACTTGGCGGGCAAGCGGGCGAAGTTCAAGGTGGTGATTAAGAAGATTGAAAACATGACACTCCCTGCCATGAACGATGATCTGGCGGTGCGGGCGACTGAAAAGCAGGAAAAGCCGCTGGCGACCCTGCTGGAACTGCGCATCAAGGTGCGTGAGGATTTGCAGAAGGCGATGGAGAACGAGGCCAAGTCCAAGTTCTCTGCCGAAGTGCTGGATATGATGGTCGAGAAGGCCACTATCGGTTATCCCGATGTGCTGCTGAATGACCAGACCGACGAGTATCTGGAACGTATGGATCGTGACCTTCGCCGTCAGGGCCTTACGCTGGATGATTACATGCGGATCACCAATAAAGACCGCGATGCGCTCAAGGTTGATTACCGCGAAATTGCGATCAAGAATGTGCGCCGTTCGCTGGTGCTGCGCGAAGTGATGCGTGCCGAGAAGATTGATGTGACCGAAGCGGCGGTGAGCGAAGAAATCGAGAAGATGCTGGCGCAGTTTGGCGAGCAAGCTGAACAGCTCCGGTCTGCGGTAGATACCCCCTCCATGCGCCAGAACGTGCGTAATGAACTTCTGGAACGTGGTGTACTGGATCGGATTGTCGAGATCGGGAAGGGGGAGGCTCCTGCTCTGGATGCAGCGGCGGAGACTCCTTCGGGCGAGGCGAATACGGAAGGATAAAGGGACGATGAACAGCGTTTATAATGTAATCCCGATGGTGATTGAGCAGGGCAGTCGTGGCGAACGGGCTTACGACATTTATTCCTTGCTCTTGCGTGACCGAATCGTGCTTTTGGGGACGCCGATTAACGATCAGGTGGCAAACCTGATTGTGGCGCAATTGCTGTACCTTCAGCGCGAAGACCCGGATCGTCAGATCAATATGTACATCAACTCGCCGGGTGGCGTGGTCTATGCGGGCCTCGCTATCTACGATGCCATGCAGCAGATTTCTTCGCCGGTCAGCACAGTGGCGATTGGCATTACCGCCAGCTTCGGCACGGTGCTGTTGACCGCAGGCGAGAAGAACCTGCGTTACGCGCTGCCGAATGCCACCATTCACATGCACCAACCGCTAGGCGGGGCGCAGGGGCAGGCTTCCGACATCGTGATTCAGGCGAACGAAATCATGCGCCTGAAGGAAAAGCTGAACAACATCCTGCTCAAGCACACCGGGCAGGAACGTGAAATTCTGGAACGCGATACCGATCGTGACGTGTATTTCAGCGCCGAACAGGCTGTGGAATACGGGTTGATCGATTCTGTTCTGGGTGCAGGCACTCCGAACGGGTCGAAGGAGAATGCCAAAAAGTGAGTTTCTTTTCCGGCACACACCGCTGTTCGTTCTGCGGACGGAGCGACTCGGAAGTCGAGCATCTGCTGGCTGGCCCCAACGGGGTGTTTATCTGTAACCGCTGTGTGGAACGCTGCCAGTTGAAACTGATGGAAGTGAACCTCGGTTCCAGCTTCCCGCCACCGAGCGAAGGTTTCCATGTGGACAAGCTGTTGTCCCCGCGTGAAATCATGGCGCATCTGGACGAATATGTGGTGGGGCAGGAGCAGGCCAAGCGGGTGCTGAGTGTGGCGGTTTACAACCACTACAAGCGCATTCAGTCGGATAAGAACGCGGACGGGGTTGAACTGCAAAAGAGCAACATCCTTGTGGTCGGGCCGACGGGCAGCGGTAAGACGCTGCTGGCGCAGACTCTGGCGCGGGTGTTGGATGTGCCGTTCTGCATCGCCGATGCGACCGCGCTGACCGAAGCGGGGTATGTGGGCGAGGATGTGGAGAATATTCTGCTACGCCTGATTCAGGCGGCAGATGGCGACATCGCACGGGCGGAGAAGGGCATCATCTACATTGATGAGATTGACAAAATCGCCCGCAAATCGAACGATAACCCGTCCATCACCCGCGATGTGTCCGGTGAAGGGGTGCAGCAGGCGCTCCTGAAGATTCTGGAAGGCACGCTGGCGAATGTGCCGCCGCAGGGTGGTCGTAAGCATCCGCATCAGGAATTCTTGCAGATTGATACGACCGACATCCTGTTCATTTGCGGTGGGACGTTTGATCGCATCGAAGAACGGATCGGGCGGCGGATTGGCACCAGCGGTTCGTTGGGCTTCCACGCGGACGAAACGAAAGCCCGTCTGGAAAAGGGCGAGCTGCTGCGCGAGGTGAGTCCTGAAGATTTGATGTCGTTCGGCCTGATCCCCGAATTTGTCGGGCGTCTGCCGGTGCTGGTGAACGTGGATCCGCTGAACCGCGACGCACTCATCAAGATCATGGTGGAGCCGAAGAACGCGCTCACCCGCCAGTATCAACACCTGCTGCTGCTGGATGATGTTGAACTGACGTTTGAGCATTCGGCGTTGGAAGCGGCGGCTGATCTGGCGTTGGAACGCGGAACCGGCGCACGCGGCCTGCGTTCGATCATCGAAAGCCGCTTGCTGGATGTGATGTTTGAAATTCCCGGCAGGGACGATATCAAGCGCGTGGTGATTGATGGCGATGTGATCCGGGGCAAGATGCACCCGCGTATCTACAACGAAGGTAGCGTTGAACTCACATGGTCGGATGATGGGAAACTGCATCCGGCGGCATAAGGTCGGCGCTGGCGGAACGGTTGTGTGATGAGATTGAAGACGGGGAGCGTGTCTCCCCGTTTTTTGTTGCGTGAAACCGCTAGGGGTCGGTGAACAGGTTGGTGATTCCGGGGAGGACGACCTGCGAGCGACCGCCCACCTGCCGTTCAAAGAAGCGGGCGAGTCCGGTTTGTTCGGGCGACCAGTTGAAGGGGATTACCCAGCGCGGGCGCATTTCTTTGACGACTTCGACCGCTTCTTCGACGGTGAGCGTGCCTTCTCCATCAATCGGCAATAGGGCGATGTCGGGATGGATGCGGCTCATTTCGGGAATGCGCCCGGTGTCTCCGGCGTAGTAAATGTCAAAATAGTTGACCGAAATAAGGAACCCTAATCCGCCATCACTGATGGGGTGTTCATAGCTGTTGGGGGAATAGGCGGGGATGGCCTTAATTCCGGCGCGATCAATCTGAACACTCTGCCAAGCCCGCAAGATTTCGCAGTTCTCTGCCTCTTTAGCGACATTGGCGCTGCCGAACAGCCGTGTGGAGGGGCCGCGTAGTTTGCTGATGTCCGCCACCGAGAAATGTTCCTGATGGGCGTGCCCCACGAGGATTACGTCCGCCAGAAAGGTGCGGCGTGTTACGCGGCTGGGATTAATGTAAATGAGTGGCGGCCCCTGAATAAAAAAACTACCATGTCCCAGCCACTGTATACGGTCAATCATGATGTTTTATTCCCGGCGATCAGGGTGTTCAGGCAGGCCAATGAGCGCCTGCTGTCTTGTTTATTCAGTGTACGATATAATGGGGTATCGGTAGATACTTTTCCCTTTGCAATTTATGCACTGTTCATCTTGGTTAGTCCTGCGAGGTAGTAATGTCCGACCAATCGAGCCGTAATGCCCCACAGCGACCCACTCAACCCCTTATCAAAAAGCTGACATCACAGGGAACGCCTGTACCGCCTTCGCATGGCACTGCGCCCATTACCCCGCAGGGGTGGACGCCTGCTCCGCTGTCCCGGATGGAAGATACCGGCTTGAATATGCTGAATGTGGCTGATCTGGTCATGAAGGTGCTGTATCTGGGCGGCGTGATGTCCGGCTTGGATGTGGCGGAAGTCGTCCGCTTGCCTTACACCGGCGTGCTGGATTCGATAATTGATTTCTTGAAGCGCGAAAAATACATCGAAGTGCGCGGCTCTGGCGGCTTGGGTGAGGCATCGTTCCAGTACATTATTTCATCACGCGGCGGCGAAAAAGCGCGTGAAGCGTTGGAGCGTTCGCAGTATGCTGGCCCCGCGCCAGTGACGCTGGAACAGTACATTACCTCGCTCAAGATGCAGAACCGTGAACGGTTGGTGGTGCATGAGCAGGAACTAAAGCAGGTCTTGAATCATCTGGTCATCTCGGAGGAAATGCTGGGGCGCATTGGCCCGGCCATCAATTCGGGGCGTTCGATTTTCCTGTACGGGCCTCCGGGGAATGGTAAAACGACGGTGGCGGAGGTCATCGGGCGGCTGATTCTCGGTGATGATATGTGGATTCCGTATGCGATTGATGTGGACGGACAGGTGATTCGCGTCTTTGATGATGTGAACCATGTCGTTACCGATCGCGCTGGCGTGAAACAGAGTACCGGTGTGATCTCCGACCCGCGCTGGTTGCGGATTAAGCGCCCGATGATTATGGTGGGTGGTGAGCTTACGCTGGCAGGGCTTGATCTGGTCTATGACGATACCAACAAGTTCTATGAAGCGCCGTTTCAGGTGAAAGCCAACGGTGGGATGTTCCTGATTGACGACTTTGGTCGCCAGCAGGTGCGCCCGCGTGACCTGCTGAACCGCTGGATTGTGCCGCTGGAAAAAGGCGTAGACTTTCTCACGCTGCACACCGGACGCAAAATCGAAATTCCGTTTTATGTGTTGATTGTCTTTTCCACGAATCTTGATCCGCGTGAGCTGGTGGATGATGCGTTCTTGCGCCGTATCCGCCACAAGATCGAGATTGGTGACCCCAGTTACGAGGACTACCGCGAGATTTTCAAACGGGTATGCGATGCGAAAAAGGTTCGCTATGACGAACAGGCGCTGGCTTACTTGTTGAAAGAATGGTATATCAACCATGATCGCCCGCTGCGGGCGGTGCATCCGCGTGATATCCTTAATCAACTGCTGGACATCGCCACGTATTTTAATCGCCCGCCTGAGCTGACGAAAGAATTACTGGATCGTGCGGCTGCATCGTATTTCGTCAAACTATAATCAGGTGATGCTGTCCCCGGTTCGCTGCCGGGGATGATTTGTGGTAGACATGAGCAAAAATCACGCAGGTACGGCGATTCCGCGTCATTTTGTATACGTGACTGTAGATGGGCTGTTTGTGGCTCGTCTGGCAGAACATCGGTTACAGGATTTGCTTTCGGGGCAGTTTCGGGAACTCGATGATACGGGATTCGGTCACCCCATCGCTGATTATGAATTGAATCAACTCAAATTGGCTGGCATTGTAGAGGACTTCAATCGCCAGTTTGTGTGGCTGCTGTCGTTGGCGGAACCACATCTGGTGAATCCTGATTTGCACACGATTGAAGCGATTGCGGATCGTCAGCGGGTGTATTACCTGAATACCACGCTGCCTAAATCGCAGGCGGATAAAGTGCGGGCACTGCTGGTGGGCATCGGACTCGGCGATGATTTGACGGTGGACGTGCGCGGCGAACAGGTGATGGTGTTTGGTCGGCGCGGGCGGCCCTTCAAGCAACTGCGAGAGGCCGAGGAATGGCAGAAAAAAATCCGTGCGCGAGTTCCGAATATGTTCAGCCAGACGGTTATCGCGTTCACCGAGGTGGACGTTTCACTTAGCCCGATCAATCGTGATACCAAGCCGCTGGATGGGCGGAATATCGGCCTTGATTTGATTATCGCCTCCCAGTCCGATACCACCCTGACGGCTCATAAGCAGGCCGTTCTGTTGCTGAACCAAGCGGAAGAACGTGAGGCAATCAGCGAGCTATGTTCAGAGATGAAGATGGTGGTGTGGCCTGCTGATACAGGGCGGGGGGCGATGGAGTTTCTGGAAGACGGACACGCCGACCTGCTGGTGATGGATTTGAAACCAACGGATATGCACGCATGGGCGATTCTCGGCAAGGTCAAAGAGATTGACGGCCTACGCAATCTGCCGATTATCGTGATTGCCGATCATGGCACGCCTGACCAGCAATCTATGGCGCTGGTGGTGGCTCAAGTAGATGTTTACCTTGTTCGTCCGTTGAGCAAAGCGCGACTGCGACAGAACATCTGGATGGTGATGAACAACCGCCAGTAATGACGGCGGGATTGCTTTCCCGCCTTCTGGTTGGTACAGTCGGGTGTACGCTTGGATGGCTGGCGGACGCTGCAACCCCCAACGAAGGAAACCCTATATGATTTTTCTCACGGGCGGGACGGGCTTTTTAGGACGGCACTTAGTTCCGGCTCTGTGTCGGACGGGTAGGCCGCTGCGCGTCTTGACCCGCCACCCGGAGCAGCACGCTTGGCTGAAGCGGTATCCAATGGTGGAAGTCGTCGCGGGTGATCTGTCCGATCGGGCGGTGTTGCACGAGGCGGTGAAGGGCTGCGACGCGGTGATTCATGCCGGTGGTATGTTTCGCTTCTGGGGCGATGAACGCGCTTTTTCAGTCACCAACGCACAGGGAACTGGAAACATCGTGGCTGCCGCATTAGAAGCGGGCGTCCAGCGGTTTGTGCATGTGTCTACGGTGGCTGTGGTGGGGCATCCTGACCCGCGAGGTATTGTGGATGAAACGCACCCCGCGCAGCCTGCGGATGCTTACCAGCGTAGTAAATGGCAAGCTGAGCAGGTGGTTATGAGCGCCTGCTATAGCCATCAACTGCCGGTGGTCGTGCTGCGTCCGGGCGCGTATTATGGCCCGTTGGGGCAGTACGCCTTCAACCGGCTGTTCTTCAAAGACCCGATGCGCGGGATTATCATGCAGGTGGATGGTGGGCGGCATATCATTTTTCCCGCCTACATCAGCGATGTGGCGCAGGGTGTGATTCAAGGTTTGGAGAAAGGGCGCATGGGCGAAGTCTATAATATCTGCGGAGATTGGATTTCGCATCTTGATGCCTTTGATATTGTGTGTCGGGAGGCCGGGTTGTGGTGGCCGAGGCTGCCTATTCCTAGTTGGCTGGGCATTTCGACGGCCCGCGTTCTCGAACTTTTGTCGGCGCTGACCCATACGGAACCGTTCTGGCCATTGAATTTGCGTTCCTATGTGTATAACAATTGGCGAGTATCCAGCGAAAAGGCACGCCGCGAGCTGGGGTTTGCTCCGATCTCGTTTGAAGAAGGGGCGCGGCGGACAATCGCGTGGTATCGGGCTGGGCAACCAGACGATTTGCCGGAGTTTGCCTGTCCGTGACTGCTGTCTGTGTGATGAATTGGGGATATGATGCTTGACGAAGTAAAGATTTATGTCCGCAGCGGGGATGGTGGCGATGGAATCGTGGCCTTCCTGCGCGAAAAGTTTATGCCACGCGGCGGCCCGGTGGGCGGCGATGGCGGGCGGGGCGGCGATGTGGTGATTCAGGTCAACCGCCGCCAGAATACGCTGGTTGCGTTTCAGAAGGGCGTCCATTTCAAAGCCGAACACGGCAAACGTGGCGGCGCGAAGAATATGAGTGGCGCTGGCGGCAAATTGATGGTGATCGAAGTTCCACCCGGCACGATTGTGCGCCATGCCGAAACGGGCGAGGTGATCGCTGATCTGGTGCGCCCTGATGAGCAGGTGGTGGTGGCGAAGGGTGGACGTGGCGGGCGTGGCAATCAACATTTCGCCAGCCCTTCTAATCAAGCGCCGCGCTATGCCGAAAAAGGCGAACCGGGCGAGGAGAGGTGGCTGGTTCTGGAACTGAAGCTGATTGCCGATGTGGGGATCGTGGGTGTGCCGAACGCCGGAAAATCCACGCTGCTGTCGGTGGTGAGCAACGCCAAGCCCAAGATTGCCGATTACCCGTTCACCACGCTGGAGCCAAACTTGGGCGTGATGACCTATGACGATCGTGATCTGGTGCTGGCGGATATTCCCGGCCTGATCGAAGGGGCGCATCTGGGTATCGGGTTGGGACATGCCTTCCTGCGGCATGTGCAGCGTACCCGCGTGCTGGTACACGTTCTGAACGGTGCGAGCGAACAACCGCTGGCCGACTACAGCCAGATCAATACCGAACTGTCCCTGTTTGACGAAAAGTTGGCGGAGAAGCCGCAAATTGTGGTGTTCAACAAGCTGGACTTGCCGGAAGCGCAAGAGCGATGGCCGGAAGTGCAAGCGGCGCTGCGGGAGATGGGTATAGAAGCGATGGCGATTTCGGGCGCCACGCAGCAGAATGTAAGAACGCTCATCCAACGCATTTTTCAGGTGATGGACGAACTGCCGGAAGAAGTAAAAGTTCCGGTGACTGAGATGCCGGTCTACGAATTGCCTGCGGACGAACCGATTTTCGAGATTGTGCGCGAAGGCGACGGTGTATTCCGGGTGACGGGCAAGCGCATCGAACGCGCCGCGCTGATGACGCACTGGGAATATGAGGAAGCGATCATGCGCTTCCAGCAAATTCTGGAGGTGCTGGGAATTTCGGCGGCTCTGGAAGAAGCGGGTGTGAAGGTGGGCGATACCGTTCATATCGGCGAGTATGAGCTGGAGTGGAGCGATTAGCGGTTGAGCGTGAATGATGGCAGAGGAGGCGGAACGTCTGGTATGAGCCGCGTTGGGATACAGGGAGGGACGTTTGATCCTCCGCACATGGCGCACCTTATACTGGGCGAAATCGCCGCCGACTGGCTGAACGCCGATCATTATTTGTTTGTGCCGGCGGCTGACCCGCCGCACAAGCGTGGTCAAGTGAAGGCTGCGGCAGACCATCGCGTGGCGATGGTGCAGCGGGCGATTGCGGATAATCCGCGTTTTGCGTTGTCGCGGGTGGATGTGGATCGTCCGGGGCCGCATTACTCGGTGGATATGCTGCGTTTGATCGGGCAGCAGTACCCCGGCGCGGAACTGTATTTTGTGATCGGCGGCGATTCTTTTGCGGCGCTGCCGACATGGTACCGACCGGATGAACTCATCCGGTTATGTCGCTTGCTGGTGATGCATCGTCCCGGCGATGGTGTGCAGGCCGATATGCACGCGGCTGTGCTGCCTGACCTGATGGGGCGGGTCACGGTTGTGGATGCTCCCCTGCTAGAGGTGTCATCCAGTGCGGTTGTGGAACGTGTGCGTGCCGGACAGAGCATTCGCTACTGGGTGCCGGACGCGGTGCGTGAGTATATCCATCAAGAGAAACTCTACAGGTGAACGCCTTATGAACTCAACCCGGACGATCACTTCGCGCTTCGTGCTGCTCTCGCTGGGGGTGCTACTGGCGTTGTCGGGGATGGGCGCTGGCCTGACCGTTGCGGCTGTTCAGCCGGTGCCGACGCTCGTGCCGCCGACTCTGGTTCCGACGACAGATGCGGGCGCGACGGATGCGCTGCTGGGCGAGTCGGCGTTGGCGCGGGTGCAGAGCAGCGGCGAGGTGCGCGTGGGACTGCTGTATAACGCGCCGCCTTTTGGCGAGTTGAACGTGCGCGGCGAGGTGTCCGGCTATGATGCTGATCTGGCGCGGGCGTTGGCGGATGCGTGGGGCGTGAAGTTCGTGCCGGTGCAAGTCACGCGGCAAACCGCCTTGAGCCTGCTTAAGGCGGGTGATGTAGATATGCTGCTGGCGGCGCAAACTCATCGCCGTGATCTGGATTTTGAAGTCGAATTCAGCCATACCTATGTGCAGAACAGCCAGTCCATGCTGGTGCGACAGGATGACGGCGCGGCGGGCTTGGGCGATATGGCGAACCGCAAGGTCGGCTATGTGCTGGGGTCGCCGGCTGGTGAGGCGATCAACCTGTGGCAGCAGCGCACGGGCATCACGCTCACCGTCACCCCGTATCTGACTCTCGATCAGGCGGTTACGGCGCTGGTGGCAAGCGAGATTGACGGTGTGGTGGAAGATCGCGTTCATCTGCTGCGCTTCACCCAGCAGCCCATCGCAAAAATTCTGGATGAGCCGGTTGCGCCGGAACCGTATGCGGTGGTGGCGCGGCGGCAGGATGTGAACTGGCGCAACCTGATTAACAAGACTCTTCAGTATTTGACGCGCAAAGGCCGGATGCAGGAGATTCAGCAGGCGACGCTGCCGGGGACGAAGTTTTTGCCCGGTCTGATTCCGGTGTGGGCTGGCGTGGGGGATGAGGCGCCCAAACCCGCCGAATTCCCGACGGATGTGCCGTATCCCGCGCAGTATGCCCTGCCGCGCATTCAGGCGGCGGGCGTGGTGCGGGTGGCCGGGTTGGATGATCTACCCACCGAAGCCAGCGAAAGCCAGCGGCGGTGGGATGCCGTCAATCGCGCTGTAATGGAGGCGCTGGCGGCACGCTGGGGCGTGCGAGTGGAATATGTGCCGAACAGCGCCGCGAATGCTGCTGATCTGGTGGCGACGGGGCAGGCGGATATTGCGGTGGGCGTTCCGCTGGACTGGGCGCTGACGGATCGGGTTGATCTGACCGCGCCTTACCTGCTGCATGGCGAACGGCTGATGGTCAAGAAAGACTCGGACTACGAGACGTTTCAGAATTTGCGCGGGCGCTGGGTGGCGGTGTTCGGCAGCGAAGCGGGCGCGGCTGACCGCGTGAACGCGCTGGCGGAGAGTGTGAGTTCCGGCGTTCGCATCTTCACGGTGAACAATGAGCCGAATATGGCGCAGGCCATTCTGGATAGCAACAGCGCCGATGTCGCGTTTGGCGACAGCATCAAACTGCTGGCACAGATGCAGGCCAATCCCGATGTGTTCCGGCTGACGACACGCGGCAGCAACCCCGATGTATGGTACAGCCGCGTTTATGTGGGGCTGGCTGTCCCGCGTAACGATATTGATTTGCGCTTGCTGGTGGAATACACGCTGCAAGAGATCGGGCGTTCCGGCGCATGGCCGGCGCTGCTGGCAGCGGTCATGCAACCGGAAGACATGCTCCCGGCTGATATTTGGCCGGGGGTAGCGACTTACCTGAACTTCAGTCTGGGCGGGTAGTTATCTCTCGCTGTTTTGTGCTTCCCGTGCGCGGTTTATTCAGGTTGACCATCATGATGCCGATCAGGATGGCGATGCTGCCCGGCATTTGAAGGATGTGCGGCACTTCCTGAAAGATGAAGTAGGCCAGCGTTGCGCTGATGATGATACCCGACTGACCGATGACGCTGACGAAGGTGGCCGGCAGTTGCCGCAGCGAGTAGTTGTAGACAACGTGACCGATGAGCTGCGGTAGGATCGTGAGCATGACCAGCGCGAAATAGGCTTTGGGCGTGAACCCGGTCATTGGCGCGTGTGTGATGCCCACGCTGACCAGCCCGGTAAGGCCGCCGAAGATGAACAACATCCATATATAGGGCAGGAACGAGATTGAGTCTTTCGTGCCGCGTCCGGTGATGGTGTAAAACGCGCCGCAGATGGCCGCGCCCAGCGCGAGGGCGCTACCGAGCAGGGGGTTATCGCCCAGATTCATATCGCTGCGCCCCGACAGTGTGATGATGACCCCGCCGAGCAGCGTGATAATCAGCCCCAACCACACCATCCGATTGAGCTTCGTCCGCAGGATGCGCGTTTCGAGCAGCGCAATCCACAGCGGAGCCGTACCCGCCAGTACACCGCTGACGAGGATGCTGGTGTGCTTGAAGGATTCAAAGTTGAAGACCAAATGGATGCCAAACCAGATTCCTGCGAAGGCTGTGATGAGCACATCCCGTCTGCGAAGGCGGCGCAGTTCGTGGCGGTGGTTTTGTAGGACGAACGGGGTCAAAACCAGCGCCCCCAGTATCATGCGGTAGGCCACGATACTTGTGGTGGGAACGCCTTCTTGCTGCGCGATGCGCCCGAAAATGGAGGCCCATGCGCCGGCGAAGGTGCCGAACAGCATGAGGAGCATGCCACGCGAGATGTTGATCTGATTGGTGAACGATTGCACTCTGGATACGATAACGCTCATGACAATTCCCGGCGCGTGATGCGCCACTAACCGCTGTTGGGTGCTGTGCTAATCAGCCGGGGCTGATGCGGGTTTGGCAGCCGTCGAACGCGATTGACCGATGCTGGCAAAAACGACCCCACAAAGAATGGTCGCGCTCCCGATAATCTGGAAGGCGAGAGGGATTTCTTTGAATAAAAAGAGGGCGATCAACGCACTAAAGACCGGTTCCATTTGAACAGCGATACCCACGTAAGTGGCCGGGAAGTATTTGAGGACAAAGTTGAAGGACGAATGACCGAGCAGTTGCGGTACAGCTGCCATCGCCAGCAGCCAGAAATACCCTTGCGAACTGTAGCCCGTGATGGGGACACCCGTCACAATGACCACCGCCATCAGCAGGATGGCCGCCGTGCCATACACCAGCCAGATGTACGGCATGAGCGACAGGGTGGCGCGTAGCTTGCGACCAATCACGAAATAGGCGGCGACTGTGACCGCGCCCGTGATGGAGAGCAGGCTGCCCAACACCGGGTTCTGTCCGGCGGAAATCGCGCCGCCCGGTGGGATAGCCACAATGAGGCTACCGATGAGGCCGATCAGTAGGCCGCCGATCACCCATTTCCCCAGACGGGCGCGTAAGAACAGGACTTCCAGCGCCGCCACCCACAGCGGGTTGGTATTCACTAGCACCACGCTAATGAGGACGCTGGTGTATTCCAGTGAGAGTATCCATGAGGCGAAATGGATGGCGAGGAATGCGCCGGAGATGCCCACCCATAAAAAGTCACTGCGGCGCAGGCGGCGGATTTCGCCCCAGTAGCGGCGGAGCGTGATGGGCGTGATGATGAGCGTGGCGAGCGACATTCGCGCCGCGCCGATGAACAACGATGGGATATGCTCGCCCTGCGCGAGGCGAATGAAGATGGCCGCCAACGAAACTGCGACCACACCCATCACAATCACCAGATAGGCTTGCAGCGGCGGTTGCTGCGGCACGATTGTGGCAGGCGACTTCGATTCTGTCATGTAATCCCTGAAGGTTGGGCACGGTGAAGATCGTTCGATCCAATCTTCTCATCGTATCATTAGCTATTGGACTGGTCAAAAGTCCATTTTTCACTGGATATAACGAATAGGGCATTATGACATGCCAAACGGTTTGTGATAGCATAAGATCATCAGCAATCGGTGCTGTGAATTCGTGAAGGAGATATGGATATGGCGTTTGAACTTGCACCTCTGCCTTATGCGACCAATGCTCTTGAGCCGCACATTGATGCCCGCACGATGGAAATTCATCACGGGAAGCATCATCAGGCTTACGTGACCAACCTGAACAAGGCGTTGGAAAGCTACCCCGACCTGCAAAGCAAGTCGTTGGAAGAACTGCTTCAGTCGTTGGATAGCCTGCCAGAAGCGATCCGTCCTGCGGTTCGCAACAATGGCGGCGGTCATGCCAATCATACGCTGTTCTGGAGCCTGATGGGGTCGGGCAAGGGCGGCGAACCGACGGGCGAACTGGCGGCGGCGATCAATGCGGCCTTCGGCAGTTTCGCGGATTTCAAGACCAAGTTCGCGGCAGCCGGCGTGGGGCGCTTCGGTTCGGGCTGGGCGTGGCTGGTCGTGGACAAGGGCGGTGCGTTGAGCATCACCTCGACGGAATATCAGAATACACCCGTCATGGACAAGAAAACCCCCGTCCTCGCTTTGGATGTGTGGGAACATGCCTACTACCTGAACTACCAGAACCGCCGCCCGGACTATATCGCGGCGTGGTGGAACGTGGTGGATTGGGACAAGGTGGCGGAACTGTACGCTGCGGGGAAGTAACCGCCGCGAGGACATAGATCACCTTCGCAGTCCATCCGACTATGCGGAGAATTAGAAAAGGCGTTACACTTCTAACGCCTTTTCTGTTGGGGTTTTTGCGCCCCACTAAGCCACAAAATCAGCGTAGGGATAACTGCGTAAGGAGCAAATAGATTATGACAGATTTTCGTGTAGAAAAAGACTCATTAGGGCCAGTCAATGTCCCCGCCGGGGCGTATTACGGCGCACAGACCCAGCGTGCGGTGGATAATTTCCCGGTGAGTGGTCTGAAGCCCTATCCGGCTTTCATCTGGTCTATGGCGCTGATTAAACGCGCCGCCGCCGAAGTGCATCTCGATTTGGGGCTGATGGACGAAACGATGGCGAAGGCCATTATGCAGGCTGGCGATGAAGTGCTGGCCGGCAAATGGAATGCCGAATTTGTAGTTGACCCGTTCCAAGCCGGCGCGGGAACCAGCCACAATATGAATGTGAACGAAGTGATGGCGAACCGTGCCAACGAGATTCTGGGCTACAAGCTGGACGCTGCCAAGAAGTCCGTGAACCCCAACGATCATGTCAATATGGCGCAGAGTACCAATGACACCATCCCGACGGCGATCCGTCTGGGGGCGCTGTGGCGTGTGGATGAACTGGTGGCGGCGCTTCAGCACTGCGCAGATGCCTTCCGCGCCAAGTCGCAGGACTGGGACGAGATTACCAAGAGTGGGCGCACCCACTTGCAGGACGCGGTGCCGATCCGTTTGGGGCAGGAAGTGGGCGCGTGGGCGAAGGCCATCGAGCGCAATATCGTGAAGATTCAGCAGGCGGCGGAAGGGCTGCGGCGGTTGGGCATTGGCGGCACAGCGAACGGCACCGGCCTGAACGCTCATCCCGAATACCATGCCCGCATGGTGCAGAAGTTGAGCCAGATTAGCGGCTTGAAGCTGTACGAATCGGACGATCTGTTCGAGTCCATGCAGTCCATGCAGGACGCGGTGTTCTTCTCCGGTGCGATTCGCTCGGTGGCGCAGGATTTGGTACGCATCGCCAATGATATTCGTTTGCTGGCAAGCGGCCCCACCACCGGCCTCGCGGAAATCACCTGCCCGCCGGTGCAACCCGGTTCTTCGATCATGCCCGGTAAGGTGAATCCGGTGATGGCGGAAATGCTGGATATGGCGATGTTCCATATCATGGGCAAGGATTTGACGGTGATGATGGCGGCACAGGCGGGTCAGCTGGAACTGAACGTGATGATGCCGATTATCGCCCATAACCTGTTTGAAGCCATGCACGTCATGATTGGCGCGGTGAACGCCTTCACCGATAAGTGCGTGGTGGGTTTGATCGTCAACCGCGAAAAGGCCGAAGGTTGGCTGGCGAAGAACCCGATTCTGGTGACGGCGCTCAACCCGATCATCGGCTACGAGAAGGGCGCTCAAGTGGCGAAGAAGTCACTGGCGGAAAACCGCAGCATCAAGGACATCGTGACCGACCTCGGCTACATGTCCGAAGCGGATGCGGCACAGGCGCTGGATGCCCGCAAGATGACCGAGGGCGGCATTCAGGGGATTAGTGGCGGCGGCTAGAACGATAGTTTGGAAATTCCACCCTGCTGTTTTACGGTAGGGTGGAATGAACCGGGCAAATTCCGCATAGGCAACGGGGCAATTTGGGCAATAGGTTGGAATCCGGTATACTCTGCATGTTCGGATTGTCCCAATTATCACAAGTTTAAGGTTGGCTGTGGCAAACCGTCGAATCGGGAAATACGAGGTATTGGAACGGTTGGGGCGTGGCGGGATGGCGGAAGTGTACCGCGCCCGCGATGTGAATTTGGATCGTTTTGTGGCGATCAAAATTCTGCACGCTTTCCTCGCAGATGATCCTGAATTTATCTCCCGATTTGAGCGTGAAGCGCAGAACATCGCCAAGTTGAAGCATCCGCACATTGTTCAAGTCTATGACTTCGACAAAGATACGGACAGCGATTATTACTACATGGTGATGGAACTGGTAGACGGCGTGACGCTGAAAGATCGGCTGAACGCGGCTGCCGAGCGTGGCAAGCTACTGCCGTTGACCGAGGCGCTGCGTGTGCTGCGGGATGCGGCCAGCGCATTGGGTTACGCGCACAGTCGCGGGATGATTCACCGCGACGTGAAGCCGGCGAACCTGATGCTCGACCACGACAACCGGGTGGTGCTGACGGATTTCGGCATCGCTAAAATTTTGACCGGCGCACAATTTACCGCCAGTGGCGGCATGGTCGGCACGCCGGCCTACATGTCCCCGGAGCAGGGGCTAGGCGAACCGGGTAACGAAAGCTCCGATCTGTATTCGCTAGGGGTGATTCTGTATCAGCTGACGTCGGGCAAACTGCCCTATGAGGCCGATACCCCGCTGGCGACCATCCTCAAGCATCTGAATTCGCCAATTCCTTCGCCCCGCGCAATCAATCCAAACATCCCGGAAAACGTCGAAAGGCTGATTCTGAAGGCGATGGCGAAAGACCCCGCCGACCGCTATCAGAACGCTGCTGGCATGATTGAGGATTTGGATCGCATTAGCCGCACAGTGGGCAGCGATGCCACATCCGGCGCGGAACAGGATAGCGTGGTTGTGCCGGAGATGGATAAAGCGCCGATCACGGTCAATCTGACGGATACGCAGAAGGCCGAAGCCGCTGCACTCAGCGCCGCCAGTAACCGCAGGATGCCCGTGTGGGGATGGTTTGCTGTTCTGGCGGGTGTGGCAGCGGCGGTGTTTTTGATTATGATGAGCCTCAATGCGCCGGATGGACGCGCAACGCCCACGCCTGTCCCGCTTGCTGCTTTGCCCGACGCGACCCGCGAAGGGGCGGTGGTGGCGGCAACCGAAACACCCTTGCAACCTACCGCGACTGTGCCGACAGCGCCCAGTGCTACGCTGACCAAAACCATCACACCGACGTGGACGGCTACACCGACGCCGACCGCCACCGCTACCCAGACTGCGACGCCGACGCCGACCGTCACCGCCACTCAGACGGCGACCTCGACTTTGACGATTACACCCAGCGCGACTCCGGCGACTCCGGTGGGGCGAGCGCAGGGGGCAGTGGAGATGCGTGTGGGACCGGGGGAAGATTACCCGCTGATTGTGCAGGTGCGGGCGGGCGAGAGCGTGCAGATTATCGCCATCAGCCCGGATAGCGTGTGGTTTAAGGTGCAGACCGCGAACGGGCTACAGGGATGGGCGCTTGCAGCCCGACTGGAAGCAGCAGGTAATTTGGGGGCGCTGCCCACTGCTCTGCCGCCCACGCCCACATTCACCCCCACGCCGACCATTACGAAAACCCCCACGCCGACTCGCACGCCGACCATTACCCCCTCGGCTACAGTGACCCGCACGCCCACGCCGACTTTCACGCCGTCCCCCAATCCCACGCTGACGATTGTGGCGGCTACGCAGTTGGCTGTTCAGCAGACCGCGACGACAGCGGCTTGCCAGTGGGAATACATCATCGTGCAACAGGAGCCGGCAGATGGGGGCGATTTTGCCGCCAATAAGGACTACGAACGCACGATTACGCTCCTCAATTCGGGGACATGCGCGTGGGAAGAAACGGCGTTCCTCGCGTTCGTCAGTGGTTCAGGCGAGAGTTTTGGCGCGGGGCCGTTCATTTTCTTGGGGCAGCGGGTGGAACCGGGTAAGACGATAGACCTGCTGTTCAAAGGCAAGACACCAGCCAAAGGCGGGCTTAAGATCGGCATATGGGAACTGCGGACGCCGGGGCAAATTGCCATCGGTGAGCCGCTGGAAATTAGCCTCAACGTGTTCGAGACGGGTTAAGCAAACCCGTTGCTGCGCTGCGAGATGAGCGATTAGCTGTCGTATTCCCCGTCATGCGAACGGATGGCGGTGTAGATGTCGGCATCGTTGCCATGCCCCAGTTCAATCCATTCGATGTTGAGCGTGTCGCCGTCCTGCGTGATGTGGGCGGCGTACAGTGTTCCCGCGCTCAAATCGCTGCTGACATCCGCCACGAATTTGAACAGCACACGACTGCTGCCATCATCACCTGAATAGACCGTTCTGCGGTCGGGCATCACCACACCGACTTCGTGGCTGAAACGCCCCATTGCGTAATGCTTGACGATTTGTGTGCCGGTATCGGTCGGGGTGAGTTCGATCATGTAGCCTAGATCGAAGGGATTAACGGGTTTTCCGAGCCATATACTGAGGGTGTCTCGCTGGTTGTTGATCCAGCCTAGCCAGTTGTCCGGGTTATCGCCGGGGTATTCCTCGGTGCTGAGGCCGGTGTTCCAAGGGGTGATGCTGGCGGCGCAGTTGTTGGCTGTGCCATTGACGGGGGCAAAATCCAACAGCTGCCCTTCGGAGGTTGTCCATGTGCCGGAAGCGTCGCGTTCGAGGTGCATCTGGCTGATGCCGCCCACGCCACATTCAAAGTTGGTGTACAGAATGCCCGTGTTGTCGCCGGTTGGCAGGAACATATTGCCATCGGGTTTGTTGCAGGTGCTTAGATGCAGATTGTCGTGGGTAATGAGGTTCCCGAAGGTTTCCTCTTGAGTTGAACCGGGGATAGGATCACCGACACGTCCCAAAAGCTGATACTCGCCCGCCGCGATCCGCAGGGTGGTCTTTTCGCTGTCACTGGTGGGGACGCTGATGGGGTTGAACGGGTCGCCCGCGGTGTAGCCCGTGATAACGCCAATCGTGCCGCGATCAAACGGCGGGGTGTTGGTGTCGTCCGGGTGCTGCACGTTCAGGAACAACGTGCCATTGGCGGCGATGTGTACGCCCGTCACTTCCGCACCCAACGGGAGGGTGGCGAACCGTTGGAGCGTGTTGCCGTCCCACATCCACAGCACATTGTTCTTGTGACCATCGGAATCTTCACCGATCCAGAGATGACCGCTGCCATCTATCGCCAGATTGTCCGGCCCGGCGACGGCATTTACGTCACAGGTGTTTTCGGCATTGTTTTCGTCGTGGGGGCCGCCAGTCAGCACGGGCGCTACCGAGGTGATGTTCATATCGCCGTCGAGTTGCCCCATAAACACCGCACCGCAGGTGTTTTCGCGCAATTGCAGGTCGCCGCTGTCGTCCGCCATCTCTTTGTGGATGGATGACACGGCGAAATAGACTTTGCCTGCATCGGCATCCAGCGCTACGCCTTCCAACTTGTGCCATTCTGTGCTGGCACCTTTATCTATCGCAAAGTGATAGGTATCTAGGAAGGGGGCGTAGGGATCATCGGGGGATAGTGAGGGGACGGGGATTGTTTCCTGCGCGACTGCCAATCCGGTGACGATCAGCAGGCAAATGCAAAACAATCCAACCGGCGAAATTCTGAAAGTCATGTAGCGTCCTGTGGGTGATCGCCTTCAAACGGGGCGATGTGTGGGTATGGTGCTTTGCGTTACGACGGTTATTATACAGTCTCCGGCGGGGTTTAGCCTATTGCGGTTCGGTTGGAGGCGATAGGGTGGCTGGTGAAATCGCGCCGCGCACGTTATTCTGATAGCGGGTTTCAGGGAATTGGATTGGAGCGGGTAACGATGAATCGGGCTGAAGCATGGGCAATTGTGTGCGAGTTTGTGCAGTCAGACAGTTTGCGTAAGCACATGCTGTCGGTGGAATGCGCGATGCGGGCTTATGCGGCGCATTATGGGGAGGATTCGGATAGCTGGGGGTTGGTGGGACTGCTGCATGATTTCGACTGGGAAATTCACCCCACGCTCGAACAACATCCCATGCACGGCGCACCGATTCTACGGGAGCGCGGCTTGAGCGAGGAAGATATTCGCTCGATCCTGAGTCACGGGCCGCTGGCAGCGGATGATCGCCGGACGCTGCGGGACAAGGCGCTGTTCGCGGTGGATGAACTCACCGGATTGGTGACGGCGGCGGCGCTGGTGCGTCCGTCTAAGAATGTGCGCGATGTAGAAGTGTCGTCCATCCGCAAGAAGTGGAAGGACAAGGCGTTTGCACGCGGGGTGAACCGCGAAGATGTGGAGCAGGGCGCGGCGCTGCTTGGGGTTGACCTGTGGGAATTCCATGTACCACTGGTGCTGAAGGCCATGCAGGAACGTGCCGGGGAATTGGGGTTAGCCGGGGTGGCGCAATAGGCCACCCCGACAGTTGAGCATATGCCTACATCTGAACGTGGACGGGCGTGCCAATGTCCACGAAGTTGTTGAAAAACCACTCGGATTCAGGGGTAGGCATGTTCACGCAACCATGACTCATGGGATTGCCGAAGTTGTTGTGCCAGTAGGTGCCGTGCAGCGCGTAACCCTGATAGAAGTACATAATCCAGGGGACGCCGGGCAGGTAGTAGCCGGGGCCACTCATGGTTTGCGAAGCGTACTTGGCATAGACCGTGTAGTCGCCTAGCACAGTGGGCGAACCGGGCAAGCCTGTAGAAACCAGCACCATGCGCACCATCACGCCATCTTGAAACGCATACAGCATTTGATCGCTTAGATCCACCACCACCTGACGGCCTGCGCCGAGGGTGGGTTGAGGGACATCCATCGCGGCTACCGGCACAGCCGAGTCTACAATCCCTAGATCGCTCACGGTGCTGGCGACGGGAATGATGAGCGTTTGCCCTGCGAAAATCTGGTTGGGATTAGAGAGGTTGTTGGCCTGTGCCAGTTCTGTCCAGTTCAGACCGAAGCGGCGGGCGATGTTGGCGAGGCCATCCCCGCGCTGCACGACATAAGTGGTCGAGTTCGCCGGTGCAATCGGCGCTGGTTCAGCGGCTGCGGGAGCTTGTTCCGGCGCAATCTGCGGCGCAGCGGGATCGTTGAGGTTCGGTTCGGCATTGCCGGTTGCCCATACCGTTAGCTTCTGACCGCGATAAATCAGGTTCGGGTTGGCAATGTTGTTTAGTTCAATCAATTGCTGCTGAGTCATGCCATATTTGGCGGCGATATTGGCGAGCGTGTCGCCGTAAGCAATGGTGTGATAGGCGGGCGTTCCCGCTAGAGTGGGATTTTCGACCACCGCTGGCGTGCTGTCGAAACCGGGGATAATCAGGTTTTGACCGGAGTAAATCCGGTTGGCGTTGGTGATTCCGTTGGCTTCGGATAGCGCCGACACGCTCACGCCGTAGCGCAGCGCGATGCGGTACAGGGTTTCGCCACGCTGGACGACGTGTGTGGTTTGTTCTTGTGCCGCAGCTGGCATGATGGCGGTGGCAGCGAGTAGGACTACGATGAAACAGAGCGTCAGCATGAACTTGGTGCGATGCGCCACGACATGATCTCCTGATTTTCAAGATGATTGCGTATGCTCAAAATTACACGAACTTTTACATGAGGTCAATTATCGCTCATCGGGCATCTGCTAAAGCCTACTCTTTCCCCGTGATTCGCGTCCGCATAATTGCCCCTTCCTGAATTTGCCAGTACAATCAGTTTCGCACAGTAATGGTCGTGTGCTGTCTTGCTAACAGACGGCTACAGAAGCAATAGATAAGCAAAATCCTATGCTGGTACGCACGTATCGGTTGACTGACAAGTTTGGCACAGCACTGCTCAAAAGCCTGTTGCTGTTGACCGACACCCTCCTTCAAGGGATGCAATCCATCACGCGGGTGATTGGACGGTTGTTCGCGCTGGTCTTTGGCGTGCTATTCGCGCTGTTGTACGGGGTGTTCAGCGTTGTACGGAACATCCTGCGGCGATTGGTATGGATCGTTGCTGGCCTGTTCCGAATGCTGTTCAGCGTGGTCGGGCGCGGCGGTAGTGTGACCGCCCGCGCAGTACGACGCAGCAGCACGCGGGTGGTCAGCTCGACCAGTAGCGTCGCTGCGGATGCAATGGCGCGGCGGGCAGCGCAGGCCGAGATGCGTGCTGCGGTGACGGAAGACCCGCTGCGGGTTCAGAACCGTGTGTTGAGCCTTGTAACGGTGGCGCTGCTGGCGGTTTTGATCGGTGTGGTGCTGTGGGCGACCAACCCGGCACGAACGGGCGGCGGGTTGCCTGAAAATGGCACAAATCCGTTGAACGGGAGCGCGTTGTTGCTGGCTGGAACGTTGAATCCCACATCGGCACCGCTGTTGAGTACACCGGTGCCAACCGCGACCACGCTGCCTTCGGTGCTGGAAGCGCGGGGGAGCATCGCGTATACCGCCCGCGAGAACGGGCAGGATGACCTGTGGGCACTGGGAATCGGGACGCGCACCCCGCTGCGGCTGACGAACAGTCCGGGGGATGAGCGTGATCCTGCGTGGTCGCCAGATGGTCGGCGGTTGGCCTATGCGTCAAATCAGGATGGCAACTGGGAAGTCTATATTTACGATCTGGGTTCCGGTCAGACTACACGCATGACGTATGACCTTTCGTTTCAGGGGGGGCCGGGCTGGAGTCCTGATGGTCAGTGGTTGGTCTACGAGAGCTATCAGGGTGGCAATCTGGATGTGTATGTAGTTCCGGTGGATGGTTCACAGCCTGCTCAACGGGTGACGGAGAACGAAGCGCCGGATTTCTCGCCCGTGTGGTCGCCAGATGGCCGGCGAATCGCGTTTGTGTCGTGGCGAGATGGCAATCAGGACATTTATTTGTTTTCGCTGGATAACCCCAGTGATAGCGCCGTCGTGAACGTGACGAACACACCGACGCGGCAGGAAAATCGTCCATCGTGGAGTCCTGATGGGAAACTGCTGGCGTACAGCGCGGTTGATGAGGGGCTTGAGAAGGTTTTCGTAAAGTCAACAGAGAATATACAGGCGGCGGCGCAGGTATTGGAACGTGGCGCAGCGCCTGCATGGTCGCCGGATGGTGCCAGTTTGATTTACACGCTTGAGTCGTTGGAAGGCACGCAACTGGTGGCGGGGCCGTTCAGCGAAACAGGCGTTTCTACGCTGGTGGTGGGCGTGCCGCAACATGCGACTCATCCTACGTGGACGGGGACACCGCTTCCTGCGGCACTGGTGAACAGCGGTGGGCTGCCTTCCGGCGTGCCACAGGCGTTGTATGTGGAGCAGGTGGCTCCGGCGGATGCAGACGGGTTGTTCCGGTTGGGGCAGCTTTTGAATGTGGAAGTGGCGCGTTCAACGCCTTATTTGAGCGACAAGGTGAACGACTCGTTCAATGCGCTGCGCGAACGGACTCTGGATCGCGTGGGGTGGGATTTCCTCGGTGAACTGGATGATGCCTTCTGGAACATTGATCGGCCTCCACAGCCCGGTGAGGAACGCCGTAACTGGTATATGACCGGACGCGCTTTTGGCGCTACGCGCAATCTGATCGCCGGCTTCCCGGCAGGCATCGAAATGGTGCGCGAGGATTTGGGCGTGGAAACCTACTGGCGGCTGTATGTGCGTGTGCCGGATGAGGCGCAGGCGGGGCAACTGGGCGAGCCACTGCGTTCGATGCCGTGGGATGTCCTCAGCCGCAACGCAGGTGATGTGCAGGCTTACGATCAAGGCGGACGCTTAAAAACCACTATTCCCGGCGGCTATTATGTGGATTTTACGCAGTTAGCGGAAGATTATGGCTGGCTGCGGGCGGCTGCGGGTGGGGATTGGCGGGCAAATGCCAACAGCATGAATTACTGGCTGTTTGAAAAGACCGAAGGGCTGGACTGGTATCTGGCGATGCGCCAGTTATATACCGACGCACAGCTTGGCGGTTTTGCGCCGACAGCCGTTCCGCAACCGACAGTTGCACCATGAGACGCAAGCGTGAAGGGGTTCCTGCATTTTTGCTGGTGCTGGCAGCCGCTGGCTTGTTTGGCGCGTTTGTGTGGCTGAATGCGCGTTCGTCCGAGTCTGTGCGGACAATTATTCCCACGCAGGCTGTTCCCACCGAAAACCCGCAGTCGTGGCAAACGGTTCTGCGTGAGGGATTCGGCAGCAACAGTACCCCGCTGCCAACGGTTGCCATTCCTACAGCCTCTTTCGCGCCGCCTACGCTGGCAGCGGTTGGCGCAGATACTAACCTGCTTCCCATCGCGCCAGCCGAGGTGAGCAGCGATTTACAGCCCACGCTGAACGCGATTGTCACGGCCACCCGCCCGCCTCCTGCACCCGAACAGGCTGTTTCGACGGCTGCATCTGT
>CAIPFY010000240.1 GCA_903864435.1 uncultured Chloroflexota bacterium | reverse complement strand
CGCAAACAACAGCGCTGGGCGGTGATGATGTTCGCGCCGGGAATATCATTGTGGTGTACAGTCCTTCGGGCGGCATTGGCTGCACCACCGTTGCGACCAATATCGCGTCCGGGCTGATGCGCGAAGGCAATCGCACGTTGCTGGTGGATGCCGATTTGCAGTTTGGCGATGTGGGCGTGTTCTTGAACCTGCAATCCCAGACGACGATTGTGGATATGATGAATAATATCGAAGACCTCGACATCGAGTTTTTCGACAATATCCTCGTTTCGCATCCCAGCGGGTTAAAGGTACTGCTTGGCCCGCCCCGCCCCGAACAGGCGGAAGAAGTGCATCAGACCAACCCGCTGGCGGTCTCTGCAATTATCCAGAAAGTCGCCAACAATTACGACTTTGTGGTGGTGGATACCGGGCGGTATTTGAGCGAAAATCTGCTGTCTCTGTTCGATATTGCGCACAAAGTGGTGATGGTCGCCACGCCTAACTTGTCATGCATCAAGAACGTGCGCTTTGTCCTCGATCTGTTTGATAAGCTCTCGTACCCTCCCGAAAAGGCCATGCTGGTCTTGAACAAGGTCACAGCCGATCGCAACTTGCAGCGGTTGATGATTCCTACCGAGCGTATTGAGAAGTTCTTGAAGCGCCCGGTGGAAGTGGAAATCCCGGATGAACCGCTGGCGGTGGCGACGGCGATCAGCAAAGGGGTGCTGATTGTGGCACAGCGCGATCGGTCGAAATCGCCGGTGAAGGAACTGATGCAGCTTTCCGACCTGCTGTATACGCGGTTAATGGGCAGCGAGACGGAAGTGGCACAGGACGAGAAGGTGAAGAAACGCACGGGACTCGGCGGGTTACGTTTCGGCAAAGGTTAAGGTTGGTAACGAGTTTTGGGTTTTCGCTGTATGATGGGTAATGATGGTTGTAACTAGGGTTTGCTGGAGGACTCGATCATGTCCCTGCTCAAGCGGATCAATACAGGCGGTGGTGGGACTGGCAATGTGAGTGGCGGCGGTAGCGATCCGAATGCGGGGCGCTCGTCGTCTTCGTCCGCTGGTGGGGCAGGCTCATCCGCTGGCAGCCCCAGCTTGTTGAGCCAGAATAAAGCGGTCATCGGTCAAAATGCACGTACCGGCGGCTCCGAAAAGTACATGGATCTCAAGACCCGTGTACAGGGTAAGCTGCTGTCTGAATTGGATCATCAAACGATGGATCCCGGTCGCCCGAACGAGATTCGGGTGCGTATCGAAGAACTGTTCAACGCCATTCTTGCCGACGAGAGTATGTTTCTCTCGAAGGGGGAGCGCCACAACTTGTTTGAGGCGATTGTGGCTGAAATCTTAGGCTTTGGCCCGCTGGAACCGCTGCTGGCGGATGAGAGCGTGACCGAAATCATGGTGAATGGCCCCAAGAACGTGTTCATTGAGCAGAAGGGTATGATTACCCGCGCCAATGTGTCGTTCGAGAGCGATGAGCATGTCATGCGTATTCTGGATCGCATCGTGGCACCGCTGGGTCGCCGTATTGATGAAAGCTCGCCGCTGGTAGACGCTCGTTTGCCGGACGGTTCCCGCGTGAATGCGGTGATTAAGCCGGTTGCGCTGTGCGGGCCGACCATCACCATCCGTAAGTTCTCCAAGAAGCCGCTGACAGTTGATGATTTGATCCGCTTCGGTTCGATGACGAAAGAAATCGCCGAGTTCCTGCGGGCGTGCATCATCGGGCGGTTGAATATCGTGGTGGCGGGCGGTACGGGTTCGGGCAAGACAACGCTGCTGAACGTGCTTTCCAGCTTTATCCCGAATAACGAACGCATTGTGACGGTGGAAAACGCGGCGGAACTGCAACTCCGGCAGGAACATGTGGTCACGCTGGAATCGCGCCCGCCGAACCTCGAAGGCAAGGGGCAGATCACCATTCAGGACTTGGTGGTGAACTGCTTGCGTATGCGCCCGGATCGCATCGTGGTCGGGGAGTGCCGTTCCGGTGAGGCGCTGGACATGCTTCAGGCCATGAACACCGGCCATGACGGTTCGTTGACTACGGCACATGCCAATACCCCGCGTGACACGATCTCTCGCTTGGAAGTGATGTGCTTGATGGCGGGTATGGATTTGCCGGTACGCGCTATTCGTGAACAGATTGCCAGCGCGGTAGATTTGATCTGCCAGCAGAACCGCTTGCGCGATGGTTCCCGCAAGATCGAAAAGATTACCGAAGTGCAGGGCATGGAAGGCGAAGTGATTACCATGTCCGACCTGTTCGAGTTTGAACAGACCGGTATCGAGAATCAGAAGATTATCGGTCGTATCCGGCCTACTGGCCTGCGCCCCCGTTTTATCGGTCAGATCGAAGATGCGGGCATCCATTTGCCGCCTTCGACATTCGGTATCGGACGCAGCTACTAAGTGTGACGGGTCTCGCAACTGGAGTACGATTGTCGCGGGGATGCGACCTGCTTGACTCGCATCTCCGCGTTTTCATAGAATGGTCATTGATGGGGTCGGGAAGTAGCGGGAGGAAGTGAACGTGCCAGCAGAACTCGTCCCGATTATTGTAATTGTCGCGGGTGTGGTGGCGGTCGGCGTCATTGTCTTTGGCGTGGTGAGCGTCCGTTCTGAGCGCGATCTGGTTGAGGAGCGTTTGGGGCGTTACGAAGAAGGCTATCAAGCGTTCGTTGATCTGGAAGAAACGGACGAAAAGGGTAAGAAGGCAAAGGACGATCAGGGCAAGGCGATGGATGTGATTGATAAAGCCATCGCCAAACGACCATTTGCACAAAAATGGCGCCAGCAGTTGGCGCGTGCCGACATCAAGCTGACGGTTGCGGAATATGCGGCGCTCCATGTGATTGCGCCGATTGGGTTTTTCGCCGCTGGCTATTTCGTTTTGTTTCGTGAAGACCTGATTATGTCGCTGGTCAGCGGGTTCATCGGGTTTTTCGCCCCGCGTATTTATGTGTCTCGTGCGACGAGCAAGCGCCTGTTGCGCTTCGAGCAGCAGCTTCCCGACACACTGGGGTTGTGGGTGAACGCGCTGCGCTCCGGCTTTAGCGTGATGCAGGCGATGGAAGCGATTTCCCGCGATGCGCCTGAACCGACACGAACCGAGTTTAAGCGAGTGGTTCAGGAAGTCCAACTCGGTATTGATGTGGAAGATGCGTTGGAGCATTTGCTGGTGCGCGTCGAAAGCGAAGACCTTGATCTGGTGGTGACAGCGGTCAATATTCAGCGCGAGGTCGGCGGTAATCTGGCTGAAATTCTGGAAACCATCAGCCACACCATCCGCGAACGTATCAAGCTGAAGGGCGAGGTTCGCGTATTGACTTCGCAGGGGCGCATTACCGGCTATCTCATCAGTTTGCTGCCTATCGCGGTGGCGCTGCTCCTGTCAGTTATTCAACCGGGTTTCATGACCCCGATGTTCGAGAATCGCGGCTGTGGCTGGCCGATGCTAGGCATTGGTCTGGCGCTCATCGGCATGGGTATGGCTGCCATTCAAAAAATCGTCAATATTGAGATTTGAGTCGAGGGCAAAATGGTTGTACCCATTCTCATCATTGTGGTTCTTTCGATTGTCGCCGGTTTGGTCTATGTGGCGATGCGGGACGACAAGAACCGTGATCCGCTTCAGGAGCGTTTAGCGCAGTTTGGCGAAAGTGAACTGCCCGATTCGCTAGAAGAAATCGAACTCTCGCTGCCGTTCCGCGATCGTGTCTTGATCCCCGCGCTGCGGACAGTGGCGAACATTACCACGAGTTTCACGCCCGAAAAGCAGCTGGAAGAAACGCGCAAGATGATCGAACTGGCTGGTATGGCTGGCTCGATGGATGCTCGCATGTTTTTCGCCATGCGCATCGCAGCCACATTGGGGCTGGGGTTGGGCGCTTTCTTTGTTTTCTTTGTGATGTCCGCAAATTCCAATGGCTTGATCTATACAGCCGGTGGCGCGGCGCTAGGGTACTTCTTCCCGGTGCTGTGGATTAGCAGTAAAATCAGTAAGCGACAGGATGGCATTCTCAAGAGTTTGCCCGATGCGCTCGATCTGCTGACGATCTGCGTGGAAGCGGGTCTGGGCTTCGATCAGGCGATGGGTAAGGTGTACGAGAAATGGGATAACGACCTTGCCATCGGGTTTGGTCGCGTGCTGCGCGAAATCCAGCTAGGGAAACTGCGTCGTGAGGCGCTGCGCGATATGTCGGATCGTATGGGCGTTCCCGATGTGACCAGCTTTACGGCGGCGGTCATTCAGGCTGACCAGTTGGGCGTGAGCATGACCAAGATTTTGCGCGTGCAGGCCGATCAGATGCGTGTGAAGCGCCGCCAGCGTGCGCAGGAAAAGGCGCATCAGGCGCCTGTGAAGATGATGATTCCGATGGTGCTTTTGATTTTTCCGTCGCTGTGGATTGTTCTGCTGGGGCCCGCCATCCTCATGCTGCTGACGAGTGGTGCGATGGGGAAAGTGTAGCGTTTATCGGCCTGCTGGACGGAATAGAACCATGCCTGATTCTGCCGTTCAACCTGTGAATCCTGATGTCAACACCGAAGCCCGGCATTGGTCTGGGCTTTTTGCGTCTTGGCGTTCTGTGCGGCAGGCTGTTCAATTCAGCGTTGATCTGGTATTTCCGCCGCGCTGTGCGGGGTGTGGGCGGGTGGATGCTGAATGGTGCGCGGCTTGTCAGCGTGCGCTGAATGATACGCCTTTTCCGGCGAAGGTGTCGCCGCTGCCTCCGCTGGCTGGCGTGGCCTCCACCGCCCAACACTCTGGCCTCATCCGCGAGGCGGTGCAGGCGTTGAAATACGACGGCGCACGGGGGATGGGCGCGGTGCTGGGGGCGCGGTTGGCGCGGCATCTGGCGGCGCAAAGCTGGGATTGTGAAATGATCGTTCCGGTGCCATTGCATACGATTCGTTTGCAAGAACGGGGGTATAATCAATCTCAAGAACTGAGTAACACTGTGGCCGCTATCACGGGTCTACGGTGCATCCCGGAAGCGTTAGCCCGTAGCCGGATGACCGAATCGCAGGTAATGATGAGCGCAGTCGAACGCCTCAGCAATGTCCGAAATGCTTTCTCCGCACAGTCTGCACTGGTGCGCAACCAAAACGTGCTGTTAATTGATGATGTGTATACCACCGGGGCGACTTTACGCGCCTGCGGTGATGCTTTATTGGCGGCCGGCGCGACTGCCGTCTACGGACTGACGGTTACAGTCGCCCGAATTTGACGGTTCTACGCACGAGGAGGAAAGGTCATGGAAGTTACCATTCAAGGTCACAACATTCGAGTTACCGAGGCGTTGGAATCCTATACGCGCAAGAAACTGGATAAGTTGGACCGCTACCTCCCCAACATCTATGATATTCGAGTGGATCTGGCGCATGAAAATACACGGAGGGGCGAGGATGTGGTGTCTGCTCAGATCACCATTCGCCACCAGCGCGGGGCAATTCTGCGTGCCGAAGATCGTGTGCCGGGGGATGTGAATCTGGCTATCAACGCGGCAGTGGACAAGATGTACCGCCAGATTCAACGCTTTAAGGGGAAACGCAGCCCCAAAGGCCGTGAGAAATTCACCGCAACCGTTGAGGAAATCAGCGCAGCAGAGGCCATTCCCAATGTTGCGGAGTTTGTGGACGAAGCCGCCGAAGCCGCAGCCATTCTGCGCCGCAAGTCGGTTGAGGTGTCTGCGATGAATGAGGCCGAGGCCATTGAGCAGATGGAACTGTTGGGGCACAGCTTCTTCGTGTTCTTCAATGGCGAGACGGGCGCGATGAATGTGCTCTACAAGCGTTCGGCAGGCGGGTATGGTCTGTTGGTTCCCAAAGTCGAGTAACCCGCGAGTCGAGCAGGGAGATCAGTGCAGGGGGCTTCGGCCCCCTGTTTGTTTGTATACGACGATCCATTTTGCGGATTTTTTCTCGTTCCGCTGTGCTATCATAAACACATTGGCGAGTCCGGTGGCAAACCCAGCATGGATTATTCAAATATCATTTTCAGCGTCCTTGTGCTTTTTGGGGTGGGTTATTTGATTTATAGCGCCAATCAATACGATATGGCGCTGGCGTTGATGACCCCCGACAGCGGGCAGGCGCTTGCTACGTTCGTTCTTCAGCGCAGCAAGGTTGTGCGCTGGATGTTGTACGGGGTTGCCGCAGTCAATTTCCTATACGCCTTCCTCATTTTACGGACGGCGTTCTTAGGCCAGTCGAGCGAAATCCTGTCGGAAGCGAATACTGCGCTGCCGTCGGTAGATACCACCGGGGCGCTGGTCAATCTGGTGCTGGCGATGGTCGTCACGATTGTTTGCGTTCGCACCACCCGGCACGAGTCCGCACGCAGGTGGGTGCGCCCTCTAGCGGGGCATGAGGCGAACTATAATCCGTATTCAGGCGTGCATCAGGTGGCGCTGGTGCTGGCGTTGTGCTTTGTTTCGGTCACAATTGGTCAATTGCAACTGGTGGGCGGGTTATCCGGGCTGGCGCAGCAAATCGAGTCCGATGGGGCGGCACTTGGCCCGCAGGTCTTTCAGACGGTGCTGATGATCGTAGCCGCGTTGTTGGGGGTGGGGCTTGTCATCCGGCGCGATTGGAAACAGACGGCGCAGCGTTTAGGCTTGCGGTTGCCCACCGTGTCCGATTTGAAGTGGGGAATCGGCATTGGAATCGGATTGTATATCGGGCAGATGATGATGGTCGAACTGTGGTATTTTTTTGCGCCTCCAGAGCAGATTGCTCAGCAGAGTGCGGCCTCGGATCAGATCGGGCAGATTTTTGCGACGATCCCACTGGCGCTGTTTCTGGCATCATCGGCGGCGGTCAGTGAAGAAATTCTGTTTCGGGGGGCGCTTCAGCCTGTGTTTGGTCTGGGGTTGAGCAGTCTATTCTTCGCGCTAGCACATATTCAATATAGCTTTACTCCGGTGACATTGATTATCTTCGCGGTCAGCTTGGGGCTGGGATGGCTGCGGAATCGGCACAGTACCACTGCTTCGATAATTGCCCATTTCACTTATAACTTCATCGTGTTGGCGCTGGCGATTCTGGTTGCCGGCGCAATAGGAGGGTCGCAGTGAGGGTAAAAGGACACCGATCGGCGCACCTCATCGTGGTTATCTGGTTGCTGCTGGCGGGGCGAACGGTTGCGCAGGATGCGCCGACCCGCACGACACAGCCTGAGCAGAACTATATCCTGAGCTGGACAGGCGAGGTGCTTTATCCGCAGGCACTGCATTTCACTGTGGCGTTGGGGCGGCTTGGGGCGGAAGTGGCTTTGGCGCGGCTGACCCTCATCCCCGAATCCGGCGATCCGGTGGTGCTGGACATGAATTTGCAGGACGCGCTGGTGGTTCGTGCGCCTTATGCGGAACTGGCTTATACCTATGTGCTGCCCGCCGCCGCGCCGCCGCCGCTGTTCAGTACTATTCGCTACCGCTGGGACGTGTTGACAACGCAGAGCGAGACTGCCCGCATTGACGATTCGCTTGTGATGGCGGATGGTCGTGTAACGTGGATTGTGGATGAGGCGGTGAATCCCTCCTTTAGCCTGACGCTGCCCGATGTGAGCGCGGATACGCAGGCGATTGTGGCTACGCTGCGGCGCACGCTGCGGCCTGTTTACGAACGATTGGCGGTTGACCTCGGCACGAGTCCCGTGCTTCAGGTGATGGTGTATCCCGACGAACTGAGCCAGTCCATCCCGCCCGGTTGTGTGCAGTCGGACACTGGCGATTGGGTAGCGCGGGGGCTGGTTACAGGCATCGAGCAAACCTGCGATCTGCAAATGGCCGATCAAGTGCTGCGGGTGAGTAAGCGCACGCTGGTGCGCGTTCCAACCGTGACGACTGCCAACCTTCAGGCTGAAATCACCCGTCAACTCGTAGACCGTTTCTACCAACCGGCATGGGCTGGCAAAGATGTTCCTGCATGGTTCTTGAACGGCATTCAGAGCCTATACCTGCCTGCCAGCAACCGCAACTCGTATGGGACGCTGGCGGCGGTGGCACGCACCGGCAGCCTGCTTTCGCTGGACGTGATGCGCCAACCGCCGGAGTCGGCTGCCAATCGTGATCTCTGGCATGCGCAGAGCGAAGGCATGGTGCTGTATATCGCGGCGCAGTCCGGCATTGATCGTGTGATCCAACTGGCGCGGTCATTGGAAAGCGCCGGATCGTTTGATGCTGCGTATGAGTCCAGCACCGGACGCGCCTTGAGTGCGCTGCTGCCTGATCTCCGGCGCTGGTTGTTTACCAGCGGCGCTCCGGCGGCGTTTGGGCTGAACCTGTACGCACCTGCTACTGCGACCCCGACGGTCACGCGCACCGCCACGCCCACTGCCACCCTTACGCCCAGTGCCACCCCCACGCTCACACCCACCGCTACCGTGACGGGCGTGCTGACGTTTACCCCGCTGCCCACCTTCACGCCCACATCTACCCGAACGCTCGCGCCCGTCACCGTGACACCGCGCCCGCCCGGTAGTTTGGATGCACCGCCGCCCGCCGCCGCGAGTAGCTATAGCAGTGCGGCGCTGCTGGTGATGGGTGCGGCGCTGTTGGTGGCGATTATTGTCCTGCTGCTGAGTTTATTCCGGCGGCGTTAAGAGGTTTTGATGATTAACCTGTACGAATTGGATTTGGATGCACTGGGAAAATTGCTGGCAGAGTGGGGAGAGCCGCGCTTTCGTGCCAAGCAAATCTGGTCGTGGTTGTATGAGCATCGTGTGTCGGCGGTTTCGCAAATGAAGAATCTGCCCCGGACGCTGATCGAGCGTTTGGAGAGCGAAACACAGTTGGGCACGTTGCAAGTGGCTGCCGAGGAAGTCAGCGCGGATGGAACGGTCAAGCGCCTCTACCGCTTGCGGGACGGGCAACTGATCGAAGCGGTGCTGATGATTTATGACGATGACCGCCGCACGGCTTGCATTTCGACACAGGCCGGCTGTGCGATGGGGTGCGTGTTTTGCGCCACCGGACAGATGGGCTTTGCGCGTCATCTGACCGCCACCGAGATATTTGAGCAAGCCCTGTTGTTCGCCCGTGATCTGGAAGGGCAGGGCGAACGGTTGAGCAACGTGGTCTTTATGGGCATGGGCGAACCGTTCCATAACTACGAGGCGGCGCTGGTAGCGGTTCGCCGCCTGATGGATGATTTAGGCATCGGCGCTCGCCACATTACGGTGAGTACAGTTGGCCTTGTCCCGCAGATTTTACGTTTCGCGGACGAGGGCTTACAGGTGAAGCTGGCGATCAGTTTGCACGCCGCTACCGACGAGGAACGCGATGTGCTGCTGCCCGTCAACAAACGCTGGCCGCTGGAAAAATTGATGGAAGCCTGCCACACCTACATCGAAAAGACCGGACGTCGCATCTCGTTCGAGTGGACGGCTATTCAGGGCGAGAATGATACGCTTGAACAAGCGCAGGCGCTTGGTAAACTGCTGAAAGGGATGCTGTGTCATGTGAACATCATTCCACTCAACCCGACCGGAGGCTTTGAACTTGGCCCTTCGGCTACCGAACGTATTGACCGCTTTGCGGCGGCACTGGCTGGCTACGGTGTGACCGCGACCGTGCGGGTGCGGCGCGGGATTGACATCAACGCGGGCTGCGGGCAATTGAAATCGGCGGTTATCCGTTCCCGGGACATTCCCGGCGGCGCATAAGAGGGGATAGAAATGGAATATGTACGTTTTGGCAATACCGGCCTAAAAGTTTCGCGCCTCTGTCTGGGCTGCATGACTTATGGAACCCCGAAGTGGCGGGATTGGGTGCTGGATGAGGAAACCAGCCGCCCTTTTATTTTTCGGGCGCTCGAACACGGAATCAACTTTTTCGATACTGCCGACATCTACTCGTTAGGCGAGAGTGAGGCGGTACTGGGGCGGGCGCTGAAGGGCATCCCGCGTAATGAAGTGGTGGTGGCGACCAAAGTATTTAACGCAATGAGCGACAAGCCGAACCAGTCCGGGTTGTCGCGCAAGCATATTTTCGAGGGGATTGACGCCTCTTTGAAACGCTTGCAGATGGATTATGTGGATTTGTACCAGATTCACCGCTGGGACCCGGAAACGCCCATCGAGGAAACGATGGAGGCGCTGCATGATGTGGTGAAAGCGGGCAAGGCGCTTTACATCGGCGCTTCCAGCATGGCGGCGTGGCAGTTTGCCAAAGCGACCTATCTGGCTGACCAGCGCGGTTGGACGCGCTTCGTGAGTATGCAGAATCACTATAATCTGGTCTACCGCGAAGAAGAACGCGAAATGAACCCGCTGTGCCGTGAAGAAGGCATCGCCATCTTCCCATGGAGTCCACTGGCACGCGGTTTTCTGGCAGGCAACCGCACCCGTGACAAAGGTGGCGAAACTCCGCGCTCCAAGAGTGACGGGTTTGCCCATCACATGTACTATCAGGACAACGATTTTGAAACGCTCGACCGGGTGATTGAACTGGCGAAGCGGTACAGTGTGTCCAACGCGCAGATCGCGCTGGCGTGGATGCTGCACAAACCCGATGTGACCACCCCGATCATCGGTGCCAGCAAAATGCCCCATCTGGAAGAAGCCATCGCTGCCATGAAAATCAAGTTGAGCAGCGACGATATGGCTTACCTCGAAGCCCCGTACAAGCCGCACATTGTTCTGGGGTACTAGAACCATTGCGGGGCGGACATATCATCCGCCCCGCACCCATTCAGCTTAGGCGTACTTCTTCACAACGGGCTTGTTCTGCAAAATGGCTTCGATTTTGGCGTCAATTTCCGGCGTGATTTTGACATCCAGCCCCTTCAGGTTTTCCGTCACCTGCGAGATTTTGGTCGCGCCGGTGATCGCACTGGCGACCAGCGGGTTTTTGAGTACCCACGCGATAGCCAGCGCCGCCGTAGTGGTTCCCATTTCGGCGGCCAGCGCGGAAATTTGCCGCGTTTTTTCGATCTTTTCCTGCGTTAGGTGATCTTTGAACCATTCGACACTGTGGTAGCGGCTGTCGTTCGGGATGCTGTCGTTGTACTTACCGGTCAGGATGCCCTGCGCCAGCGGACTCCACACGACCATGCTCATGCCGGCGCGTTCCAGCGCCGTTTCCAGCCCGGTTTCCACGAACTGACGGTCGAGCATGTTGTATTCCGGTTGTTCCACAATCGGGCGGTTGGCGTTCAGGGCTTTTGCCACCGCCACGCCTTCGGTGATGTTGCTGGCATTCCACATGCTGGTTCCCCAGTACAGGATTTTGCCCTGCCGGATCAGGTCTTCGATGGCGCGGACGGTTTCTTCCACCGGCACATTTTCGTCGAAACGATGGCAGAAGAAGATGTCCACGTAGTCCGTGCCGAACCGCTTGAGCGAGGCGTTGACCGACTCAACGATGTGCTTGCGCGACAGACCCCGGTTGTTCACGTTGTCGCTCATCGGCCAGAAGGCTTTGGTGCTGATGACCAGATCGCTGCGGGTGTAGCCTTTGATCGCTTCACCCACCACTTCTTCGGCCTGACCCCGCGCATAAATATCCGCCACATCAATGAAGTTGACCCCGTTTTCAATCGCGGTACGGATGCACTGAATGGCAGTTTCCTGCGCCACGCGATCGCTGCCATAAGTGAGCCATGCGCCTAGCGAAATGGCGCTGACTTTTAAACCCCATTGACCTACTTTTCGGTATTCCATAGGTTATAATTCCCTTTCATCCTGTGCCAATCGTGCGTTTAGTATAGCGCATTGACGGTTCACTTTGAATTGGGTAGGGATGGGCTGGTTGATGGGCAGAAGCGTGTTTTGTGCCTAAGCATTTTGCGGAAGGAAGGTTTTTTGTGAGCAACAAGATTCAGATCGCGCCCTCGATACTTGCGGCGGATTTCACCTGTTTGGGCGACCAGATTCGGGAGGCCGAAGCAGCCGGAGCCGATCAAATTCATATTGATGTGATGGATGGACGCTTTGCGCCCAATATCACGATGGGGCCGCTGGTGATCGAGGCGGTGCGACGAGTTACCGCGTTGCCGCTGGATGTGCATCTGATGATGGTGGAACCTGACCACATGCTTTCCACCTTTGCTCAATCCGGCGCAAACACCCTCGGCGTGCATTACGAGGCGTGCTTGAATTTGCACCGCACGCTGCAAACCATCCGGCAGCTGGGCTGCAAGCCGGAAGTGGTACTCAACCCCGGCACGCCCGCTAGTGTGCTATCGGAAGTGCTGCATCTGGTGGATGCGGTGCTGGTGATGACCGTCAACCCCGGTTTTGGCGGGCAGGCATTCCTGCCGGAAACCATGCGTAAAGTGACACAGTTGCGCGAAATGGCGAAAGCCATTGGGCGCGAGATGGATATTGAAGTGGACGGCGGGGTGAATGTGGATACTGCTGCGACCTGTGTGGCCGCCGGAGCGACTATACTGGTGGCGGGTAGCGCCGTGTTCTCGTCCAAGTACAGCGTGCAGGCCGGCATGGATAAGCTGCGTGCCGTTATTGAATCGAAAAAGCCGGTCTAACCGGCTCTCTCTTGATTGCAACTCGTGATTTAAATCTTCGCCAGAGCCTTGATGCACTTGGTGCAAAGGGTTTTGCGGGCGAAAACACCCTTCTCCATCACGCGAACCTTCTGGAGATTGGGCTTGAACTTGTGCCGCGTGGCGCGCAGCGAGTGGCTGCGACGGTTGCCGAACATAGGGCCTTTGCCGCAAGTTTCGCAGACAGCCATAATCTTACCTCTAAGGGTGATATAATCCTTCAGAATGGGTCGAATGCTACCATAACGCCGATGTCGGTGCAAGGGTGGCGCCATTTTCTTCGCAGGTTGGGGGTCTTGTTATTCGGAATTTAGCGGGGATGTTCGGATGGTGGATAACAATTCAGTCGAAGTATGTGACGGGCCATTGCTCAAGCGGTTGGCTGCGGGTGGCTTGAACTGGTTGAAAAAGAATCAGGACATGGTGAACCGGATGAATGTGTTTCCGGTTCCTGATGGCGACACCGGCACCAATATGTGTTTGACCTTGCAAAAGGCTTATGACGCTATCACCACCTCTAGCGAATTGGCGGTGAGTGTGGTGGCGCGTACTGTGGCGGAAGGCGCTTTGCTGGGCGCACGGGGTAATTCCGGCGTGATTCTGTCGCAGTGGTGGCGCGGGTTGGCAGAGGCGTTGGCGGATCGCCAGTCGTTTGATGCGGCGGCATTTGCTGCGGCCTGCGAGATGGCGGTCAAACGTGCTTATCAAGCCGTTCCCGCGCCGGTTGAAGGTACGATCCTGACGGTGATGCGTGCTGCGTCCGAGGCCGTTCACCACCGCACTGGCAGCGGCCTTGATCTTGTGGCACTGTTCACGGTCATGGTGGAAGCTGCACACACGGCGCTGCTCCAAACGCCTGAACTGCTGCCGCGCCTCAAAGAAGCTGGTGTGGTGGACTCTGGCGCACAGGGCTGGACGTTCATGATTGAGGGGATGCTGCGTTCCCTTAAAGGCGAGGAGATGGCAGCCGTCGAAATCGGCGCGGTGGTGAGTCCGTCCGGTTGGCAGAATGCGCTGCTGCCAGATGATGAAGAAGGCTACGGTTACGATGTGCAGTTCTTGATGCGCGGTACCGGGTTGAATGTGGATGCGGTGCGTGCTGCGATTGCGGGCATGGGCTGGTCTACGCTGGTGGTGGGTGACGAGCGGCTCATCAAGGTGCATGTGCATGTGCATGACCCCGGTCAGCCGATCAGTTATGCCATCGGGCAGGGCGTTCAACTGGATGATGTGGTGGTCGAGAACATGCAGCGCCAGTATCAGGATTATGTGAAAGCCCGCCAGATTCGGGAGAACAAATTCTGCAATCCCGTTGAAGGGGTGGCGGTGGTGACGGTGGCTGTAGGGGAGGGGTTCCGGCGAATGTTCCTCGATGATCTTGGCGCGAGCTGCGTTATTCTGGGCGGGCAGACGATGAACCCCAGCGCCGAGGATTTTGTGGAAGCGGTGCGCGACCTGCCAAACACGCAGGTCATTTTGCTGCCCAATAATCCGAATATCTTGATGGCCGCACGGCAAGCGGCTGATATTCTGACCGAGAAAGAGGTGCGCGTCGTGCCGAGTCGGTCGCTGCCGCAGGGGGTATCGGCGTTGTTTGCCTTTTCGGAAAACAATGGCGACAGCGATTTTTCCGCGCTGGTGGACATCATGACCGCCGCTGTGAGCGCGGTGCGCACGGGTGAAGTGACACGCGCCACGCGCTCCGTCACGGTGGACGGCGTGGCTGTGTCCGAAGGGCAGTACATCGGCTTGCTGGATGATCGCCTTGTTTCGACCGCTGAACAGGCCAACGCAGTCATTTTTGACCTGCTGGCAAAAGCCGGTACGGACAAACAGGAGTTGGTTACGGTATACTATGGGGACTCAGTGACGCAGGCGGACGCGCAGGCCGTTGTGGATGCGATTGCTGATGGCTATCCCGATCAGGAGATCCAAATGGTTCACGGCGACCAACCGCTTTATCCATACATCCTCAGTATTGAATGATGAACGTTCAGATCGTTACAGATAGCTGCGCGCATTTCACCACACCGCATTTTCTTCAGCAGTATCCTTCGGTGATGGTTGTTCCTAACCGGCTGACCTTTGCCGGTAAAACCTATCGGGATGGGATTGATCTGCCGCTGGAAGAAGCCCTGCGCCAGATTGGTTCCCAACCGTATGCGCCGGTCATCGCCTCGCCAACGGAAGCCGACTTTGTGGAAGCCTTCACCCGTGCTTCGCAGGGGGCGGACGCGATTATTTCGATCCATGCCAGCCGCGAGATGTTCAAGAGTTACCAGAATGGGCTGGCGGCGGCGCGGCAGCTTTCGGGGCATTGCCCGATTGTGGTGATCGATTCGCAGACCTTATGCGCCGCACAGGGGATTCTGGTGCGGGTGGCCGCCACCGCCGCCGAAACAGAAAAGAACCTCGATGATGTGGTTCGCATCGTTCGCGGCGCGATTGAGCGCGTGTATACCATTTACAGCGTGGAGAATATCCCGTACCTGCTCCAGAACAAGCTGATGACGCCTTCCCGCGGCGTGTTGAGTACTATTCTGGGGATTAAGCCGTTTTTGAGCGTCGAACATGGATACTTGACCGTGATGGAAAAGGTTCGCACACGGGCGCAGGCGGTAGACCGGCTGGTGGAATTTGTGGTGGAGTTTGCGGATGTGGATGAAGTGGTGATTTTGCAGCACAAATCGCACATCACCGAGCAAACGCGCATGGTGCAAGATCGGCTGGCGGTGGATTTCGCCGGACAGTTTGTTCCTTTTATGATGTACAGCACCACGATGGCGGCGCTTGTCGGGTTGGACGCGACGGGTGTGGTGGTCTTTGAAAAAGAATTTGAAGCGATGGATGACGATGACTTTTAAAACCATCCGACTGATTGCGGACAGCACATGCGATTTGCCCCCGGAATACATCCGTCAGTACCAGATCGGCGTTGTCCCGGCTTATGTGAATTATGGGGGCAAGAGTTACGCCGATGACGGTCTGGAACTCGACCGGCAGCTCTATTATGAGCAGATGCCGGGGATGACTTCGCAACCGACGACCTCTGCGCCGCCGCCTGCTGTAGCCGAGAAGATCATCAAGCAGGTCTTTGCCGAGGCAGATCATATTGTCATGCTCACCGTACCGGCGGCGCTCAGTGGTATCCATAACGCCTTTCGCTTGGGCGCGATTGACCTGCCGCAAGATCGTGTGACCTTGCTGGATAGCGGCACGTTGAGCATGGGGCTGGGTTTTCAAGTGCTGGCTGGTGCCGAGGCCGCTGCTTCTGGCGATGTCGCCGCTGTGCTAGAGGCCATCCGGCAGG
>CAIPFY010000239.1 GCA_903864435.1 uncultured Chloroflexota bacterium | reverse complement strand
TTCGATAAATTCATCAAAGTGCGACATGCCTGTACAACTCCAGCACTAATAACGGGAAAACGCGCAGCAAGATCGCATCCTTCCCGTCAATGGTGCGACCAGTAAGGGAGAAGGCCATATTCAATTGAATAACCGAATCAGTCCTTATCCTTGATTCGCGTTACATGACAAAAGCTATTTCGGGGCAATCTCCAACGCCTGCCGCGTCCAGTGAATGCCGTCACTACTCGACCACAAGGCGTTGCTGCCCGAGTCAATCGCCCACAGCGTTTGGGGATACTGAATAGCCAATCCGGTCAAGAAAACCGAGTCCCCTTCTGGTAAGCGCAGGGGCAACCATTGTAAGCCGAGGAAGCGCAGCAACCGTCCCCCCGCCACCGCATAAATTTCGTTGTTAAGCACCTTAATGGTCGGGCTGGAGTCATTGTCGGGCAGCGCGACAGGGCTGTTCCATGTTCGGCTGCTGTAAACCCACGTATAGAGCGCGTCGCGGGTGGTCGCCAGCAGGTTGCCTCTGGCGTCAACAGCGATCATCTGTATCGGCAGATCGTTCGGCGCGGCGATGGGTTCCCAGTTCAGGCCAATATCCGTTGTTAGAAACAACTGACCGCCGCTGAGGATGACATGACTGTGGTCGTCGAGCATGGCGATTTCCACCACATCCTGATCGGGCAGCGGTGTATCCAGCCGGCGCGGGGTTTCAAGGCTGCCGCCGCCCGCAGGCGCTTGTGCGATATGCCCCTTGCCTAACGCGAACAGATACCCGTGCATCAGGTCAAGCCGCGTGACCGGCAGGTTATCCACCAGTGTCCAATCGGTGTCGGTGCTACGGTAGAGGCCGGCGCTGGTGGCCGCCCACGTCACGCCGTTGGTATCTACATACACATCGTTCGCGGCTGTGTTCAGCGACAGCACCCGCCACAGGCCATCCGCGCCTTGCTGCAAAATCTGCCCCTGTCCGTTGATGATCGTGAGTGCCGTTTCGCTGCTTCCGCCGAACACCCGCGCATCGCGCTTGGGGACAGGCGTCGCAACAGCCGCCGCCGTGACCGGGTTGGGGATGGACTCCGCCGCTGTGATGCGGACTTCCTGCGCGGGCTGCATGGCCGCCAGCAGCAGCAATCCGCCCAACAGCAGCAGGCCAATCGCCAGCAACGTAGACAGGCGCACCGGGCGCGGGCGGTTCTCACCGAAGAAGAACCCGCCGATTGTCAGCGCCCCGATTCCAGTGAGAATCAGCATGATAGTACGGTTGGGAAGCGGGTCGCTAGGGTCTGGCAGCGTCACCGGCACAATCGGATCAGGCATGGCGGGAACATCGGGCGTGAAATCGGCCAGCGCGTCGTACTGGTCAGGCCGCTGCACGGTTACGCGGACGCGCCATTCGCCCATCGCGCTCAGGTTGGCGGCGCTGATGGCATACAGGCCGTCGCCCAGCAGCGCCGGACGCAGTTCGCTTTCGCCCAGATTGGCGGTCTGACTCTCGAAGCGCATCCGAATCAGCGTGGCGTTGTTCACGGGCTGACCGCCGCTGGTGAGTTTCAGCGTAAAGGTGTTTTCGCCCACCCAACCGGGCGCGATGCTCAATTCCATCGCCAGATCGTTCGCGCTTTGCGAGATGACGATAGGCTGAGGTTGGGGCGGCGGCGGGTTGGCGGCGCGTTGTGCCAGCGTGGTGCGGGCGGGTGAAGCCGCCGTCATCATGCCCACCGTGACCAGTACGCCCAGTGTGAGCGCAATTTCCGCGCCGATCAGACGGCGCAACCGACTGCCCCAGATTTCCGCGCCTGCTGCCAGCCCGCGATGCGTGTACAGCATATTGATGGCAGCTAGTGCCAGCGTGGGGACGATCAAGATCAGCTTGACCAGCAACACCTGCCCGTAAGGGGTATTCATCAGCCCGTCCACCGAGCCGACTTGCAACCATGCGCTGTACAGTCCCGTCAGGAACAGGATGGCGACGGCGATGCGGGCGAAGTTGGTAAAATGCGCCACAAGGCGGCTGAGAGTGAGGGATGCCGGCGTGAACGCGCCGCGCACAGGCCCGATGATGCCGACGAACTGCACCAGCCCGCCCACCCACGCGACCATCGCGGTGAGGTGCAGCCAATCTGCCGCAACTGCCGCGTTCATATCATACGCGCCGTTGGCATGGCTGAAGGCGCTCTGCACGACCAACAGGCTGCCGCCGAGCAGCATAGCGACCCATATAAACCAGCGATCCTCATAGGCGAACCATAATGCGCCGCCCATGCCGCCCCACAAAGCCATTCGCAGCAGCCACAAATGACCGAAGCGGGTGTTCGTCACCAGCGCGTTCAGGGTGTCGCCGTTGATGTCCACCAGCAGCGGGCTACCGGTTGCCAGCGCGAGCTGCATCAGCACAATCAACAGGCCGGTGATGCCGATCAGCGACCAGCCCACCCATACCACGCGGATCAGGCGTTGTTCCAGCGCGGGCTGTGCCTCCGGGATTGTCGGAGTCCATACAAAGAGCAGGAACGCCAGACCGCCCACGCCGAGCGCCAGACTGAGCAGGTTGGCGAAGCGCACTGCCGCGCTTTCGGGCGGGATGGCCTCGCCGCTGGAAGTGACGGACGAGAGGCCGCTGACCGCATCCCCGATCACAATCGGGAAGCTGCCGAGCGAAGGATGCCCATCGGCCTGCGAGAGCGCCCGCCACGCGACGGTGTACACGCCCTCCGGCAGTTCGGTGGGGGTCAACGACATTTGCAACGAGTCGTTCGGGTCAACCTGACTGGGAGGCATCTCCAGCACATTGCCTGTCGCATCGCGCAGGATAATCTTGCTGAACGCGGGTTCTAGCGGTTCGGTGAACCACAACCTGATTTCGCCGGGGGTGGACGGCAGCACCGCATTGGCGGGCGGGTCAGACCGGACGATGTTGGCATGGGCAAATACCGGGCCGATGCTCGCCAGCAGCACCACCACAGCAAACCCGATCCAGAACCAGCGGGAGGAGAGGCGGGGGAAAACACGACGCATAACAGCACCTTATCCATTTGCGGCGGCAAAACGGCGGTATAAATGATCTTGCTCGCCGTAACGATCCCACTCGCGGGGACGAAAGAACGTCATTCGCGCTCAAACTGTAACACGGTTTAGGGGATAGGGGGAAGGCTGTTTTTGCATGGGAAGGGGCAAGGGGATGAGGGCTAACGCTAGAGCATGGCCTCGCCGCCGTCCACGTTGATCGCCTGTCCGGTGATGAACCGCGCCGCATCCGAACACAGGAACAGCACCACATCCGCCACCTCGTCCGGCGTGCCGTAGCGCCCCTGCGCGTTGGTTGGTGTGCCTTCGGGCTGGCTGTTGAGGGCGATGTTGCCGGGGCAGACCGCGTTCACGCGGATTCCGAGGGGCGCAAATTCGCGGGCGCACTGTTTGCTCATGCCGATCAGCCCGCTTTTGCTGGCGACATAGCCCACGCCATCGGGCAGGGGATTGGGGTGGCCGGCGGTGGAGGCAATGTTGACGATCACGCCGCCGCCTTCTTCCGCCATGACGCGCCCGACCAGTTGGCAGCAGAAAAACGCGCCCGTCAGGTTCACTTCCAGCAACCGCCGCCAGTCCCATTCATCCAGCTTGGGCATCGGGCCGGTTTTGAGCGCCCCCGCCGCGTTCACCAGCAGGTGAATGCGCCCGAAAGTGTCCCGTGCCCCTTCGATGAGCGACCCGACTTGAAAGCGGTTGGTGACATCGGCCTGCCAGCCCAACGCCCGCCCGCCTGCCGCGATAATCTCGTTGGCAATGCGTTCGCAGCGATCCGGGTTGATGTCGTTTACCACGACTGCCGCACCTGCCGCGCCTAATGCCAGCGCGATAGCCCGCCCGACATCCGCGCCCGCGCCCGTGACCAGCGCCGTTTGTCCGGTGAATTGTGCCTGAAAGGTACTCACACTGTTTTGAGCCAATCTTGAAGACTCTGGTCAGCGCCAAAGTGAAAACGTCCGGTACGCGGGTCAATCAACATGCGGTCGGCGTTGGGGGCGACGTAATACTGTGCGCCGTGCTTGTAGGCGTGGTTGTGCGCGTCGCACGACAGTTTGCCGAACTTCTGCCATGTGTTCCAGTCGTTTTGCCCCATCAGCACCAGCACGCGGGATTCGATGGCGACAATCGCCTCCTCGTCCAGCGTATTCGTCGCCAGCACCACGCCGTAGGGCATCTGAACGCGGGCGAACAGGCCGAAGGCGCTGCCGAGCATTCCCGCGCCGGCATCCTGCGCCAGAATGACCACATGCTTATGGTCAATCCCCGGCTGATCGAGCGCGATTTCATAAGCGTTTACGGCGTCTTGCACGGTGGAACCGCGCCCGCCCGCGCCGCTTTTGCCCGTGCCGCGTTTGTCCCAGCGGAACACGGCATAGCCCGCCGCCCGTCCGGCCTGCGCGAAATTCGCGTAACCCGAACGATCATCGCTGCCAGCATGGTGCAGGATGAACATAAGCGGAAAACTGCTACGCCTTGTGAGGGGGGCGGGGTAATCAATCTGACCGGACAGGCGGACACCATCCCCGGCGAAGATCATCTCCTCAGCAGGGGCCAATTCAACTCTTTCCAGAACGGATTTCGACTGCATGGACACTTTTTCTCCATCAGACAAGATCGAAATGGTTTTGGGGAAGGCTGAAACAAGCTATTTTTAAGTAATCTTTAAGTCACAAATGTGAATTAGAAACAGTATACCAAGAACACGGCGAAAATGCACTTTTTTCTGACAATTGCTGGGCGGTGAAGGTTTATGAACGCAATTGATTGTTGACAGAAATTCAAAAAAGTGGCTACAATAGGAGTAACTTTGTTTATTTACTAAATCAACTATGGCACGTAGACAGCTTTTGAAGGAAATAAACCGATCGGCCATTTTGAACGTGATTAAAGCTCACGGGCCGATTGCGCGTGCCGATATTGCCCGCCGTACTCAGATCAGCCCGGCAGCCGTCACCCATCAAACGGCGGCGCTCATCGAGGACGGCCTGATCTTCGAGAAGCAGGAAGGCAACTCTCGCGGCGGCAGGCGGCCTATTTTGCTGGCGCTCAATGCTACCGGTACGTATGTGGTAGGCGTGAAACTGGCTGAAACACGGGCGACGTTGGCGCTGACCGATTTGAACGCCGAGATTGTCACCCGCCACGCGATTGACCTCTCCAGCCGCGATCCTGTTTCGGTATCCGACCAGCTGGCGGAAGCCATCAGCGACGTGCTGAACCGCACCCACATTGACCACAACCGGATGCTCGGCGTGGGCGTGGGGATGGCCGGCATCATCGACTCGGTCAACGGCATCTGTCGCATGTCCCCTTATAACGGCTGGCACAATGTCCCCTTTGCCGATCTGCTGGAAGAACGCCTCGATTATCCGGTGATTCTGGGGAACGATGTCAGCACATTGACGCTAGTCGAAAAGCTCTACGGGCCGGGGCAGCATGTCAACGACTTGCTGGTGGTCACGTTGGGGCGCGGCGTGGGGCTGGGCATGGTGCTGAACGGGCAAATGTATCGCGGCGCACGCGGCAGCGGCGGCGAATTTGGGCATACTACGATTGACCCGCAAGGGGTGATTTGCCAGTGCGGGAAGCGCGGTTGTCTCGAAACCTATATCGCCGATCCTTGGCTACTACGCCGCGCCGCCATGAACGGCCTGACTGCCGATACCGTAGACGATTTGCTGGCCTCGGCGCGGGGCGGTGATGGCGTGGCGCTGCACATCTACGAATCGGCGGGGCAAGTGTTGGGACAGGGAATCGCCAACCTGATTAACCTGTTCAATCCTAGCTTGATTATCGTGAGTGGCGAAGGCGTGCGGGCGGGGGATTTCATCTTTCCAGCCATGCGCGACGCCATCGCAAAGCACACCTTCGGGCAGCTTGGCGAGGATGTGGTGCTGCGGATTGAACCCGCCAGCGATGACACATGGGCGCGGGGGGCGGCTGGGCTGGTGCTAAACGAAGTGTTTGAAGCCCAACCGCGCATTTTGCAGTTGAGCAGCTAGTTTTTTTGAGCCGACTTTATTTACTGCATAAAGGAAGTGTGATGGCTGGAGATCGGGGATGGCAAAAATGGAAGTGGGTACTCCTCTTTCTTTTGCCCAGCCTATTAGGGCTGACGGTCTTCATTTTGTATCCCATTATCTCGTCCTTCTGGCTGGCCTTCAACGATTGGAACTTGCTCAGTCCGCCGGAGTTCGTGGGGCTGGCGAATTTTCAAGAACTGTTCAGCGACCCATCGTTCTGGTCGGCGCTGCGCTACACCCTGACGTTCATCGTGCTGTATGTGCCGCTGGCGTTCGTGCTAGGCTTGGGGCTGGCGCTGTTCCTGAATCACCGCTGGCGCGGCATTCTGGTGGTGCGTGCAGCCACGTTCCTGCCTGTCGTGGCTTCGTGGGTGGTGGTGTCGCTCATCTGGAAGTGGATCTTCAACCCGGCCTACGGGCTGGTGAATTTCGCGCTGAAATGGGTGGGCATCACAGGCCCGGCGTGGTTATTCGAGCCACAAACGGCAATCTACGCGATGGTCATCACCAGCGTGTGGAAGGATGTGGGGTATATCGCCCTGCTGAATCTGGGCGGCCTGCAAGGGATTTCCGAAACTTACTACGAGGCGGCGCGGATTGATGGCGCGTCCCGTTGGGGGTTGCTGCGCTATATCACGCTGCCGCTGCTCACACCCACCCTGTTTTTCGTGGTCATCACGTTGCTCATCAACTATTTCCAGATGTTCGAGCAGGTGTGGCTGATGCCCATGCGTGACAGCGCCGCCGCCCGACAGGTGAGCGTGATTGTGAGCGAGGTTGTGCGGAACGCCTTCAGCTACAACCGCATGGGCTATGCCTCGGCGATGTCGTGGGTGCTGTTCGGGTTGATTTTCATGATTACGGCGGTGCAGCTGCGGTTGCAGAAGCGGTGGGTGCATTATGCAACCGAGTAAGGCGCTGCCCATGTCCGCCACCGCGCCCCGCCCTGCCAGCGGCGGCGAAACCATTGCCGGAAAAGTGCTGCGCGTTGCTATGATGACGCTAATCGTGGCACTGATGGTGCTGCCGTTCGCGTGGATGCTCAGCACATCGCTCAAGCCACAGCAGTACATCCTGTCCACCACGCCGCAGCTTATCCCGAACCCGCTGACGTTCGAGAGCTATATCAAGCTGGCAGATCGAATCAACCTGTTCCGCACCTTTTTCAACAGCCTGCTGGTGGCGGTGCTAGGAACGGGTGGGCAAGTGCTGGTTTCGGCGATGGCGGCTTACGCTTTCTCGCGGATGCAGTGGCGCGGACGCGATACGGTGTTCGTCCTGTATCTGGCGACCATGATGATCCCCTCGGTGGTGCTAGTCATCCCGCAGTTCATTCTGGTACGCGGCTTGGGCTGGATGAACAGCTTCGCCGCGCTGATCGTGCCGGGGCTGTTCAGCGCCTTCGGGACGTTCCTGCTGCGCCAATCGTTCCTCGGCTTGCCCAAAGATTTCGAGGAAGCGGCTTTCGTAGATGGCGCGAATTACTTCACGATTTTCTGGCGCATCATCCTGCCCCTGTCGCAGCCTGCGCTGGCGACTTTAGCGGTGTTCAGCTTCATGGGGCTGTGGAATGCGTATTTGTGGCCGTTGTTCGTCGCCCGTCAGGAAGCGGTGATGACGCTGCCGGTGGCGCTGGCGGCGCTGCAAGGCGGCCCGCGCGCCCTGACCGAGTGGAACATGGTCATGGCGGGTTCGGTGGTGGCGGTGCTGCCGATTCTGGTGGCGTACCTGCTGGCACAACGCTGGTTCGTGGGCGGTGTGGTATCCAGCGGGATTAAAGGGTGATGGTCATCACCCGCAGCCTCTTGGGGGGCTGATGGCTAAGGTTTCGTTACGCAACGAAATGCGTTTGTTTATCGGTTCGATGAGCTAGAAAAGGATCATTTGAATATGTCTCGTAAAGCATGGTTTGTCCTCCTCTTTATGGCGTTGCTGGTAGTGGCTATCGCCCCGGCTGGCGCGCAGGAAACGCAGACGATCCGGTATTTCACCTTCTCGGCTGCCCCCGATCATGTCGAAGACCTGAATTCCATCATCGCGGATTTTCAGGCCGCCAACCCCGGCATCGAAGTAACGGTTGAAACCGCCCCCTTCGCGGATTACTTCACCCTGCTTCAGGCCGATGTCAGCGGTGGTTCTGCCCCGGACGTGTTCGAGCTGAACTACGAAAACTTCGTCACCTACGCCGCCAACGGCGCTCTGCTGGATCTGTCGAGCAGCATCAGCGCCGAAGCGCCCTACTATCCGCGCGCGCTGGAAGCCTTCTCGTATGATGGTATGCAGATGGCGCTGCCGGAATCGTTCTCGACGGTGCTGATGTTCTACAACAGCGACCTGTTCGACGCCGCTGGCATTGACTACCCCACCGCCGAATGGACATGGGACGATGCCAAGACCGCCGCTGCCGCCATCCGTGCGCTGGGCGATGACAAGTGGGGCGTGTTCTCGCCTGTCCAGTTCTGGGAGTTCTACAAGAAGGCTGCTCAGCAGGGTGAATGCGAGTTCTTCAATGCTGACATGACCGAATCGACCATCAACTCGGCGGGCTGCGTGCAGGCGCTGGAAACGATGGTCAGTATGATGACCGAAGGCTTGATGCCCACCACCGCGCAGATGTCCGGCATGTCGGACTCGGAACTGTTCCTGAGTGGCAATCTGGGCATGATCGTGACCGGTATCTGGATGTTTGGCGCGTTTGCGGATGCTCCGTTCGCGTGGGACATTCAGTTGGAACCGGCCATGAACCAGAAGGCACACCACTTCTTCGCCAATGGTATCGCTGTCTCGGCGACCACCGACAAGGCCGAAGCTGCTGCCAAGTGGGCGGAATTCCTGACCTCCAGCGAAAGCGCCGCTACCGTGCGCGTCACCACTGGTTGGGAACTGCCCGCGCTGAATCAGCCCGCCTACTTTGAATCGTACCTGACCCAGACCCCGCCGGCCAACCGCGCTGCCGTGTTCGCCGCGCTGGAAAGCCCGGTCACGCCGCCGGTCATCGTCCGCCAGAACGAAATGCAGGACGCCGTGAACGCGCTGCTTTCGCAGGTGGTAGATGGCACGCTGTCGGCGCAGGATGCGCTCGATCAGGCGAAGGCCGAACTCGACAAACTCGTTCAGTAATCCCTTTTGCACAAACGCCCCGGATAGCCGGGGCGTTTGCCTTCACTGATAATAGGCCACCATGATAAATTATCGCCAATTGAGCATGGATGTCATCCACGCCGGTCAAGCCATCAGCGGCGCGTATGTGGCATCCCCCACCTTCTCGCAGTACGGTTATTCATGGCTGCGGGATGGCACATGGATCGCGGCAGCAATGGCAAAGCGGGGCGAACGTGCCAGCGCCGAAGCCTTCCACAGCTGGGCAGCGCGCACCTTGCTGCGCTATGAGGCTCAGATTGAACACCTGCTGGCAAAACTCGAACGCGGCGAAACGCCCGCCGAGGCCGATTATCTGCCCACCCGTTTTCATGTGGATGGCGAACTCGGTCAGGAGGAGTGGACGGACTTTCAGTTGGATGGCTACGGCGCGTGGCTGTGGGGGCTGGCGGAATTCTGTCAGACCGCTTCGCATCCGCTGTGGCAGGAAGCGCGACCTGCGGTGCATCTGCTGGTGCGCTATTTGCAGGCGTTGTGGCAGTCACCCAATTATGACTGCTGGGAAGAGAATCGCAACCATATTCACACCGCCACGCTGGCCGCGATTTACGGCGGTTTCACCAGCGTTCGCCGCCTCGATCCAGAACTGGTGAGCGCCGACTGGCCGACGCGCATCCGCGAGTATGTGCTGGCGACCTGCGTGGCGCGGGACGGTCATTTTGTGAAGTACATCGGCAACGAAGAAGTGGATGCCAGCTTATTGTGGACGGCGCTGCCGTTCGGCTTGGTCGCGGTGGATGACCCGCTGTTCGTGGCGACGCTGGCGAAAGTGGAACGCGATCTGCATTACCCCGGCGGCGGTGTGTACCGCTTCAAGGCCGATACCTATTTTGGTGGCGGCGAATGGCTGCTGCTGGCGGCGTGGTTGGGGTGGGCGTATATCGAAACCGGACGGGCGGACGAGGCTCGCCCCATTTTGCGCTGGATCGAAGCGCAGGCCACCGAATCCGGCGAGATGCCGGAACAGGTGGATACGCATTGTCTTGATGCGAGTTATGTACCGTACTGGATAAACCGCTGGGGGACATCGGCCTGCCCGCTGCTGTGGTCACATGCCATGTACCTGCTGCTGGAAGCGCGTTTGCGCGAGGAATCATGATCGAAATTCTGCACAGCCCATTGGGGCAAGAGCATCCTTACGAACAACTACCCGAAGAACGTTTCCCGCGCCAACCGCTGGCGGGGCAAGCGTTCACACTGGGAATCGCCACCAAGCCGCCCGGTGAAGTGCAGCGCGTGGTCATCCACCGCTTGCTGGATGGCGCAGATCAGGAGTTGCTAGAAGCGGTCAACATCGCCAACTGGCGGCCTGAACTGGAAGCCGGCGTGGGCGCGGAATTTCTGGATCGCATGGTGCGGGTGGAACAGGACGTGTGGCGGGTGGAATTGACTGCGCCCGCACAGGGAAGCACGCTGACCTACTGGGTGGAAGCCGATGGGCAGGCCAGCGCCCGCTACACGCTGCGCGGCGAAAGCTGGCAGACGGGCGGCGGCGCGGCGTGGGACGGGCAGACGTTGACTCTCTCGCGCAGCGCCACAACGCTACCCGCAACCCCGGCGGCGCTGCATCGCGTGGAATGGCTGACCGATGGGCAGACGGCGCGGCGGGTGCGCCTGACGTTCGCCAGCCGCCCGGACGAAGCCTTCTTCGGGCTGGGCGAACGCTTCAATGCGCTCGATCAGCGCGGGAACGTGATGGATATTCGCTGCTACGAGCAGTACAAAAATCAGGACAAGCGCACCTATATGCCTGTGCCGTTCCTGCTGTCGTCGGCGGGGTACGGGGTGCATGTGCATAGCAACCGCTGGATGCAGTTTGATCTGGCGGCCACCGCGCCGGATGCGTGGGTGCTGGAGGCCGATCTGGGCGCGGACGAACGCTTGAGCCTGACGTGGTTCAGCGGGGACGAACCCGCGCAGATCATCGGGGCGTTCGGGCGCAGTGTGGGCGCGGCTGCGCTGCCGCCGCTGTGGGCGTTCGGCCTGTGGATGAGTGGCAACGAGTGGAACAGCCAGAAGCGCGTAGAGGCCGAAGTACGCGCCTCTTTCGAGCATGGCATCACCCCCTCGGTGATGGTCATCGAGGCGTGGAGCGACGAAACCACTTTCTACATCTGGAACGATGCGGTTTATAACCCGGTGGGCGGTGGCGAAAACCTGCACTTGGCGGATTTTATGTTCCCCGCCGAGGGCAAATGGCCGAATCCCAAAGGCATGATTGACGGGCTACACGCGCAAAATGTTCGCCTGCTGCTGTGGCAGGTGCCGGTGCTGAAGCGCATCGAGCAACCGCACCCGCAGCATGAAGCCGATCATCACCACTGGACGGAGCGCGGGTTGGGCGTGCGCGAACCGGATGGCAGCCAGCATCGCGTTAAGCCGTTCTGGTTCCGGGGCGGCCACCTGTGGGATGTGACCAACCCCGAAGCGCGGGCGTGGTGGCTGAACAAACGCGCCTATCTGCTGGAAGAAATGGAGATTGACGGCTTCAAAACCGATGGCGGCGAACATTTGTGGGGCGCGGATACGTGCTTCGGGGATGGGCGCAAAGGCGACGAACTGTGGAACGAGTACCCGCGCCTGTACACGCAGGCGTATTACGAGTTCGCCAATGCCCGCCGCGAAGCGATCACCTTCAGCCGCGCCGGGTTCACCGGTTCGCAGACTTCGCCCGCGCACTGGGCTGGTGACGAAAACTCGACGTGGGACGCTTTCCTGCATTCGATCTACGCCGGTCTATCAGCGGGTATTTCCGGCATTCCCTTCTGGGGCTGGGATATCGGCGGCTTCAGCGGCGAAATCCCTGATGCCGAGCTGTACCTGCGTTCGGCGGCGATGGCCGTGTTCTGCCCGATCATGCAGTATCACGCCGAGTTCAACCAGCACCGCGAACCCAACCGTGACCGCACCCCCTGGAACATTCAGGAGCGCACCGGCGACGAACAGGTCATCCCGTTGTTCCGCCGTTTCGTGAATGTGCGCCACGCGCTCATGCCCTACATCTGGCAGGAGGCACAGCACAGCGCCGCCAGCGGTGAGCCGATGATGCGGGCGCTGCGCCTGACTGATCCCCGCGCTGCCGATACGCAGTACTTCTTCGGGCGCGATCTGCTGGTCTGCCCGATCACCACGCTGGATGTGCGCCGCATGACGGTCTATCTGCCGGAAGGCCGCTGGGCGGACTTCTGGACGAAGGCCGAATACACGGGCGGGCAGACGATTGAGGTGGATGTGCCGCTGGATCGCATTCCGGTGTTCGTGCGCGGCGGGGCAGTGCTGCCGCTGCGTTTGCCCGCCTCGCAAACGCTGGGCGACGCGGTGGAACTGAGCGCGGAGGCTAACGCGCACTGGTAGGCTAAACAGCGAATTTCCTCCTCAACGCGATTGGATTATCCCCTACCTGCAAAAGTAGGGGATAATAGCAGTGTTCTGTCCCGCATTGAGTGAGGAGTTCACATGATGGATTTTCCGCTGCTACCGCCGCGCCACCAACTGGTCGAGATGCTCACCCGCATTTACGAGCAGGGCATGACCACCACTTCAGGCGGCAATCTTTCGATCAAAGATGACGAAGGCAATATCTGGATTACCCCGGCAGGTGTGGATAAAGGCAGCCTGACTCCGGCGGACATCGTGTGCTGCCGTCCCGATGGACAGATTGACGGGCCGCATCGCCCCTCCTCCGAGTATCCTTTCCACCGCATGATCTATCAGGCGCGGCCTGATCTGCGCGCTCTCGTCCACGCACACCCGCCGGGACTGGTGGCCTTTAGCATCGCCCGCAAACTGCCGGACACGCGCATCAACCCGCAGTCGCGGGATGTGTGCGGCGAAGTGGGCTACGCGGCTTATGCGCTCCCCGGCAGCGAGGCACTGGGCAAAGAAATTGCGGACACCTTCTCCAAAGGGTTCAACTCGGTCATGCTCGAAAATCATGGCGTGGTCACGGGTGGCGTGGATTTGCTGGATGCCTTCCACCGCTTCGAGACGCTGGAATACTGCGCCCAGATCAACATCCGCGCCAACGCGCTAGGCGGCTACCGCACGCTGACCGATGCCGAGATTGACCGCTTCAGCTTCGATAATGCGCTGCCTACGTTTGACCCAGCCGTGCGCTCCAGCCGCGAGCGCGAGCTGCGGCTGGAACTGTGCGCGATTGTGCAGCGTGCCTATGCCCGCCGCCTGATGATTAGCACGGGTGGGACGGTTTCGGTACGCATCAGCGGCGGGCGCTTCCTGATTACGCCCTACGGTTTTGACCGCAAATATGTGGAACCGGATGATCTGGTGCTGATTGACGGCGTGCGGGCGGAAGTGGGCAAAACACCCAGCCGTTCGGTGCGACTGCACGAGAAAATCTATGCCGCGCATCCGACGATTAATTGCATCATGAGCGCCCAACCGCCCAACGCCACCACCTATAGCATCGTCAACCAGCACTTCGACACGCGCACCATCCCCGAAAGCTACCTGTTGCTGCGCGATCTGCCGGTTGCGCCTTACGGCCTGCCGTTCGAGAAACCGGAACAGGTGGCCGCTATGCTCTCGAAGGATACGCCTGTGATTCTGCTCCAGAACGACGCGGTGCTGGCGACGGGCGGCAGCGTCCTCGAAGCGTTTGACCGCATGGAAGTGGCGGAGTTCAGCGCACAGGCGCTCATCCAGTCGCTCAGCATCGGGCAAATCGTCCCGATTGGCGATGAGGAGATTGACCACCTAAAGAAGAAGTTCCTGCACTGAGGAACTTTATTGACACCTTTCTGGTGGGCTGTTATTCTGCGAACCTCACCCCTCAAAGAAGGTGGTGCAGGTTTGCGCGTGTTCCCCGTAGGGACTTGTGTCCTTTTGGGTTGCCGATAGCTGGACACGGCTCGTGCCGTGTCCGATAGGATGCCCTGATGCGGATTTTGTTCATCGCCAGTTTGCACCACCCCGAAGCCTTGCGCGAAGCCATCGCCGCCGCGCCGCCGGGGGCTGCGCCGCTGTTCCCGCCCAGCGTGGCGCAACACTTCTACGAGAAGGAACTGCGGGCGCGTGGGCATGAACTGGCGGTGTTCTATCGCAACTTGCCGGCGTGGGGTGGCACTGGCCATTTCGAGCGCCACAGCGAAGGGTTGACCCCCGGCAAAATCGTGCGCGGGCTGTTGAATCGATTGCCGCCACAGGCCAACCCGGATGTGGCGCTGCGCAACCGCCGACTGCGCGAACAGGCCGCCGCCTTTCGCCCGGATTGGCTGTGGTTGGTGGGCGATAACCGCGTGATCGCGCCGCAAACGCTGGCGGCTATCAAGCGCGAAACCGGCTGCAAGCTGTTGTATACGACGGGTGTTTCGCCCATCGTGTTTTCCACGCCCATCGAACGGGCGGCAGCGCGGCTGTATGATCTCGTCTTGAGCAACGATTTCTATCACGGCATCCAGTGGTTGGAACTGGGCGCGGCACGGATGGAATGCTTGCCCATCTCGGCCTGCGACCCCGACTTTCACCGTCCCCACGATCTGACGGCGCAAGAACGCGCTGCGCTGGCCTGCGATGTGGCCTTCGTTGGCACGCTTGTCCCCGATCATCTCTACAGCCTGCGCCGAGCCGCGCTGGAAAGCCTGCGCGATTTCGACCTCGGCATCTGGAGCGTTCACGATCTGCCGCAAACGCTGCAAGCGCACTACAAAGGCGCGGCGCTAGGCGAGAGCAACATTCAGGCGCTCTCGGCGGCCAAGATCACGCTGAACGTGCATGGCGATTTCATGCGCTACGGCGGCAACATGCGCCTGTTCGAGGCGGCAGGCGCGGGCATCTTCCAGATTGCGGACGATCTGCCCGGCATCCATGAGTGGTTCACCGAGGGCGAAACCATCGTCACCTTCCGCGATACGGACGATCTCCGCGCCAAAGTGCGCCACTACCTGACGCACGACTCGGAACGCGAGGCCATTGCACGCCGCGCCCGCGAACACGTCTATGCCCACCACACCTACCGCCAGCGCGTAGATCGGCTGGAGGCGCTGCTGGGTGGCTGACTGGAGCTTGTAGCGTAGGCCAACTGCCGACTGACAATCACGCCCGGTGCGTGGTATCCTAAGCGCGTTGGATGAACATACCTCTGAGGATTTGAACTGTGACGATTGCGCCTTCCTCATCATCTATTCCCCTGATTGACCATGCCATTCCGGTCTTTCGCC
>CAIPFY010000238.1 GCA_903864435.1 uncultured Chloroflexota bacterium | reverse complement strand
GTGTGCCGACGGCGTTGGGCAAGCCGATTGCGACGCTGCCCAAAATTCAGCGGCAGATTGGCGAGATTGATCTAATGTTGCAAGCGGCGCGGGCGCTGTTGTTCGAGGTGGCGGCGGAATGGACGGGCGATGAACGCAGCCGGGGATTGTTCCCGCGTATCGCCGCTGCCAAGCATCTTGTGACCGAAACTGCGAATCAGGTGACGGATAAGGCGCTGCAAATTGCAGGGGGAGCCAGCCTGACCCGCGATTTGCCGCTGGAACGGTTTTTCCGCGATACCCGCGCTGGCCTGATGCAACCGCCTTCGGGTGATACGGCGCTGGAGATCATCGGGCAGGGCGCGATTCAACGGTTGCAGAAGGGCTAACCGATGCACAGGGCGGCAAGCGCGGCGGAAGCAGCCGCGCATCTGTGGGGCTGCCGCGTGGTGGATGCCGAATTTATGTATCGTCCCCGTCCGGTGCATGGCCCCACGCGGGCGGTTTTTGACGGGGCGCTGCACTCCCGGTTGAGCGCCTTGAGCGCCGAGGACGGCGTATTGTGGATGGCCGACAGCCCCGCCACGCTGGACAGCCTGCTCCCCCTGATGCGGGCGTTTCCCCATCTCCGGCAGGCCGCCGCCCTTGTGAATCCGGTGCGCTGGTCAGGAGATGCAGGTGATACGCCGCATCGTTTTTGCTGGTCGGATGCGAGTACATGGGTGCGTTTAGCCACAACTGACCGCTGGGCGCGGATTGATTTCGCGTTGGCGGTGGGGGCAGCATTGGGCGCGTGTTGGCTGGCGATGCCTGCTCATGATGCGGTGTGGGGGCGCGGTCTGCTGGAAGCGCTGATGCGTTTCGCGCTGCGCCATGCGCGGGGCAGCATGGCGGCGGCGGTCAGCCCGTATGCGCCACAACCGCATGGTTTGATGGATGGCGCGGGCATTCCCCGCGATGTGGTAGATGTGTTGAACGCGGCTTTTGAACGCGATTCGCTGCTGCGCTGGCGGATATGGCGCGATCAGGTTCAGGGATTCTGGGGCAAGATGGCGCTCATGCCCTGTGTCCAGTGCGATCTGGTACGCACTCATGCGAACCAGACCACGCTGGAGGACGATCTACAAATTGACCGCGTGTTGCGCGAACAGGGATTTCAAGCGCGGGCGTGGTGGGCGGCGGATACGCGCCTGTACCGACAGGTGCTTCCGGTGTTTGACCGCGCTGGCGTGCGCACCGTGATCGAGCGCACCCTGCATTATTCGCTGAATGTCCCCGGCGCGGGGGTGGGCGGCAGTATGCTGAATGCCCCCCGCGACCGGTGGTTACGCTGGCGGTCGCACCTGTCGCCGCGTTTTGCCCGCGCCTGCCACGAAGCCGATGGACTGATCGCCGAATGCAGCGCGGAGATTGCCGAACGGTTGCAAACGCATGGCGCATCGTGGGTAGATTGGGGCGCGTTCCGGCATGTGGTACGGGTCGGAGACCCCTCGGTAGAAGTGTGGCGACGGGACGGCCTATAGTCGGGTATTCAACCTGTCCAGAATCTTTGATACACTGAACTTATCCAGAGTTTGAAAATACAGAGTGCTGAGGATTGGTGCGATGATTGAAGCAGGTGATTTGACAACTGGCGTGACCTTGAAATTGGATAATTCCTTGTTCAAGGTCATGAAAACGGCGTATAACAAGCCGGGGCGTGGCAAGGCTTCTATGGAAACCACGCTGATGGATATCAAGACTGGCCGGACGGTGAACCGCATTTTTGGTGTGGAAGAACGTTTGGACAATATCTATGTCGAAGCGGAAATGGTGGATTATCTGTACAGCGATGGCGTGATGCTGCACTTCATGAATCCCCAGAGTTACGAACAGCACGAAGCCGCTGCCGACCTGTTCGGCGACGAGGCCAAGTACCTGAAGGAAGGCATTCAGATTGAATTGCGCATCCATGAAGGTATTGCGATTGACTACAAGCTGCCGACTACCGTCACCTATAAAGTGACTGATGCGGATGTGGCTGTGGCGGGCGACACCACCGGTAAGGTGATGAAGAAATGCACCGTCGAAACGGGCTTCACGGTGGCGGTGCCGCTGTTCGTGAAGATTGGCGATATGATCGTGGTGGATACCCGCGACGGCTCGTACACCGGACGCGGCTAACGCTCGCACCCCGTTCCATCGTTGAACGAAACGAAAACACCCCTGTGATAAGGGGTGTTTTTTGTGGGGTAGCGGCGGGTTATTCGTCCAGCGGCGCTTTGAAATCGTAGATGCCGTCACGGATCGCCCAGCGGTGGGCGCAGCTCTGGCAGATTAGCACGTCGCCATCCTGCGCCAGTTCACCCCCGTCGTTCGGGCAGACGAACAGGGAACGGTTGTACAGGTTGTTGGTGGTTTCACCGACCGCGAGACTGCGGGTAAAGACACTGGGCGTATAGTGCAGCCCCGTCAGTTGCAGCAGCCCGTCGGCGCTGGCGAGTAGGCCGGTGGGCACGCGCTCTTTGAGCAGCGGAATGCGGAAGAACGACACGGGCATACTGCGCTTGAGCAGGAATCCCGCCGTTTTTAACTGCTGCGCCATGTAGTCCGGGTGGAAATCAAAATTCAACTCCACAAATTCTACAGGCTTGAGATCATACGGATTCCATGTTTGCTGTCCGCGTGCGTAGCGCAGCATGGATTTGAGGTGGCGCTTGTTGGCGTATTCCAGCAGCAGCGTGCCGCCGTTGACCATGACCTGACGCACCTGATTCAGAACCGTAGGAACATCTGACATGTGATGAATCACACGGATGATGGCAACCGCGTCGAACGAACCGGGGCGGAAGGGCAGGTGGTAGGCGTCGGCGGCGACGAAGGTATAGCGCCCGTTCGCGCCCAGATGCTCCTGTGCGTAGCGCATCTGCGAGAGCGAATAGTCCAGCAGGATGACCTGATCGTAACCGTGATATTCCTCGCTCAAGCGCCCGAAACCCGCGCCCAGTTCCAGCAGGCGGCGACCACGCGGGGGCAGCAGGCGGCGCAGCGCGATGCGTTCCACGCGGTCTTCGTAGTCGCGGCCTTTGCCTTCCCAGAACTCGGTGCGGTAGTTCGAGCCTTCGTAGTCACAGATGGGCGGACGGGAGTCAGGTTTGGACATGGCGAATTTAGCCTTAACTTCTTCAGTCCAATAGCAGTCCCCATTATAAAGGATTTTGGTCGCCGCGAGGACGTGGGCGGCCTACAAAAACCCCCTTCTCATGCAGAAGGGGGTGAAGTGCTTGCTTACCCGCCGGGGACGGGCGTGGAAATGATGCCCATGTCTGCGCCGGGGGCAGGGGTGGGCGGTACGGTTGGCACCGGTTCTGGCGGGGCAGGCAGCGCACCGCCTTCCGCCAGTTGGCGTGGGCTGGTCACGGTGTCGGCATACGAGCCGTCATAATATTGCGGCGGAATCCCCTGCGTTTGCAGGTTGGTTGCGGCTTGCGCGTTGACTTGCAACGGATCGCTGCCGGGGTATAGATTGCCGCGTAGTGCCTGATCCAGCGCCGGAATGCCACCCATCGGGATGATGCCTGTGAGCAACGGGATGTTCTGCGGCGGGATGGTTTCGTTCGCCATTGTGTAGTTCAAGCCGGCGGTGATCGAATAGCCCGGCCAGGGCTTCAGGCTGTAGGGAGTTTCCGCCAGCAGATCGGGCGGGTTGCCGCTGAGGATTTGTCCGGCAAACGCGCCCACTTCGCCAAAGTTGTTCGGCAGATTGCCCAACAGCCGCACAATCGGTTCAAACAAGAGTTGCAGATTTTCAACCGGGTCGTGAAGCTGCGTCTGGCTGAGGGGGATGACGGCACGGACATCCAGCGATACCGGCACGTCCAGATCAACCGGCACATCCAGATTGACCGGCACGCTCAGATCGAGGTGGACGGGCAGTTCCAGTCCTTTAGGTAGCGACAGCGCCACCACCGCGTTATTCAGGTTGCCCACGCCGGGGAGCGTGATATTGGCAGATACCGTGAGCGCCACATCATCGGTCAGGGTGACGATGGTATCGGTGTTCAGCGGGATGCTGGTGTTGAGGGGGATGCTGGTATCCAGCGGGATGCTCGTCCGCACCGGAATTGTCCAGTCAATCGTCGAGTCGTTCAGCCCGACGAAACTGCTGTGCAACCCTTCAATCAGCGGTTGGGCGATGTTGCGCTTGATGTCGAAAATCATCAGCAGGACGACGACGAGGGTGATGACCAAGATTACGTTTACGGCGAACGAAAAGATCACCATAAAACGCCACAGAATTGTTCCAAACCTTCTCATGCTGCCATCCCCCTCCACAATCTTGATGGGTTCCGCGTTACAGTGCTATTCAGCGTCAGTGATGAACCTCACCGCTAACCCGTTCAGCCGTTCAATAGAGCGTGATGAAACGAATCGCAACGGGGGGAGATGAATTCATTACTTGCGTTATTCAGACTATACACCAGTGCTTCGGCGTGGAGCAAATGGATTTCCAACGATTATCTACCGGAACGACAATCCCCCGGTTGAGACGGGGGATTGTGCGGTTGGAATAGTCGTCGCGGAACAGCGATTACAGGCCAGCGTCGCGCCGCAGTAGTTCAGCCTTGTCGGTCTGTTCCCACGGCACGCTGATGTCGTCGCGCCCAAAGTGACCGTAAGCGGCCACCTGCTGATAGATCGGACGGCGCAGGTCAAGATCACGGATGATGGCCGCCGGACGCATGTCGAAATGCTTGCGGATGAGTGCATCAATCTGTTCGTCCGGGATCGCGCCAGTGCCGAAGGTTTCGACAGCCAGCGAGGTGGGCTGTGCGACGCCGATGGCATACGACACCTGAAGTTCAAAGCGGGTGGCAATGCCAGCCGCCACGATGTTCTTGGAGATATAGCGTGCCATGTACGCGGCACTGCGGTCTACCTTCGTCGGGTCTTTGCCGGAGAACGCGCCGCCGCCATGACGCGCCACGCCGCCATAGGTATCCACGATAATCTTGCGTCCGGTCAGGCCGGAGTCGCCCAGCGGGCCGCCAGTGACGAAGCGCCCGGTGGGGTTGACGAAGATGCGGGTGTTGGCATCCACCAGTTCGTGCGGGATGACCACATTGATGACGTGTTCGATCACGGCAGCGCGGATTTCGTCCTGACCGATTTCCGGCGCGTGCTGGGTGGAGATGACGAGGGTATCAATACGCTTGGGTTTGCCGAAGGCGTATTCCACCGTGACCTGACTCTTGGCATCCGGTCGCAGCCACGGCAGTTCGCCGCTTTTGCGGACTTCGGCTAGACGGCGGGCGAGCTTGTGCGACAGCGAAATGGTCAGCGGCATGAGTTCGGGCGTTTCATCGCAGGCGAAACCGATCATCATACCTTGATCGCCCGCGCCGGTGGCCTCGATCTCGGCCTCGCTCATCTTGCCTTCTTTGGCTTCCAGAGCTTTGTCCACGCCCATCGCAATGTCGCCGGACTGTTCCTTGATTGAGACGATCACGCCGCAGGTGTCGGCATCGAAGCCGAACTTGCCGCGAGTGTAGCCAATTTTGCGAACCGTTTCGCGCACCAACTTTTCGATGTCTACATAGGTGCTGGTGGTGATTTCACCCATCACCAGCACAAGGCCGGTGGTGGTGGAACACTCGCAGGCTACGCGGGCATTCGGGTCTTTGGCGAGGATGGCATCCAGCACCGCATCCGAAATTTGATCGCACATTTTGTCGGGGTGGCCTTCGGATACGGATTCCGAAGTGAAGAAGTAACGGGGTGAAGTCATGAAAGTCGTGTTGCCCACTGATGTATGCTCCTGTTGGGCTACCATTGCAATCCTCTAACGAACAAAAAGCGCCTCTCTGGAATAGAAGAGGCGCGTATAACCAACGTTTGACGCTCATCTTCCAGAGTTTGACCTCTGACGGAATTGACACCTTCCCAACGCTTTGGGGGTTGTCGCGGTTTCGACGGGCCGTTTCCCTCCACCGCTCCTGATGAGTGCTGTTCAGAAGCACTGTGCGTTGTTGAGACGGGTTTTTTCACCCGTTCGTCGGCACTATAGCACGCGCAAAGTGCAAAATCAAGTTCATTTCTAGTCCCCATTTAGGGTGCAGAATCGGCGCTAAACACAAGGCAGCCACCGCCGGAAAGCGCTGCGCAGGGCGCACCGACGCTTCCCTAGTATAGCCGCCTGATTGGATTCCAGCGGGTTGAACTGAGGCTGGTTTAAGTTCGGCTGAACCGGGAAGCGTAGCGGTGCGTTTGCCCTACGGCTTGTAGGAGCAGTCTCGAATTCAGAAACGGACGTGGTAGAATGGCGTTTTGTGGTTCGCTGCTGGCGAACCCTTTCTGACTCGTCCGCTGCCCCGCGCTGAAGATCGCGCTGGTTGGTAGCCCAAACGGGAGCGAGCGCGTATGAATTTGCTAGATTATGGGCGGGTGTTGTGGCGGCGTGGCTGGATTGTGCTGCTGGTGGCGGCGCTGGCTGCCGGAAGCGCATATTTTCTCAGTACCCGGCAGCAACCGGTGTATCGTTCCACGCAAAAAGTGTTGATTCAGCCTTCGCGCAGCGATTTCGGCCTGACCGAATCCAGCCGTTTGCTGCTCAACAACCTCAGTTTGTATCTGGACAGCACCTTTACTGCTGCCAAAGTGATTGACGCGCTGCAACTGGATATGCGCCCGGATGCGTTGAAAGGGAGCGTGACGATTGTTCCCAACCAGTTGAGCCTTTCCATCGAAATTGGTGTGGATTTGCCGGATGGCGAACTGGCGAACCGTGTGGCGAAAGCGTGGGGCGAACAACTGGTGGAGTTCCGCAACGTGGAAAACCAGAAGGTGCGGCGCGAAGATCAGGTGAACGCCATCTTGCAAGATAACCCTACGTACAGCTTACTCCGTCCCCGCCCTGCGATTAATGCGCTGGCGGGTGCGCTGCTGGGGCTGCTAGTCGGGGGAATGGTGGTGTTCGTGCTGGAATATCTGGAAAGCAGCGTGGTGCGCCGCCGCGAGGATTTGGAACGGGCGCTGGAAACCCCGGTGCTGGCGAGTATCCCCAAGAACGATTAGCTCTCGATTCATTTGACACAGGAGGGGTGCGCCCCATGAGCAACAGTCCATTGATGACCTTGAGCGATCCGCGTTCTGCTGTGGCTGAAGCCTATCGCACGCTGCGGACGAATTTGATGTTTAGCAGCGTGGAGAACCCGTTGCACACGCTGATGGTGACTTCTCCCGCTGTGAGCGACGATAAGAGCCTGATTGTGGCGAATCTGGCGGTGACATTCGCCCAGACGGGTTACAGCACGATTGTGGTGGATTGCGATTTGCGCCGTCCCGCGCAGCATACGCTGTGGGGGATCGCTAATGATCGCGGGTTGACCACGATGATGCTGGAAGATGTGGCGATGTCGAATCCGCCGCTGGTGGCCGGGCCGGTGGATAACTTGAGCATTCTGCCGTCTGGCCCGCTGCCGCCCAACCCCGCCGATTTGCTCAGTAGCCAGCGTATGAACGCGCTGATCGGCGTGCTGAAAGCGCGGGCGCATTACGTCCTGTTCGATGCGCCGCCGGTGCTGGCGGTGACGGACGCGGCGCTGCTCGGCTCCAAGCTGGATGGGGCGCTGCTGGTCGTGCGTGCTGGCAAGACTCGCCGCGACCATACTGCACGGGCGCGTGAGGCGCTGGAGCGCGTGCATGTGCGTGTGGTGGGCGCGGTGTTGAGCGATGCGCCTAAAGACAGCGTGCGGTATTGATCCTGTGTGACTTCAACCCGCATGAACGATGATCTTCGCCCCGACCCGGCTGCGCTGGAAGCGTGGGAAAAGCTACCGAAAGCTGCGCCTTCGTCCGGTGCGCTGCCGCCCATGACGGGTGGGCTGCGCTGGACGGCGGTTATGCTTGGACTGCTGCTGGTGATGATGGCAGCGGCGTGGTTGTTGAACAGCCGCTGATCGCTTTAGCTTTTTGCAAGCCGTATCATGGCATTCTTGGCTCAATCCAGTTTCCACCGAACAAAGGGGACATCTATTCATGAAGGGCCTAATTCTAAGTGGTGGTAAAGGCACGCGCCTGTACCCGTTGACCTACACCAACGCCAAACAGCTCATTCCGGTTGCCAATAAGCCCGTGCTGGTGCGCGTGATCGATTCGATCCGCGATGCTGGCGTGGAGGAGATTGGCGTGGTCATCGGGCAGACCGGCCCGCAAATCCGTGAAGTGCTGGGGGATGGCAGCAAATGGGGCGTAAAGCTGACCTACATCCCGCAGGAAAGCCCGGACGGGCTGGCGCATGCGGTGAAAATCTCGCGGGATTTTCTCGGTGATGAGCGTTTTGTGATGTTTCTGGGCGACAACGTGATTCAGGGCGGCATCGGGCAGTTGATTAGCGATTTCGCGCACAGCGATTGGAACAGCCAGATCGTGCTGAAGGAAGTCGAAAACCCCTCGTCCTATGGCGTGGCGAAACTGCGACCGGATGGCAGCATCGAGCAGTTGATCGAGAAGCCGAAAAACCCGCCGAGCAATCTGGCGCTGGTGGGCATTTATATGTTCGACCCTACCATCTGGGAAGCCGTGAACAGCATCAAGCCGTCGTGGCGCGGTGAACTGGAAATCACGGATGCGATTCAGTGGTTGATTGATGCCGGACGGAGCGTGTACCCGCATGTGCATAAGGGCTGGTGGATTGATACCGGCAAGCCGAACGACATGCTGGAAGCGAACAGTCTGGTGCTGGAAGAACTCACCCCGACCATTTCGCCCGAAGCGACAATCGAAAACTCGCAGGTGGATCGGCGGGTGACGGTGGAACGGGGCGCGAAGATCATCAACAGCACCGTGCGCGGCCCGACCATCATCGGGGAAAACACGGTGATCGAGAACAGCTATGTGGGGCCGTTCACCAGCATTTACTACAACGTGCGCGTCACCAACTGCGAAATCGAGCGCAGTATTGTGCTGGAGAACAGCAGTTTGAGCGATCTAGGGGCGCGGGTGCAGGACAGCCTGATCGGGCGGTATGTGTCCCTTCAGCACAGCGACGAAAAGCCCAAAACCCTGAAAATGAACGTGGGCGACCACAGCAGCGTGTCCGTCGTTTAACATCGTAGTCTAGTAAGGTCAGTGGGATAAAAGGATAGGCATGAGCAAGGCAGAAATCAAGTTGATTGCGGTTGATCTGGATGGCACGTTGTTGAACAGTGCGCACCAGATTGGTGAACGTTCCGAGAAGGCTTTGAAGGCCGCGATTGAAAAGGGCGTTCAAGTGGTGATCGCCACTGGTAAGTCGGTTCGGGGCGGCAAAGGGGTGGTCGAGCAGTTGAAGCTCAAGACGCCGGGTGTGTATGGACAGGGGACAACTGTCTATCGTGCCGATGGCACCCTGCTCACCGAAACGACGATTGACCGGATGCTGGTGCGCCAGATTGTCACCTTCGCGGAAGATCGCGGCTTTCAGGTGGCGCTGTATAACCGCGACCGGATTCTGGTGCGCGAGGACAGTTTGCGGCTGCGGCAGCTGACGGTGGATTACCACGAACCCGCCCCGGAACGGGTGGGGCCGCTGCAAAATGTGCTAGATAACGTGTCCATCCACAAGATTCTCATCACCAAGCCGGGAGATGGGCGGGCGGTGAGTGCGCTGCGCTGGCAGTTGAGTATGCAGATTCAGAACCGCGCCAGCCTGCTTCAGGTGGGCATTGTGGATTTGCTTGAAATTCTGCCGCCGGGTGTTTCCAAAGGCTCTGGCCTGAAGCAGTTGATTAAGGAAATGGGCGTTCCTGCCAGCGCAGTGCTGGCGATTGGTGACGCGGAAAACGATGTGGAAATGCTGCAACTGGCGGGGACGAGCGTGGCGATGGGCAACGCTTCCGATCACGTCAAAAGTGTTGCTAAGCATGTGGTCGCCAGCAACGATGCGGATGGCGTGGCGGAGGCGGTTGAACGCTTCGTGCTGAATGTGGAAGCGCCGCCTGTGCTTTCGCAGGCGATTAGTGAGAGTAAAGCGGCAGACTAAATCCGCAGGTCGTTGGCATGATGTGAACGTGTGAACGCGATAGAAATATGGAGTAGGGACGATGAAAAATATCATGGTGACGGGCGGCGCAGGCTTCATCGGCAGCGCGTTCGTCCGCTATATGGTGAAGCAGTACCCGCAGTACAACGTGATCGTCTATGACAAGCTGACCTATGCGGGTAATCTGGATAACCTGCTGCCCGTGCATGATGAGCCGAATTACCGTTTCGAGCGCGGCGACATCGCAGACCGCGAAACGGTGAAGCGCGTGTTCGACAGCCATCAGATTGACACGGTGGTGAATTTCGCGGCGGAAAGCCATGTAGACCGCAGTATTTTGTCGCCGGATGCGTTTATCCATACCGATGTGGTGGGCGTGTATATCCTGCTGGACGAGTCCAAGCAGCACGGGCTGGAGCGCTTCCTGCATGTTTCCACCGATGAGGTGTACGGGGATGTAGATGAAGGCTTCTCGGTAGAAGCCGATCCGTTTGCGCCGAACAGCCCGTATGCGGCCAGCAAAGCCGGCGGCGAACTGATGGTACGCGCCTATCATGTGACGCACGGCCTGAACGCGGTCATCACGCGGGGCAGCAACACCTTCGGCCCGTATCATTATCCTGAGAAGTTGATCCCGTTCTTCGTGACCGAGGCGCTGGATAACCGCCCGCTGCCGGTCTATGGCGATGGGATGCAGGTGCGCGACTGGTTGTATGTGGATGACCATGCGCGGGGCGTGGATGTGGTGCTACATAAGGGTGTGGCGGGCGAAGCCTACAACGTGGCGGGTGAAAATCTGCGCCACAATATGGACATCACCAAGCAAATTCTGAGTTTGCTAGGCAAAGGCGATTCGCTCATCAAGTATGTGCCGGATCGCCCCGGTCATGATCGGCGCTATGCCATGAACTGCGACAAACTACGGGCGCTGGGCTGGGAACGCGAAAAGCCGTTCGAGGCGCGGTTGGAAGAAACCGTGAAATGGTATGTGGATAACGAGTGGTGGTGGCGCAAGATTAAGACGGGCGAATATCTGGACTACTACAAGCGCCAGTACGCCGCCCGTTTAGCGGCTGCGGAATAAGACCTGAACAGAAACGCTCTCGATCACGGGGGCGTTTCTGTTTGATACGGGTTATATCGTCTGGAGAGGCGTGGGTAGGGCTGGCACTTCTTCCGCGTACAGCCACGCATCGAATAGCGCCTGCAACGACTTCCCGCTGATTTCCTCGGCGAGGGCGATGAAGTCGGCGGTGGTGGCGTTGCCATATTTGTAGCGGTCGTAGTAGGTGCGCAGGATGGTGAAGAAGGGGTCGTCGCCTACGGTGAGGCGCAGCGCGTGGAGCGTGAGCGCCCCGCGCAGGTACACACCGCTGTTGAACAGATCATTTTGCGGGGGATTGCCGGGTGCTACGAAACTGGTGCGCCCGCGAATGATTTGCTGATAGTTCGTGATTTCCTGTTCCAGCGCGTCTTTGCCGTTGTGGTGTTCCTCCCAGAGCAACTCGGCATAGGTGGCGAAACCTTCGTTCAGCCAGATGTCTTTCCATTCGGTCAGGCTCACGCTGTTCCCGAACCACTGGTGGGAAAGCTCGTGGGCAATCACGGTTTGCGACATGTTGGAAAGCTCCGATATGTCGCGCCCGAACAGCGAGAGCGTTTGTGTTTCCAGCGCGAACGGCAGATCGGTTCCGGTCAGGATGACCCCGTAGGTTTCAAACGGATAGTCCCCGAACACGCTGCTAAAGAACGCGATCATGTCGCTGGTTTGCGCGAAGGATTCTTCGGCACCCACTGCACAGCACACATCGAAATAATTGCGGATGGGTAAGCCGTTTGGCCCTTCGATATGCTGGATAACGAAATGCCCGATGTTGATGGCAGCGAGATAGCTGGCCTGCGGGTCGCGGGTTTGCCACAGGTGGGTGCGCGTGCCGTCCGGGTTGTCGGTGATGGATTGCAGCAGGCCGTTGGCGGCTACATCGTACCGCGCGGGGACGGTGATGCGAAAGGTATAGGTGGCCTTATCCAGCGGGTGATCGTTGGCGGGGAACCAGAGCGACGCGCCATCCGGTTCGCTGGCGATGTGGACGCCGGCGCTGGTCATGTACCAGCCACGCCCGAAAGCATCGTAGGTGCTGTCCACACCTTCACCGGGGACGCCTTCATAGCGGATAGTCACGCGGAAATCCGAACCGGCTGCCAGCGGTGCGGCGGGCTTCACTATGAGTTCCCGGTCTTCGCGGCGGTAGGTGGTTGGCTGGTTATTCACCTGCACATCGAGGATGGTCAGTCCGGCGAAATCGAGGTTGAAGCGCGGCAAGTCTTGTAAGGCTTGCACGTCTAATTCGGCGGTGGCGGTGATCGAGTTTTGGGTGTCATCCCAGCGAATGTCCAGCGTGTAATGCAGGACATCGTAGCCGCCGTTGCCAAGCGTGGGAAAGTAGTCGTCACCGATTCCGGCAGCGCCCGCAGGTGGTTCGTTGTTTTGCGCTTGCAACGGGATGAACGATAGGAATGCCAGCCACATCAGCAGGAAGAAATAGCGCATCGGAAAAACCCTGTTTATTCAGCTTCAGACTTCATTGTACTTGAAATTGAGGGAGGGCGGCGGGTTGTACAATTGCTTTGCAGGGGGCGCTGAGTAGAATGAGCATATTGGAAGAAGGAATGCTTATGCGTGTACAGCGTGTGCAGCGGCAGTCAAGCCCTTTGGGGTGGTGCGGTTGTCTGGTGTTGATGACCGTCGCCGTGCTGGTGGTCGGCGTAGCGGTTGTTTTGATCGTGGGGCCACGTTTGCCGGGGCTGGCGCTGCGGGCGGCTGGCTTTACGGAACTGGGCAGCGCGGATCAGGTGTTCGCCAATTTGCCCGTACAGCCGGATATTGTTCTGAACCACACCGCCGCCGCGCCAGATGCCAGCCTGAATCTGGGTTCGCTGGGCGTGCAACCTGTGAGCGCGGTGGGCGCAAACGCGGTGGTGGGCGAGAGCAGCATCGGGCGTGCCGCCGCTGTGACCCTGACCGAAGCAAATCTGATGGATTTGTGCCGCCAGCGCAGTACGGTTTGCGCGGGCGGGAATGACCAGTTCAGGAATGCGCGTATTGATCTGCGCCCCGGCGGTGCGGTTGTCTATGGCGATGTCTACATTCCCGATGTGGGATTGTGGCAGTCGTTGGGGGTGGTGGTGCAAGTGGATGCGAGTGGTCGCCAGATACAGGTGATGGGCGTGGAAGTGGGCGGTCAGCTTTACGGGTTGCCTGCTGGAACGATCAGCAAGCGGGTGAATGATCTGCTGACACAGGTGAACGCCACCCTGACGCAGGCTTCGATGGATGCGGCGGGCGGACAGTATGCGCTGTTCTCGATTCAGGTGACGGATGATGCGCTAACGGTCGTGCTGCGTTGAAGCGGGCGGGCGGCGCGGTGAAATGGGATGCTGTTCGCGCCGAGATGCGGGAGTTGATGATTGGCGCGGCACAGATGCGGCGCACGCTCACTTATGCGGAATTGTGCGCGGCGGTGCGGAGCGCCCATTTGCATTATCATTCACCGCTGCTCACGCGGTTGCTGGTGCAGATTGGGACGGCTGAAGCCGGAGATGGCCGCCCGATTTTGCCAGCGGTGGTGGTGACGAAACAAACGGGAATGCCGGGGATGGGCTTCTTCAAGATTGAGGGCGAGGTGCAGATTGCAGACCCCGAAGCCTACTGGCGGGACGCCTTAGAGCAGGTTTATACCTACTGGAGCGAACACGAAATATGAAAATTCTGGTGACAGGTGCAGCCGGGCGCTTAGGTGGACGGTTGGTTCAAACGCTGTCCGAACGGGGGCATGAAGTTTCTGGCGCGGATGTGGTTGGCGAGGGTGTGCTGCGGGTTGATCTGACCGATTTTGAGGCCACCCGCGCTGTGGTGCGTGCGTGCAAGCCGGATATTGTGTTGCATCCGGCAGCGTGGACGGATGTGGACGGCTGTGCGCGTGATCCGCAGCGGGCGATTGTGGTGAACGGCTTCGGCACGCAGCATGTCGGGCTGGCGGCTGCCGAAGTGGGCGCGGCGGTGCTGTATGTGAGCAGCAACGAGGTGTTCGACGGGCTGCGCTCCAAGCCGTATAGCGAGTACGATGTGCCGAACCCCGGCAACCCGTATGCGTATAGCAAGTGGGTGGGCGAACGCGCTTTGATGAACATTAACCCGCGCCACTATATCGTGCGCACCGCATGGTTGTTCGCGCACGGGGGCAAGAACTTCATACAGGCCGTTCTCTCGGCTGCCGAGGCCGGGAAGCCGCTGCGGGTGGTCACGGATGAGGTGGCGAACCCGACATACAATGACGATCTGACGGCGGCGCTGGCGACGCTGATCGAAACGGAACGCTATGGCATCTATCATCTGACCAACGAGGGATCGTGTTCGCGCTGGGCATTTGCCCGTTATTTCCTCGACCGTGCCGGTTATGCCGGGACTCCGGTTGAGCCGATTGTCGTCAGCCAGTATGGTCGCCCGTCTGTGCCGCCGCGTTACAGCAGTTTGCAGAATATGGCGGGGGCGCTGATGGGCATTCGCCTGCGTTCGTGGCAATCTGCGGTGGATGATTTCTTGCATCGGGAAGGACTGCTGCGCGTATGACGCAAGCGACCTTCTCCGTCATTATTCCGAACTGGAACGGTGGCAAATTTCTGCCCGTGTGCTTGGAGGCGCTGGCACGACAGACGTACCCTGCGCTCGAAGTGATTGTGGTGGACAACGACTCGGTGGATGGTTCGCAGGAACTTTTGCGAACCCGTTATGCGTGGGTGCGGCTGGTGGAACTTCCTGAAAATCGGGGGTTTACGGGCGCTTGCAACGCGGGAATGCAGGCCGCAACGGGCGCGTATGTGTCCCTATTGAATAACGATACGGAAGTGGAGGCGGGTTGGGCGGCGGCGGTGGTGGATGCGTTTGAACGCCACCCCGAAGCGGGGATTGTCGCCAGCAAAATGCTGCTGTTTGACCGCCGGGACTATATTCATACGGCGGGTGATTATTTCACGGTGGACGGACGGGCGGGGAACCGGGGCGTGTGGCAGAAGGATGAAGGTCAGTTCGACCACGAGGAATTTGTCTTTAGCGCCTGCGGCGGTTCTTCCGCATACCGGAAAAGCCTGCTCGATGAAACCGGCTTGCTGGACGACGATTTCTTCTTTTCGCTGGAGGATATTGATCTGGCATGGCGGTCGCAACTGCGGGGCTGGCGCTGTCTTTACACACCCCATGCCATCGTGTACCATCATCTCTCGGCTACCGGCGGTGGGGTCACGGCCAGCTACTATGACGGGCGCAACCTGATCTGGGTGCTGGTGAAGAATTATCCGTCTGACCTGAGCCGCAAATACGGCAGCCAAATCTTGCGTGCGCAAGGGCGGCTGGCGTGGGAGGCGTTGCGTGCATGGCGCGGCGCGGCGGCGCGGGCGCGGTTGCGCGGGATGCTGGCAGGGCTGTGGGGGCTTCCGCGCATGTGGCGCAAACGGCAGGCTATTCAAAAAACGCGCCGCATCAGCAGCGATGTGCTGGAAAAACTGCTGTGGCCGTCTCAACTGTGAGGAAATGCTGCGATAAGCGGCTGCTATCCGGGTCTTGTGGAAAGACTGAGGCGCGAATTGGCTGATCAGAATCCGCTGTTATCTATCATTATTCCTGCTCATAACGAAGAATCGCGGTTGCCGCCGAGTCTGGCGAAGATTGACGCTTTCCTCAAAACACAGACGTATACCTATGAAGTGATCGTGGTCGAAAACGGCAGTATTGACCGCACGGTAGAAGTGTGTGAGGCGTTCGCGGCTGAACATCCTTATTTGCGCGTGATCGAAGCGGCAGTGCGCGGCAAAGGTCTGGCGGTGAAGGTGGGGATGCTGGAAGCGAAAGGCGCTTACCGCTTCATCTGTGATGCCGATCTTTCGATGGCGATTGAGGATATTGTGCAGTTCCTTCCGCCGTATGTGGAGGGTTACGACATCATCATTGCCAGCCGCGAAGGGGAAGGGGCAAACCGCGTGGGCGAACCCTGGCACCGGCATTTTATTGGGCGCATCAACAACCTCATTATCAAGCTGACGGCAGTACGCGGCTTCGAGGATACCCAGTGCGGCTTCAAGATGTTTAACCAGCGTGCCGCCGAGGATTTGTTTGAAGTGCAGCAGATGATCGGTATCGGTTTCGATATTGAACTGCTGTTCATCGCCCGGAAGCGCGGCTATCGCATCAAGCAGGTGCCGATTACATGGTACTTCGATGCCGACAGCCGGATGCGCTTGGTCGGGGATTCGTTGAACCTGCTGGTCGAAATCTGGCAAATCCGGCGCAACTGGCTGCGAGGCATGTATGCCCCGAAATCCAAAACCCATTCCCACAGCCAGCCTGCATCTTGAGCAGGCACGCTGGGATGCGGGTTTCCGCCGCGTGGTTGGCCTTGATGAAGTCGGGCGCGGCACATGGGCTGGCCCGGTGACGGCTGCGGCTGTTTGTTTGCCGGACGGTCAAATGGAACTACCTCACTTGCTCGAAGGGGTGATGGATAGCAAACAGGTGCGTGCCGCCGAACGCGAACGGTTGGTGGCGCATATCCGTGCTGCGGCGCTGGCCTGCGGCGTGGGTAGTGCCAGCAGCGCCGAAGTGGACGCGCTGGGGATCGTACCGGCGACGCGCCTTGCGATGCGCCGTGCGCTGGCAGAGGCCGGGTTGCAGCCGGATTTCCTGCTGCTGGATGCGATGCGCTGGCCGGAGATGGCGCATGTGCCGCAACAGAGCATTATCCGGGGCGATTCGCTCTCGTTGAGCATTGCGGCGGCCAGCATCCTCGCTAAAGTGTGGCGCGATGCCTATATGCGCGAGATGGATACCCGCTACCCGAACTATGGATTCGCCGCGCATAAGGGCTACGGCACGGCGGCACACCGCGCCGCGCTGGAGCAACACGGCCCCTGCCCGTTGCACCGGCTGTCGTTTGCGCCGTTGCAACGCTTGTTGCAGCTTTCCCTGCCCGAAACGATGCCCGAAAAGGATGGTTAAGCCAGTGAAAATCGCATTGGTACACGACTGGCTGAATCAGGTGGGCGGCGCGGAGGATGTGCTGGATGTGCTGGTGCGCCACTATCCCCAATCGCCGGTGTATACCAGCATTTACGCGCCGGATTTAATGCCGCCCCATTATCAAACATGGGATATTCGTCCGCTGTGGCTGGATAAACTGCCCGGCATTCACCGCCATCACCAGCCGTATCTGCCGGTTTATCCGGTGGGATGGTCGGGGCTGAATTTGTCCGACTATGATGTGGTGTTGAGCAACAAAAGCGGGTTTTGTCACGGGTTTCGCAGCGGTTCCAAGACGCTGCATATTTGCTACTGCCTCGCGCCGACGCGCTACGTGTGGCAGTTGGACAGCTATATCGCCCGTGAGGGATTGGGCGGGGTGGTGCAGATGGGGCTGCGCCCGCTGGTGGCGGGATTGCGCCGCTGGGACGCGCAGGCCGCCCGCCGCGTGGGGCATTTCATCGCCATTTCCACCGAAATTCAGCAGCGCATTCAGACCTATTACGGACGCGAGTCGGTCATCATTTTTCCGCCGGTGGATACCTCGCGATTTCAGCCCGTTAGCGGGGCGGCTGTCGAAGATTATTTCCTGATCGTGTCGCGCTTGATACCGTATAAGCGTATTGATCTGGCGGTACAGGCGGCAACCCGTTTGGGTGTGAAATTGAAAATCGGCGGCAAGGGGCGCGATCTGGAACGGTTGAAGGCGCTGGCAGGCCCAACGGTGGAATTCTTAGGCTACGTGCCGGATGAGGAACTACCGGGGTTGATGGCACGCTGCAAAGCCTTTTTGTTCCCCGGCCTTGAGGATTTTGGCATCACGCCGGTGCAGGCGCAGGCGGCGGGGCGGCCTGTAATCGCGTTCGGCGGCGGCGGGGCGCTGGATACCGTGCTGCCGGGGCGTACCGGCGAGTTGTTCGACGCGATGACGGTGGATAGCCTGATGGACGCGATGCGCCGCTTCGATGCCGACGCTTATGATCCGGCGGTGATGCGGAAACATGCGTTGCGTTTCGATACCGGCATGTTTACCCGACAAATGGACGATTATGTGAACGGCGCATGGGCGGCATTTCAGGCCGGCGCACCGTTCGTCTGGGAAGCGACGGAATAACCGGCAAGCCGCACCTTTCTGTATTACCCCCTACACACCTCTGAATTTGTGGAACTCCCTTTTTCATTTTTGGAAAACATGACATACAATGTTAAGTAATGATTATGCTCTTAACATTGGCTTAAGTAGAGGGTGCGATGAAGTCTACGAAACTGGCTCTTATCCTGCTTGTCATCTACATTGCGATGACCTATCTGGTCATGTTCACCCTCGACCCGAAAACTATAGACCTCATTACCGCTGAAGATCATTACTTCGAGTGGATTGGTGCGATCAGCCTGCTTGTGGCCGCCGCGTTGTTCTTCTATGCCTTTTTCCGAACTCATCGCGAGGAGAAAAAGTTAGGTTTTGGCCCTTACCGTAAGTGGGCGTATCTGGCATTCGCGGCGTTGTTTTTCTTTGGCGGTGGCGAGGAGATTAGCTGGGCACAGCGCGTATTAGGGCTGCAAACACCGGATGCCGTAGCGAATTTTAACAATAAGGATGAGATCAACCTGCATAATCTGGAAATGTTCGGCTCGAAGAATTCGCTACCGTTCAAGATGTATCAAGTTTTTTCGATCACGTATACCGCCATTGTGCCGCTCATCGCCCTGCGTTCCAAGCGACTGCGCGATGGGTTTGAACGCTATATTCATATTGTGCCGCTTCTGTTCGGGGTGGCTGTGCTGGCGAACTTTCTGCTGTCACAGATTGTCAGCCGCCTGACGTATCTCGGTCAACTGGGCGAAATTCAGGAGAGCAACTACGAATTTACTTTTATGTGCATTGGCATCTACGTGGTGTACAGCCTGCTCACGACGATCCGGCAGTCCCAAACATGACGGCGCTGACGACGCATTGATGTTGCGCCATTCGCTGCTGTAACCCCGGTCAGAATTGGCGTACAATGGGGGCTGTGCGAGGTCTGGCGCAATAAGGATTAGCTTCTATGGAATTGATGTGGGTGTGGCGCGTGCTGCGCCGTTGGTGGTGGTTGGTACTCATCCCTACCGTGATCGCGGGTGTTTTTGCCGGACGCGAACTGTTGAGTAGCCGGAGCGTGGGCGGCGGGTTTTCGACCACGCTGCGTTACAGCGCGGCTCAGGTGTTGCAGGCTATTCCCGGACGGGATGGCGATTTTCAGGATGTGTGGCTGGCTTCCGAATTGACGGTGAACGCGCTCACCGATTGGGTGCGCAGCAGCAGCTTCCGCGAAGAAATTCAGCAGGCGCTAGGCGATGGGGTAGGGGTGGATGTAGGGCAACTGGGCGTGGTTGCCGATAACAAGCGCAGCGTGGGGTTGTTGACGCTTTCCTACCCGGACGCGGACGGTCTGGCGCAGATCAACAGCGCGGCGGTGGTTGTGCTGCAAACGCGGGCGCAGGCCTATTTCCCGCAATTGGGCGGTGAACCCGCGCAGGTGACGATTCTGGATACGCCGGTGGTGACACCTGCGCCGCCGCCGATCACCAACCGGATCGCGCCGTTGATCCGGGTGGCGCTGGCGCTGCTGGCCGGGGTGGGGCTGGCATTTCTGGCAGAATATCTCGACCCGACTGTTCAGCGCCGCGAACAGGTGGAGGCGCTGGGGGTTCCGGTGGTCGGGACGCTGCCCAAGCGGTAGCTTTTAGGTGTTTTCGTAGTCATCGTCGGGCTGCGCGTCTTGGCTGTAGGTTTCCATGTGGGCGCGCAGTTCTTGACTCTGGAAGTACCATGCCCCCGCGAGGGTTGCCCCGCCGAACAGCCCCCCTAGCACCACACCGACGACTACCGCTTGCACAGGGGAATTGCCCTGTGCGAAGGCCACGAGGGTCATCAGCACCATCGCTACGATGACGCCGATAGCGGCTGTTTTGCCGGGGGCGAACCAGTGCCGCCGGATGCCGAGGTAGATTCCAGCCAGCAGTAGCGCAAACAGCGCGAAAAGAATTAAAGCCATGCCTTGCATTATCGTTCTGCTACCTTTCTTGTGTACAAATGTACCCATCCGGGTTGTTCCTGCTTCATCCAGTCCTGCCGCTGCCCCAAAGGGCGTTGGTCTTACAGCCTGTCCACAGGCAAGTTTTATGTCCCGTCCTAGCCAGTACCGAGG
>CAIPFY010000237.1 GCA_903864435.1 uncultured Chloroflexota bacterium | reverse complement strand
GGTCACATCGCCCCTGTACACGAGGGTCGGGTAGGTCACTGAAACAGGTTTCCAGACTAGTTGGCATATCGCTAGACATCACTTGTTCCTCATTTTTTCCCGATTATCCCCCTCCTTTCATTTTGAAGCGATTACCCTGAGAGGGGATAGGGTTAAGCTTGTGAAAAATGACCTGTTCCCTACTAATATCCTATGTTAGAATCGCATGTGTCCAGTTTTTCACAAACTGTCGTTCGTAAGTCTGAGGAGACGCTTGATGCTGAAAAAGCAACATCTGAAGAGCAAGCCCGTATGCAAAGTCACTTTCACGCTTCCAGAATCAATCAAGGCGGAAACCGCCTATCTGGTGGGTGACTTTAACAACTGGGACGAAAAGGCGACCCCGATGAAATTGGTCAAGAAAAGCGGCCAATTCTCGATCAGCCTCGATCTCGAAACCGGGCGCGACTACCAATTCCGGTATCTGGTGAACAGCACGGAATGGCGCAACGACGAACAAGCTGACAAGTACGTTCCGAACCCCTTCAGCGGTGACAACTCGGTTGTCACAACCTAGCTTCAATCGCTTCAAAGCAGCACAAAAGACCCGATCTGCGTGGATCGGGTCTTTTTATTCCTAGTGCCGGGTTCCGGTTACGAAAACGCGCCAATCTGGTAGGCTTGCACCGCGTCGCGCAGCAAATCCGCACCGGTGAGCGATACATCCGGCGTGGTCATCACCGCCAAATCCAGCGGCAAGCGGTCGTTCAGATCAACGTTGGTGGCCTCCTGCGCCAGTGCCAGCGCCTGTGCAGCACAGGCAATCGCATAACGCGGTTGGCGACCGTCCATCTGATTGTCGGTAAAGGTGTAGCTGTTGTACATGCGCTGTGTCAAACGCTGCGCCTGCAAAAGCGCCTTCAGCGTGGTCTGCTCTTTCTTGGTCATCTTGGGCAAACGCTCGGCGATGAACTCGTCCACGCTTTGCCCCTCGAACAACGCGGGCAGGAACGCATTCCGCAGTTCCCACGCATCAACGTTGTACTGGCGCACCAGTTCCTCATACACCCGATCTACATCGCTAGTGGCATTATCCAGCGCCCGCCGCAGCGCACCCTTCCATGTGGTATCGCGTCCGTGTTCCACTGTGCCAGCGAACCACTGGGTCAGCCCCGGCTGATCGCCCCAGCTGCTGCGCTCCTCAATCGTGATGCTGTGCTGTGGCGGATTGCTCAGGAAATACTCGTCCAGCGTCACCACTTTGTAGCCGGATTGAGCCGCTTCGTGGGTAATCAGCCAGTGCAAGAATTGCTCCTCACCCGCGTAGTGATGACCGAAGGTTTCGCCTGCCGTTGCCAGCAGCACCAGCGGCCCCGCCGTCTTGCGGGCCGGCCCTAGCTTCTGGTGGCACCAGTGTCCGGCACCGCCGAGATTATGAACATTGAACGAGAGCTCGGTGGACAGCGCATCATGGCGAACGAACACGCCAATGCTCTTGCCACCGGGCAGTTCCACCCGGAACGGCCCCGAACCGCCGTTCATCGGCAGGCCATGAACTTGTTTCTCGGTCAAAATGGTGTACTGAATGCCAGATTCAGCCAGCATCTTCAGAGCTTCCAGATCAACAGCCATCTCTGGCAACCAGAAGCCTAGCGGCGCACGCCCGAAGTGCCGCTTAAAAACCGCGATGCCCCACACAATCTGCGTCATCTTGTCGCGCTTACGAGCCAGCGGCAGAATCACATGATTGTAGGCCGTCGCCAGCGCGTTCCCGCTGCTAGGATAGTTCGGCGCGGCATGATCGGCCTGCACCACCGCCGAATAAGTCTCGGTAGCATTGGCTTCCAACCACTGCATCAGCCCTTCGCTGAAGCTGTAGCTAATGCCCTTAAAGTTGCCTATCTGCGCATTCGGCAGATAGCACGTCTGGTTAATGCGTTCATTCCAGTTGGTATATGGCGCAGCATCCGGTTCAACGCCGATGGTTCTATCCATCGGGTTTCCACGCGGAGGCTGGCTAAAATGCCCATGTACACACAAGGCGCTTCGCTCGATTTTGGACATAATGCTCTCCTCATGTACTGGCTTCTGTGCAAAAGTCACGTCCAGCGGTTGCGGCTGCCAGAGCCTTCTGAAAACGACCCCTCACACAGGGCAGTATGCCCGTCTATTTTTTCTTATAGCCGATTTGCGTTCCGTTCGGCACCGACTTGTTGGGGAAGGCCGCGAAATCTTCCAAGCGCAGGTCTGTCCCCAGAATGCAACTGTGTCCGATTGAGTAGCCAGCAGGCACATGCGTGTTCTTGCCCACACAGGTGATCCCCAACTCACCCATCTCCTGAATTTTGCCCACATGCGCGTTGTGTCCGATCACGACAATCTTATCCAGAATGCAGCGTTCCACCACCGCACCGGCCTCGATATAGGAGTCGGTCAGGATGATCGACTCGCGCACCACCGCGTTCGGCCCCACATACACACCCGGCGACAGAATCGAGTTCTCCACCACCGCGCCTTCCGAAACCACCGACCCGTCGGTAATCAAACTGTTGCGTACCGTCGCGCCGTTGTGAATATGAACCGGCGGACGCTCCTCGCTGAGGGTGTGAATAACCCATGTGCGGTCATTCAGGTTCAACGACGGCGGCGACCCGATTAAATCCATGTGGGCTTCCCAGTAGGCGTCAATCGTCCCCACATCAATCCAGTACCCACCATAGGGATAGGCGTACACGCGCATCCCCTCGATCACCATGCGCGGCAGGATGTCCTTGCCGAAATCGTGGCTAGAACCTTTGCGCTTCTGGTCTTCCTGCAACAGTTGTTCCAGCACCGAGTAGTTGAAGATGTACACGCCCATGCTGGCGAGGTTGCCGGGAGGATTGACGGGTTTCTCCACAAATTCGCGCACGCGATAGTCGTCTTCTACATCCAGAATACCGTAGCGACTGGCCTCGTCCATCGGCACGCGGATCGTGCAAACGGTGGCATCCGCCTTGCGCTCACGGTGGAAGTTGAGCATCACATCATAATCCATCTCGTAGATATGATCGCCGGAGAGGATTAGCACATAGTCGGGCCGTCCGCGCCGCACGAAGTTCAGGTTTTGCGCCACCGCGTCGCCTGTGCCCGCATACCAGTCGGTATCCGCACGGCCTTTGTACGGCTGCAAAATTTGCACGCCCCCCGTAAACGAGCGATCCAAGTCCCACGGGCGACCACGACCAATATGGTCGTTCAAGCTGTGTGGGCGGTACTGCGTGAGGATGAGCACATCAAAAATATTCGAGTTGACGCAGTTGCTCAACGTGAAATCAATAATGCGATATTTTCCAGCAAACGGAACGGCTGGCTTGGCACGTTTTGCCGTGAGTGTGGCGAGACGTGTCCCTTCACCACCCGCAAGAATGACAGCTTTGATCTTCATTCGGTATATGCTCCTCTGCGTCTAATGATCGCTTTGCGATAAACCTCGATGTAAGCAGACGCGCTGCTGTCCCAGCTAAAATCGCGCTGCATCGCACGCTGCTGCATCCGGCGCCATGCGTCCGGTCGCTCCCTGAACACATCCACCGCCCAGCGCAGCGTATTCAGCACCGCATTGGGCTGCTGCCAACCAAACACAAATCCCGTACCCCGCTCGGCTGGCCCGTTGTCGTAGTTCTCCACCGTGTCCGCCAGCCCGCCCGTTTCACGCACCAACGGCAACGACCCGTAGCGCATGGCGATCATCTGACCAATGCCGCACGGCTCGAAATGGCTAGGCATGAGAAACACATCGCTACCGGCATAAATACGCTGCGCGATCAGCGCGTTGTACCCGTGAAAAACACGCGCCTTCCCGACGAAATCCGCGCCTAACCGCGAGAAATCGTATTCGAGATTCGGCTCTCCCGAACCCAGAACCACCACCTGCACATCGTTTTCCGAAAGCAGTTGGCGCAGCGCAGGAATAGCGAGGTCGAACCCCTTTTGCGAGACTAAACGGCTGACCACGCCAATGATCGGCACATCGGCACGCACCGGCAGGCCAGCGTCGCGCTGAAGTTGTGCCTTATTCGGCGGACGCAACGTGCCGAAGTTCTCGGCGTCGAAATTGGAAAGCAGTAGCGGGTCAGTGGCCGGATTCCACAAATCCACATCCAGCCCATTTAGAATGCCGTACAGGTCAGGGAGGCGAGTACGGATCAGGCCATCCAGCCCGTAGCCCATATAAGGGTACTGAATTTCAATCGCATAACGTGGGCTAACCGTCGTCACCATATCCGAATACGCAATCGCAATCCCCATCAGGTTATCGGTCTTATCCTGATAAACCAGATCGGGTTGATTGCGCACCGGAATGCCCAGTTGATACGTCCAACCGCCCACATACTCGCCCTGATAGGCCATGTTGTGAATACTCAGCACCGACCCCACCCCCGCCCAATTGGGATCGCCCCGGCTGACGGACAGCAAAAACGGAATCAGGCCGGTATGCCAGTCGTTCACCTGAAACACATCCGGGAACCAGCCCTCGCGCCCGCGCAGTTCCCACGCCACCGCCAGCGTCACCTGACTGAAGTACAGGAAACGCGGCACGTCCCAGCCCCAATCGGTATAGGTGCTGGCCTCGTCGCCAAAATACGGCCACCCGCGCACCAGATAGAACGGCACGCCGTCCACCGTTGCCCGGTACACATAGGTATGGACTGCGCCCGTCTTACGCGGGAACCAGAAATCGAACGCCAACTCGACGTTATACTTCTCCGGGTTGATAAAGCCGTAGAAAGGCAGGATCACCCGCGCATCCACACCTTTGCGGCGCAAGGCGGCTGGCAGCGAACCCACTACATCCGCCATCCCCCCCACTTTTGCAAATGGCGCGGCTTCTGTGCTGGCAAACAAGACATTCATAGCCACGCTCTGTTTCCCCTTGATATGCCTTTCCGAAGCAGACTATACCCCGCGAAAGACGCGATAATCAATATCCGCAAAAAGATTGTCCAGCGTCCGGTAAGAATCACTTAGAGATTGGTCAGGCTGTCCGGCCTCAAGGCTATCCGCCAAGCGATCAAAACGTTCCATGTGGGTGCTAAAACGCTGAATGGCATATTCCCGCGCCTGTCCGGTCGTCACAAGGAACGACCAATCCGAACTCTGCGCGAGCAGCAGTTCGCGGGCGGCCTGCGCCAGCACCTGTTCCTCATCGCTCTCCGGTGCGGCTTCTCGCGCCGCCAGACGTTCCATCCGCGCTTCCGCCTCATGAATGGCGGGCCACATCCAATGGGTATCACCGTTGTCCCATGTGAAATGCCCGCCGCCGCTGCCCCACGAACTTTCGGGGATCATCAGCGTTTCGGCAGGCGGGTGCGCATCCAGATATTCCGCCGCTGTCATCAGTTGAATCTCGCGGCTGACCGCCAGATGGCGCAGCACGTTACCCAACCATTCCACACCTTCATGCCACCAGTGACCGAACAGTTCCGTATCAAAATTGGCGGCCACCAGCCCGAATTCGCCGTTTGCCTGAGCGCGGAAATCCCGCAACTGGTCGCCAATGACATGCGCAAAATGCTCGGCATGTTGGTCTATCTTGATCGCCGCCCATTCGGGGTGATACATATCTTTTTGTGCCAGATCGAGTTTCACGCCGGTCACGCGCCAGTAGCGCATCCCGCTGGTGCCAGCGCGTTTGTGGAACTCGCGGTAATCAAAATCACCGGGGTAGCCCAGTTCGGCGCTCCACACCTGCATCGCCACCACATTGTTGCGCCCGATGACCGCCACGCCGGAGGGATTGCCCCCGTCCGCCGCGTTCGCCGCGTCATACGCCCGGAAGATGCTGGCTGCACGCGCCGGAATGCCGCCTGCGCGGGACGGCGGAATCACATAGCGCCGCTGGATGCTGCCGTAAGGGCCGATCACCTCGCCCGCCGCCACGCCTACTGGCTGTCCGCCCGTAATCGCGTGGGTTTCGCTGAAGAAGTAGCGCAGCCCGAACTCTGCCAGCAGCGCCTCCAGCCCTTGCCGCTGCACCCCGTCATCGCTGACATACGCCGGACGGTACGCGCACTCCGGCAACCAGATGCCCGTCGGCTTGCGCCCGAACAAACGCTCATGGGTGTGAATGCCGGTTAAAAGCTGTGCGCGTAAGCTGCTATCACGCGAGAGCAGCGGCAGGTAGGCATGGGTGGCGGCGCTGGTCAGAATGTCCAGATAGCCATCATCTTGCAACTGCCGAAAAGCGCCGATCAGGTCACGCTTAAAGCGGTTCTGGAACGCTGTTTTGACAGCGGCAAATTCACGTTGAAACCGCGCCGCCAGCGCACTCAGGGTGGGGTCGGCTGTTCCCGGCGCAGCATAATAAGCGCGATCCGCAGCACAAGCGGCAATTTTCGCATCCAGATATTGCTCCAGATGCGCGAGGATGTCCGCATCTGCCAATTGCTCCGCCAGCACTGGCGTGATCCCCAGCGTCAGGCGGAAAGGCACATTCGCGTCTCGAAGATCGTAAAGCGTATTTAGCAGGGGAATATACGTTTCGACAGCGGCTTCGTGAATCCATTCTTCACCGTGCGGCCAACGTCCCGCAAGGCGTGTATAGGGAATGTGGCTGTGCAGCACGAAGGTGAATGCGCCTTGTTGTCCCGCCACCATCTCGCTCCTTAGAATCCCGCACGCCGCTTGTCCCTGCGACAGCGAAGGTATTTAAGTGCAAATTGTAACGTTATGTCCTGCAAAGGCGCAACGTAGCAAACTAATTCGGGTGTTCCGACTCTGGGGGACTAAACGGCAGCACCATCGTGAACACGCTGCCCTGCCCGACTTCGCTGCGAACGGTCAAATACCCGCCGTGCGACTCGGCTACGGTACGTGCCACGAACAACCCCTGCCCCAATCCGCGTGGGTCAAGCAGTTTGCCGCTGCGCGTGCGCGGTTCACCCCGGTAGAAGCGGTCAAAAATGTGCGGCAGGTCTTTCTTGGAGATGCCCACGCCGGTATCCACCACTTGCAGCGTCACATGGTCTTGACCACTCAGCCCCATCAACAGGATGATGTGGCCTTCCGGTTCGGTATAGCGGATCGCGTTTTGCAGCATATGACCGAACGCCCAGCGTAAGCGTTGGTCGTCCCCGATGATGGTCAGGCGCTCGTTGTCCTTCGCCATCACCTTTACTTCCAGCTGCGCCCGCTTCACTTCCGGCGTCACGCCCTTAACCACGTTCATCACCAGTTCTTCGAGGTTGATCGGCGTGCGCCGCACCGTGAACGTGGCTGCGCTCATCTCCGCGATGTCCAGCAGTTCCACAATCATCCGGTCGAGAATATCCACGTTGCGGGTGAGCGTTTCCAGAAAGCGGCGGTTGGGCGGCTTGTTGTTCTCGGACTGATTGATAATGATATCGCTCATGCCCTTAATTACCGCCATCGGCGTGCGCAGTTCGTGCGAAATCGCCGTCACGAACTGGTCTTTCAGGCGGTCAGACAGGGCATCGCGGGTCACATCACGCAGCACAATCATGGTGCCGATGCGGTTGCCGTTGTCATCCGCCACCGCCGCCACCTGCGCCCCCACAATCAGGTTGTTGATCTGGATGCGGCTCGGTTCGCCCAGTGGAACCAGTTCGGATTCCACCGTCACGACATCGCGGTAGGCATTAAATAGGCCGCCCAATTCGCTCGTCCAGAAATCTTTGCGGTTGCCGATCAACTTCTGGGCGGCAGCATTCACATGGACAATGCGCCCGTCCAAGTCCTGCATGATGACACCTTCATCAATCGCCGCCAGAATCCCGCGCAGGCGTTGAATTTCCGCATTGCGGCTCTTCACGGCGCGTTGTAACTGCTGCTGGCGCTGATTAGGCGGCAGGACGCTCGGTTTGCCCGAACGGTGGCGCAATCCGTTGTAAAGGCGGCTGAATAGAGTCTGGGTGGCCTTCCCCAGTGTGTTGACTTGGTTGATGCTGCTGCTCACCTCTTGCGGATCGGCGCTCATAATACCGGCTTTGCCTTCTGTTCAATAATCCTGTGCAGCACTTGATGCAGTTCATCAAAACTGGGCAGTGGTTTAGAAATGATGTCGTCCACCCCATCGGTATTGACGATGGCCTCGCGGTCAGCCGGACTAAGGACGTAGGCCGTCATCAGCGCGATAGGCGTATTCCGAAAGGCGCTCATGGAACGCATCCGGTTCGCCACCTCATTCCCCTTTTTTCCGGGCATCCGAATATCCATCAGAACGAAATCCGGCATCACGCCCGTATAAGTCTCGTTTTCCACGCTGTCCAGCCACGCCCACGCCTTGCCGCCACTCTCGAACATGAGGGGTTCATGCCCCCATACCCGACACATGGTAGCCACCAGATTTAGAATGTCAGCCTCATCTTCGGCGATTAACCAGATCACACCAGCCTCCAGCACAAATCCCGTGCTTTCCTCAGTATACCTACAATCATGAAGTACGCTCAATGCAGGAATTTAGCCGCGTGAAGGCAAGTGTGCGGCTTCAGCAAACACAATTCCTAGCCGCAGCCCACGCCGAAAATATCTTTAATTTCACCTGCTCTATTAATGAAAATAGATTAAAAATTTACCCACCTATCCTTTCGCTGGAACCACCAATTCCTCAATTTTCATCCGGTCAATTTTTTGTTATAATCAGGTATGGGGTTTTGTATCGGCTTTGTAACAGATTTGCATATCCGGGTAAGAAAAATATAGTTATAATCATGGAATATGGTTAGAGCGTCCGGTAGCGAGGCTATGAGGCTTCGAGGCTTTATAAGGAGTGCGCCTTGTCGACATGGATGGTCGTGGAAGATGAGCCGGACATTTACGAAGTCCTGCTAACAATGTTCGAGATGTGGGGCATTGATGGCGCTGCATTTGTCGAAGGCGAAGAAGCTACTGCGTGGATTAACGAGGTAGATCGGGGGCGTTACCCCGGTGAACTACCCGAACTGGCTTTGATTGATATTCGCCTGCCCGGAAAAATTAACGGGGTGAATGTGGCTGAACGCCTGCGCCAGAGTCCCAAGATGGCGCAAATTCCGATTGTATTCAGTACCGCCTATCATCTAACGCCCGAAGAAGAAGAAGACATCATGAAGCGGACGGATGCGGACAAAATCATATACAAACCGCTGCCGCGTTTTCATGAGCTTCAGCGCATTCTGGAGGACATCATCGCCCAACGCCGTGTGCGGACGGCTAATCCCGCCGCCACAGTCCGCGCCGAAAAAAGCACGCCGCTGTCGCAACCCGTTTCCAGAGTGCTGCCGCCCCGTAAGTCCGGGAAATAAGCGCGTATGGAAAATCTCGCCCCATTGCAGACGCTCACCCGTCGTTCGTACCAGCTCTATCAGATCGGGTTCATTGTGCTTGCGCTGGGTGCGCTGCTAACGGTCGTTGGCCTGATCGTGACCAACATCCCGATCGTCTCCAAAACCGACACAATGTTCAGCCTGCTCATGCTCATCGGGAATGTCGTGTTTTACGCGGGTGTCGCCGGCTTGGTCGGGGGCATCGGCCTGATCGTTCGCGCCCGCACCCGCCGCCGTGACAATGACCTTGCTTTGATGACGGGCGATTTTCTGATTCAAACGCAGTTTTTCGATCCCCGCTTCTTGTTTGTTCGCAACTTAAATCCACCCGGCGCAGCCTATACTGACGCGGTACTCATCGGCCCGCCCGGTGCGCTGGTGTTCCGCATCGTGGATAACATCGGCGCGTTCGCCTGTGAAGGCGCGAACTGGCTCACCCTCAACAAAGGCAACCAGTGGGTGCCGCTGCACTTCAACCCCACCAAACAGGCGGTGGACGATGTGCAGCATTTACGCGCTTTCTTCGCCAAACACAAGCTGGCAGATATTCCCGTCTTCGGCATCATCGTGTTCACCGCCACGCCGCAGGAGGCCACCCTCTCGCAGCGCGAACCCGTCGTGCCAGCCTGTAACCTCACCGACCTGCTGACCACTTTACAAGCGCAGTATTTAACCAACCCGGATCGCGTGGCGCCGTCTGCTGTGGCCGCAGCGCGTCGCCTGCTGCTGGGGGATGAGTGAGTCCCTATGACATCCCACATATTGCTTGCGCCAGTCGGCGCGGGCAAAACATCTGCTGCCATCGAACAAATACTGGCAGATGGTCTATCGCCGCTTGCGCCCATCTGGGTTCTCCTACCGTCTAGCCGTCAGGAAGACGCCTTCCGCCAGCGGTTGATTGATGCCGCGCCCAATACCATCCTGTTCAATGTCCACCTGTTCACCTTTTACAAGCTCTATCAACACCTGCTTGATCTGGCGGGTATGCCTCAGCGCGAACTCGACCATTCAGCGCGGTTGCGGTTGCTCGGCAGCCTGATTAACGACCTGAACGAACAGAACAGGTTAAAGACCTTCAAAGCGGTGGCGCAGATGCCGGGGTTTGTGGAAATTGTCGCTGACCTGATCTACGAACTCAAACAGGCGCAGGTCTTGCCCGACGCCTTCTCAAAATTCGCTGAAACAGGCACGGACAAAGACAAAGAACTAGCCGCCATCTACGCCCACTATCAGGCGTTCCTGCAAACTAAGAATCTGGTAGACCGCGAAGGTGAAGGTTGGCTGGCGCTGGCGCAACTGCGCGACAAACCCGCGCTCGGCACGAACATCGCGCTGCTGGTGGTGGATGGCTTCGACCAGTTCAACCCGCTGCAAGCCGACCTGCTGGCGGCGCTGGCAGGACGCGCCACGCAAACACTCATCACCCTGCCCACCGTCCCCGGACGCGAAGGCACCATCGGACGGCGCTTTCAGCAGGCGTGGGAACGGCTGCACACCGCATTCCTCAAAGCGGGTGTGCCGATCACGCTCCCCACCCCCAAAGCGGGTGAGCCAATCGCCGAAAAAACGCCCGACAACGCGCTCTACCACCTCACCAGCCGCATCTTCCTGCCCAAAAAGGAACAATGTTCCACTGAAGGTTGCCTGAATCTGATCGAAATGCCCGATCCGGTGAACGAAGTCGGCGCGATCATCCGCCACGCCAAACGGCTGCTGCTCAACGGCGCACAACCGGACGACATCCTGATCGCGGTGCGCGATTGGGGGCGCTACGGCGGGGCGCTCAGCGATGCGGCGCGGCGCTACGGCGTTCCTGTCGCGCTGGCGCATGGCGACACGCTGCTCAAGAACCCCGCCATCTCGGCGCTCATCAACCTGCTCGAACTATCGGAGACGGACTTCCCGCGCCGCACCCTGCTGAATGCGCTGCGTTCC
>CAIPFY010000236.1 GCA_903864435.1 uncultured Chloroflexota bacterium | reverse complement strand
GGTCACATCGCCCCTGTACACGAGGGTCGGGTAGGTCACTGAAACAGGTTTCCAGACTAGTTGGCATATCGCTAGACATCACTTGTTCCTCATTTTTTCCCGATTATCCCCCTCCTTTCATTTTGAAGCGATTACCCTGAGCTTCTTCCAAGCGCCTGCGGGATTGCGGGCGATACCTGATAAAATAGAGGCCAGTTTGCGGCGGCAAGCTGGCGCGGTGCGTTCGCGGTGGGTGGCTTCAAGGTGAGCTTGGTATTGTTGGATAATGCTGTACTGCGCCTGAGGTCGTAATAAGCGGTTCGTCAACATGAATAAGGCCGCCATTGCGGGTTTATATCCCTTGCGGCGGCGTTTTCCGGTGTTGTCAATCGTCGAACTTCGTTCGGTGTGGGGGTTGGCTGCCAGTGCTGATACAAATGCGTCTCGATCAAGCGTGGCGGCTTCGGCGCGGGTGGCAATATGGAATGCGGCTATGTCAAGATCACTGATGCTTGGCACGGTTCGCCATCTGGTGGTTACATCTGCGAACGGGTCTTGGTCAATGATGGTCGTGATTTCTAGATCGGTGCTGGTGATTTCCTCACGCAACACAATCAAGCGGTCAATGGTGCGGTTCATGGTTATACGGGCATGATTGGCGCATTCAATCGGCGGGATGTTTGCGATCATCTTGGCGATTGCTCTTAACATATTTCCGTGTATGCCTGCTGGTCGGGCTGCAATGAGTTCGTGCATATCGGCGGGGCTGATTGCGCCGAATGAAGCTGCTCTGATATAGGTATTTTTCGACATTCCAGGCCAGATGCCGTGCGCTACGCTGTCAATCTGGTTTAGTAGGCGTGTTTGTTCTTTGGTCAATCGGCGGTGCGCGTTTACGACGTGGCGCAAGGTTTCGGCGCGTTGCTCGATCTCTGGGCGGAATGATCGGCAACCTCGCGGCGGTGTTCCTTCGCCGATCAAGGACGCGGCATACGCTAATGCTCGGCTGTCCATGTCGTCTGTCTTGGCGCTGCTGATGGCGCTGCGGCGCAAATCTCCTGTGGCGGCGTGGTTCATGCGATAGATCGCCGGCGACAGATCGTGCAAGCTGAGGGCGGTTAAGATGGGCTGGCTGTAGTTCAAGCCTGTTGGCTCGAATACAATCACGCAGCACTGGCGCAGCAGATCGGCTAGCTGAACATGCCAGTCGCTATCCGCATAGCTGACGGTGGCGATGGAACGGCTGGCGGTGGCGTGGTGGGGTCGGCAAGGCACACATATAGCGATGCTTTACCAATGTCAATTCCGGCGAACATGATGTGTCTCCTTCGCTAAACGTTATGGCGCAAGGGCGCGGTGAGGGTCGGCGAATGGGTGACACAAAAAGATACCATTAGATCGCTCGACCTTACTGGCGCATGGGCGCTGATATACTACGGCGAAAACTAATGGTACTGATGATATTTTAACGATATACTAGAGAAACGCTTGTTCATCTCATCAGCGGAACATGTTTGACTATGACTAACCGGATTGAACGCACGCGAATTAGCCAGCTCACCTCCAGCTACGGCCCGGATGAGCCGCCGCGTCTGCCTATGGATTTTGGGGATTATCTTTCGCTGTTGTGGCGGATGGATCGCCATTCGGAAGATGCCGCCCGTGTGAAGTATTACCGCCGCTGTGCGCTGGCGCTGGGTGAAGGGCTGGGGCTGAAAGACCGGAGTATCTATCGTCTGGTCGAACTGACTCAGCCGGGGCAGTTGTACCAGCAGCTTCCGAACGCGCCCTATCGCGGGGCATCGCGGTTGGTGGACGCGCAGGATCGCAAAGCCGCCATCAGTCAGCTGGCACAACTCCGCTTGGATATTCTGCGAATCGGCACCTATCACGACCAATGGCCGGTCAGCTGGCCGGGCAGCGGGATTATGGACACCGAACTGCGCGAGCGCGTGTTTGCTGTGCTATTCACCGCTTTGCAGGGACAATACGAGAACTTTGGCCGCCTGCTGCTGGTGGTAGACATCGTATTGAGCGATCTGCTGGTGGGCATTCACCAGATGGGCGAAGTGAACCTGCATGATTTGATCGGGGAATTTGGCTACCCCAACTTCGCCGACACGAAGGTGCGGGCGGCGTTCTACAGCGGTTCCCCGTAGTATCCCGTTCGCGGTTCTTCACCACCGGCTTGAATCAAAACAGGGGCGCTTGAAGCACCCCTGTTTTTTGTTGCGGGTTAAGACGAACTAGCTGCCCATCGAACCCATCATCATGGCGGGGTCGCCCATCTGCGCGCCTTCGGGGGCGGCAATGGGAGCAGCACTATTGATGTCAGCCACCGTTGTACTCATGGTGATGGCAATGTCCAACTTCTGCGAAGGGCCGGAGGAGCTAGAGTCAGCGCCACCCATCAGCGCGGCCATATCCAGCGGAATCTTGATTTCGGCGCTGGCGGCGCGGTTGTAGAAGTCATTCAGGGTGATGGTCTGCGTACCCACAGCGGTCACGCCGGTCAGGAAAGCCTGCGCAGCCATCATGCTCTGCTGCATACTGGCACTGTCGCTGCCGCCCTGTGACTGCATTGTCTGCATCAATTCGGGGCTGCTCAGCAGGCCAGCCAGATCGAGCGTGGTCTGGAAAACGGCGGCGGGCTGACCGTCAACCGTCGTGTCGGCGAGGCGTTCAACCTTCATGAACTTCGCCAGCGCGTCCATGTTCTGAACCGCGTCGGTGGCGGTGCCGGTGCTGTTCGCACCCATGCCGGAGGCCATCACCTGTTCCATTGCCTTCACCAGATCCATGCCGATCCAGCCCTTCGGGGTCTGACCGGACGCATCCAGCGCAGCCACGCCTTCCAGATTCACGTAGCCAACACCATCCACCATGCGCAGGCCGAGGCTGATGCTGGGGGGAATCTGCGGGGGCGGGGTGTCGCCCGTGCTCTGCATGGCAGCCATCATCGCCAGTTCCGGCGGGATGTTGATGGTCAGGTTCAGATCACCGCTGAACGCCTTCAGCAGCGGGCCAAACGCCTTTGCCATGTCAGCGGGGTTGCCGCTGGTGAGGCTGGTCAGGTTCTGAATGCCTGCCAACGCGGTAGGATCGGTAATGGCATACGAGCCGTCACCAACAACCGACAGAACGATCGGCGTCGGGCCAAATAAGCCGGCCACGCTGACATTCAACTCGAATTTTGCAGAGGCCGAAGACATTTGCATCGAAGCAGCGGCAGACTGCTGAAGAATGGCACAATCCGCTTCCGCCAGCGAACCGCAGAAAACCGCTGACGGGTCCTGTGCCAGCGCCGCGCCACCGATGCTGAACAGTGTCAGCGCCGCAATCAGAACGACTATCCATTTACGCATAGTTTCTCTCCATAGCTGATTTCAATTGTGTTAAACACACGCTTCTCATTATAGGGCAGTTATGACGAAACGTTCCCTAAGATTTGGGGGTTTCGTCCATTTTATACAGTATTTTTATACTCGCTCCTCATTTTATCTCCGTAAGCGGCACAATTTGCGCGTCGGCGGGCGCTTCGATGAGCGCAACCGCATCGTACTGGCTGAAGTGGGTTTGCGCTTCGATCAGAACATCGAGGCGGTCTGTGGGTTCGTTGCTGCCCGTTACGCTGGACATAAACGCCCCCAGATCAAGCGGCCAGTGGAAGGTGAAACTGCTTTGCAACACCTGTTTGCTTTCCAGCGCCACCGCTTGCGTCGAATCAACGTGCAGGTCTTGAACCAGCAGGCGAACCATCTGCATCACCTGCTCAAACTCGTTCTTCGAGAGGGTTTGCCCCTGCGCAGCCAACTGTTGTTCCATCAGGCCGCGAAAACCGGGGTCAGCCAGCAGCCCCACCATATCGAGCGACAGGTGAAAGACCGCCGCCGATTGCCCGTCTACTGTGGTATCCGCCAACCGTTCAGTGCGGGCGTAACGCTGCATCAGCGCGATCTGGTCAGTGGTGGATAACTCTGTGCCAGTCGGTGTGGACGACAGGGGCGGCATCTGTGCCAGCGCCGCGTTCAGCGCCGCCGCCAGATCCATCCCCACCCACCCTTGCGGCAGTTCACCGGAGCGATCCAGCCCCGCCAGTTTGCTCAGGTTCAAATACCCGATGCCCTCCACCATGCGGGCGCTGAAGCCGATTTTATCCGGCAGCGGCGTGTCAATGGCGAAAAAAGAAACGCCCACGAGGCTGCGAATTTCCGGTGAGAAGAACAAGGTGAACGATAGGTCGCCAGAGAAGGCTTTGAGCGCCGAAGCCAACTGCTGGAAATAAGCGGCGGGGTCGGTGGAAGCCAGCGCGATCACATCTGGATCGGACAGGATACCCAATCCGGCGGGGTCGGTAATGGCATACGAGCCATTCCCGCTGATGCGCACGCTCAATACCCCCGGCACATCCGGCAAGCCGCTGAGGCTGGCGCGGATGTCCATCTCGATAGCTGCCGATGTGACCGAACGCATGACCGCCGCCGAGTCGGTCAGCAGAGCGCAGTCGGCATCCGAAAGCCCAGTACAGTAGACCGTCAGGGGCGTATCCTGCGCGGCGGCGCTGCCAGCCATGAGGGTTATGAACACAAATGCCAGTAGTTTCCAGAACCCTTTACGCATGGGCATTCCTTTCACTCAGCAGTTCGGATAGATACGATGCTATACGCAAACGGTTCGCGCCGGGTTGCATACCTCTTTGCATCATACACCTTTTGTAACGGCTTTCTTTATCTCCGCACCCCTTTTAACAGGTTTATAATCATGGTAGCCGATGGTGAAGGGGGGAAACGACATGGCGAAGGAAAAGAACGCGAAAAAGGGCAAGAAAAGCAAACCCGCAGCCGATTCGACGGCGCGTGAGGATGTTGCACTGAGCGTCAATGGTTCGCATCCGCCGCGCCTGCCGAAGTTAGAGGACGAATTCTATTTGCAAGAACTGGAACATTTGCAATTTGAACTGGTGAAACTGCAATACTGGGTGCAGCAGCGCGGCTTGCGGGTGGTATTGATCTTTGAAGGGCGCGATGCCGCCGGTAAAGGCGGGCTGATCCAGCGCATTGTCGAGCCGTTGAACCCGCGAGGGGTGCGGTTGGTGGCGTTGGGCAAGCCGTCAGATGTGGAACGGACGCAGTGGTATTTCCAGCGGTATGTGGCGCACCTGCCCGCCGCCGGCGAAATCGTGATTTTTGATCGCAGCTGGTACAACCGCGCCGGCGTGGAACGAGTGATGGGCTTCTGCACCGACCACGAATACTGGGAATTTATGCGCTCCTGCCCGGAGTTTGAACGGTTGCTGGTGCGTTCTGGAATCACGCTGGTGAAATATTACCTGTCGGTGAGCGATGCCGAACAAGAGCGCCGCTTCCAGAGCCGCGCCCGTGACCCGCGCCGCCGCTGGAAACTCAGCCCGATGGACTTAGAAACGCGCCTGCGCTGGGTCGAATATTCCAAAGTGAAGGATTTGATGCTTCAGCACACGGATATTCCCGAAGCCCGCTGGTATCAGATTGAAGGGGACGACAAGAAACGCGCTCGTTTGAACTGCCTGCGCCATTTGTTGAGCATGATTCCTTACGAGGACATCATTCCGAAGGCGATGGAACTGCCGCAGCGCCCGCCCGCAGACGCGCATTACGTTCGCCCGCCGCGTGACCTGCATATCGTGATCCCGAATCATTACAGTACAGACGAAGGTCATGGAAAGGACTGAGGTCTAGGATTGACAGCCTTTGACAGGGGATAGACAATCCTGCCTATGGCACACTATCCCAAGACCTTGATTATTATTCCGGCGTTCAACGAAGCCGACAGCATCGCGCAGGTGGTCGCAAACATCCGGCAGGAAGCGCACTGGGCGGATGTGGCGGTGATGGATGACGGCTCGATGGACGATACCGGCACGATGGCGGCAGCAGCCGGAGCGATGGTGCTGCGCTTGCCCTATAATGTGGGCATCGGCGCCAGCGTCCAGACCGGCTTTTTGCTGGCGGAAGCGTTGGGCTACGAGGTGGTCATCCGCAACGATGGCGACGGTCAGCACGCGCCGGACGACATCCCGCACATGCTGGCGGCGCTGACCGAAGGCGATGCGGACATCATCATCGGGTCGCGCTATCTGGAAGATCGCGGCTATTCGGGTTCAGCCGCCCGTCGCTTCGGCAGTTTAATCCTCGCCAAGCTCATCTCGACCATCATCGGTCAGCCCGTGACCGACCCCACATCGGGGTTTATCGCCTGTAACCAGCACGCCATTCGCCTGTGCGCCCAGATTTACCCGCACGACTATCCAGAGCCGGAGTCCATCGTGCTGATGCACCGCGCCCGCCTGCGCCTGCGCGAGATGCCTGTCACCATGCAGGCGCGCATGGGCGGTCAGTCGTCCATCACGGCCTTTCGCTCCGGCTACTACATGGTGAAGGTGATACTGGCGATTCTGGTGGGGCTGCTGCGCCCAGCGCCCATGCTGGAACGCTAGGCAGTCTGCGGCGCGTTCGCCTCGGTTTCGGCGCTGGCGGGCGCTTCATCCTTCAAGCGCATCACCCGGAACGCCTCGGCGTAACTGAAGCCTTTTTCTTTGCCCCGTTCCGCATCCCATTCGCGGATCATTTTTTCGACTTCCGGCCCCAACTGCGATTTGTGGCACAGCAAAGCCTGTATTTTGCGCTCTATCGTGGCGCTGGTGTCCACGACGGTTTCGCTTTTTTCGGAGAAGAACATCCACAGTTCGGACACTTCATGCGGCTCATAGCCTTCCGCCAGCAGTTCCGGGAAAATCGGGCGTGTGCCTGCACTGGGGAACACCGCGTAAATGGCGGCTTCGGCGGCGGCGCGGTGGTCAGGGTGGTTGATGTAGTTCGCCCCCGCAAAGATCATCGTCGGGTCGGAACACAACACCCGATCCGGGCGCACATCCCGGATGACGCGGGTCAGGTCGCGGCGCAGCGCCAGCGTGGGTTCCAGCGCACCATCGGGGTAGCCCAGAAAGCGCACATCGCGCACCCCTTGCAGGGCGGCAGCGGCGCGTTGTTCTTCTTGCCGCTGAAGGACGAGCGCTTTCAGGTCGGCATCCGGCGCATTACTGCCCGCCGCGCCATCTGTGACGAGGCAGAAGGTAATCTCGGCGCCCGAATCGGCCCAGAGTGACAGCGTACCCGCCGCGCCGAATTCAATATCATCTGGATGCGCAGCGATGACGAGTGCTTTGAATGCAGGAGCAGCCATAATCCATGTATCCTTAGAAAAACTAGGCGAGCATGTTGATTGTACAGCAATTTGGCGGTCACAAAGTCTATCCGTCATAGACATGATATACTCTCTCAAAATACATTAAGCAGAGAGCGCCTAGTGACACCAATGAGCATTCTGACGAGCATTGCGAATTGGGTGCGGCTTGGTTGGGATCGCTATACATCCCCTCTCATTCCCATCCATGATCCGGTGCGTAGTCGAGAGCTGCGCCTGCTGGCTTCGTTGCTCCTAACCACCGTCATTTTAATTTTCTTCATTTTATGCTGGGTGATTGTGACCAGCGAAACCGGCTTGCCCATCCCGCAAATCACCAGCAGCAGCGTGACCTTCGTACTCACCCTACTGTTTCTGGCGCTGGTTCGCCGGGGGCATGAACGCTTTGCCATCCCGATTCTCGTCGCCAGTGGCAACTTTGTTTTGCTATTGGGGGCAGCAGTTCTAGCAAACAGAGCCGGGTTGGGCTATTTAGACTACATGGTGATTATCAGCATTTTCGGCGGGCTGTTCCTGTCGGTGCGGCAGATTGCGGTCATGCTGCTGTGTCAACTTCTGGGGATGCTGCTGGTGGCTCCGCTTCTGAAAGAAGTACCGTTTGTCGAGGTGGCGGGCGGGCCGATGTTGTTCACAACCACTTCGACGGCTATTCTGCTGGTGGTCGCCCATCACTGGCGGCGTTCCGAACGGGAACAGCGCGAAGTGCTGGCGGCCAGTGAAGCCCAGTACCGCCTGCTGGTGGAGCGCAACCGCGACATTATCTACAGTCAGGGCTTGAACGGCAAGATTCTGACCATTAACAGCGCCGTCGAGCGCATGTTGGGTTACACCCCCGCCGAAGTAATCGGCAAAAACATTGCCGATTACATTAAGACCGAAGATCATCCGGTCGTGTACAAATACCTGCTGGACATTCTGCATCATGAAGACGCGATTCCGCTGGAAATGCGCGTGCAAACGCGGGCGCAGGAATGGATTTGGACGGAAATCCGGCTGAGTCCGATCTTTCATCCGAACGGCTCGATCACCATGGCGGGCGTGGTGCGCGATATTTCGCCGCGCAAACAGGCCGAGGAAGCACTGTATTCGATCAATGCACGCTACCGCCTGCTTACAGAACTCAGCTCCGATTATTCGTTTGAAACGATTCGCACACCGGATGGACGCATCTTAACTGTATGGGTTCTGGATTCGGTACAGCGTATGCTGGGTTACAGCGTGAAGGAAATACTGGCGCTGGACGATATGCGCACGCTGTATCATCCTGAAGACTGGCCGGATGCCGCGAGAGATATTCGCCGCGCATTTGCCGGAGAAGCCCTGCGTAATGAGTACCGCATGTTGACCAAATCCGGCGAGGCGCGGTGGGTGCAGGTTTACTACAGCCCGGTGGTGGAAGCCGATGGGCATGTGGAACGAATCTATGGCATTGCCAAAGATATGACCGAAAGCCGCTATAAAACCGAGCAGCAGACGAAACTGGCAGTACAGCGGGAGCGCATCCGGTTGGTCAATCTGGTGGTGCTGGCGGTATCGCACGATTTCCGTACCGCCCTTTCGACCATCGAAACCAGCCGTTACTTGATCGAGCGCAAGGTGGATGAGGTGAACCGCCTGACGATCCAGAATCGGCTGGACAGCATTCAGAAAGCGGTGCTGCACCTGACCGAGCAGATCGAAAACCTGCACCTGATTTCGGCGCTGACCGACCCGACGCCGCGCTGGTTCGACTGGAACATAATGATTAAATCGGAAATGGACGATTTCCAGCCTAGCACTGAGGCGAAAATGGTTCACCTGATTTTCGACCCCCAGCCCGATTTACCGCGCATCGAAGCGGACGAGGACAAACTGCGCTACGCCCTCGCGCATTTGCTGAAAAACGCGCTGGTACACACGCCGCCCGAAGGGACAGTGCGGGTGCGAACGCTGGCGGTAAACGGACACATGCAGGTGAAAATCGAAGATACCGGCTCCGGCATCGCCCCGGAACAACTCGAACTGATTTTTGATCCGTTTTACCGCACCGATCAGGCGCGTACACAGCAGATTGGCGGCGTGGGGCTGGGGCTAACGCTGGTGCGCATGATCGCGGAATCTCATCAGGGGCAGGTGACTGTCGAGAGTCAAATGGGCAAAGGCAGCGTGTTCACCCTCTCGATTCCGTATTCCCAACGCCCCTCGCCGCCCGCCGAATCCGAATCACCACTGGGGAAACAGGCAACTTAACAGTATGATGGGGTGCTGTGTTGCTGACAAGGTGATCTATGACCAAGTGGGAATATGGCGAAGTGTGTATTGTTTCCGGCTCCAATAAGAAGTGGGCCATGATTCAGGTTTGCAATTATCTGGATGGCACCATCAAAGAAATTAAGCCGGGTGAAGACGAAGTGTATGGCGCATTTATGCAGATCACTTCACAGATGGGGATGGATGGTTGGGAACTGGTGGCCGTCGCCAATAATTCGTGGTATTTCAAGCGCCCAATAGTTGAAGTGTAGAAAAACCCTTTGAGTATCGAAATTCCTGTATGCACCGTGCCCGCCGCAGAGTATACGATTGGCGACTCGACGCTGCCTATCAGCCGTCCGCCGCACAAAGTCAAACTGGCGACTTTTCACATCGGCAAAACAACCCTCACCAATGCGCAGTTCTTGGGCTTTATCGCCGCCGATGGCTACCAGACCGAAGCCTATTGGAGCGAGATGGGCTGGCGCTGGCAAAAGACCAAACATGAGAACGCCCCCGCGTTTATGCTGGATCGGCTGTATAACCAGCCCGATCAGCCCGTCGTCGGCGTGTGCTGGTACGAAGCGCAGGCTTTCGCCATCTGGTTAGCGCAGGAGTCCGGTCTGGCGTGGCGGTTGCCCACCGAAGCCGAATGGGAAGCGGCCACCCGCGACGCCGAAGGGGAAGCCCCGCGCCCGCGCAGTTACAACACCGCCGAACGCGGCATGGGTGCGCCATGGCCGGTGACGCAACCCGGCAACCGTTCGTGGTGTGGCGCCGAGGATTTGTGCGGGAATGTGTGGGAGTGGACAAGTACGCGCTGGGGGCGCAACTGGCAATCGCTGGATTACCTCTACCCGTATCACAGCGGCGACGGACGCGAAGACCCCAGCGGCAGCCACGCCCGTGTGATGCGCGGCGGTTCGTGGTTCGACCCGCTGCGGGAAGCGCACCCTGCCAACCGGGGGCGCTACCTACCCGGTTCACGCGGGAGCAACATCGGCTTCCGGCTGGTGCGCGGGGACTAGCGGCAAATAAAACGGCGCGGAGGGTTGCCCCCGCGCCGCTGTCCATACACGCTTTCAGAACCGTTTACTTGGACTTGAACGCGGCCTTCAGCAGCGATTCGTCCATATTGCCCGGAACCAGACCGGTCTGCGCGTAGCGGAACACCATCACGCGGTAGACGGCGCTCAACATCGAGCCGATCAGCATAATAAAGACGAAACCGACCACCACCACCACGCCTAGCAGCAGCAGCAGCGTACCGCTGCCCTGAAACAACCAACCCAGAACGAAGCCGATCACGATCAGGGCAAACGAGGCCAGCCCTGTCACCGCGCCAACACCGATCCCACCCGCGACCTGTTCGCCAAAGGTGCTCTTGAGCAGGCTGCCGCTTTCCTTGATAAGGTCAATTACGCCTTTGTCTTCCACGATCATCAGCGGGACGACGAAGAACGTCACCAGATTCCACGCCAAACCGCCGAGGCTGGAAACTAAGCTGCCCACAATCCCGCCTTTTTCCTTGAGCTGGCTCAGGATGACGCCCACCGTCGCGCTGACGGCGGCATACTGGATGATCTTGCCCAGCTTCTTGTTGGCGACGGACAGGCCATAGCCCACATTCACATCCACGCCATCCAGTTCTTTGAGGATCGCGCCGGTTAGCGCCACATTGAAGTAAAGCGAGATGGTGTACATCACCAGATAGAACAGGAACAACAGCACCAGCCCGATGATGGAAGTGCCGTCGCCGTTGCTGCTGGTGCTATCGCCAGCGCTGAAAATGCCCGCCACGATGCCCGCAGGCAGTAGCAGCACAACGGCAGCGATAATCGAGGCGATACCGGACAAAATCGGGAACATTACAAATGACTTATTTGTACTGAGAAATGCCCAACTTGCTTTTACGAGCTGCCAACTGCGACCGAACGATGTGAACATATACAACCCTCCTAGCGAAACTATTGACGCACATTACGATTATAAGCTACTTTTGAGTATTCGGCGCTACGACTTTTACGCCGCTGAAAGTTGGCACACACCTGCCGTTGGGCGAGGGGCGCGTGCTGTGGGCGGTTCATTTGGCACGCCTGCACGGGCGTTGTTCAGTATGTGCAGGTTAGCATTATGGAATTTCCAATGTAATTACAACGCTGTTTGTGCTATACTAAAAGCAAGCAGTACGTGCTAACAAGAACAGTGGCAATCCGCCCACCGTTCACCCCACTCTCCCCCAAGTTTGATGATGCCTGTTGAATTCTGACGATAGTCTTAACCGGAATTCAGGTATTTCTCGCTCACCAAACAATGCCCCAGACTCTGGAACCATTCCGAGTGAATCACTATTGAGAGGGATGTCATCACATGGACAAGCGCACGGGCAAAAAGAAAAAGCTCATCAAGCCGAAGGTGGTTGAAACTGTGGTTTCCGACCGGCAGGTTCCGGTTATTCCATCGAGGAAAACATTCCCTCAGTCAAAATAATATTCATTGGATGTCAAACAGGGGCGCAAGTCCCTGTTTGCGCCATACCGCCGCCGTTCAGGGCTTTTCATGTCGTTCAACGGCACGCCTTAGAAGGAACGGGGCGACATTCCCATCGAGAATGCGCATTGAAATCCATCATCGCCATAAGACCCGGTAGCCGGTAGATGGAAGAAGGCCAAAACCCATATTTGAACGCAGACACCTCAGCGGAAGGATTGACGATGAATCAGGATAACACAGTGAACTCGACGATCAAGCGGATTGGCTTCATCGGGAATCACCTACCGCGTCAATGTGGTATTGCCACGTTCACAACCGATTTGTGCGAGGCGATTGCCACCGAATTTGCCGACACAACCTGTATCGCGCTACCGGTCAATGACATTGTTGAAGGGTATATCTATCCGCCCCGTGTTCGCTTTGAACTAGCCGAAAAAGATATTGACTCTTACCGCCGCGCTGCCGATTTCCTGAACATCAACAATGTGGATTTGGTGTGCGTGCAACATGAGTACGGCATTTATGGCGGCCCCGCTGGCAGCCACCTCCTCGCCTTGCTGCGCGATTTGCACATGCCGATTGTGACCACGCTGCACACGATTCTTGAGAATCCTGATCCCGACCAGTTGATCGTGCTGCAAGAAGTGGCTTCCCTGTCGGATCGCTTGGTGGTGATGAGTGAGCGCGGGATCGAATTTCTACAGCGAATCTACGGTGTTCCGGTGGACAAGATTGATTACATTCCACACGGCATTCCCGATGTGCCTTTTACCGACTCCAGTTTCCACAAAGACTTATTCGGGGTCGAAGGCAAAATGGTTCTGCTCAGTTTTGGCCTGCTGTCCAGCGGAAAAGGCATCGAAGATGTGATCGCGGCGCTGCCGGCTATTGTGGCACAGCATCCAGAGGTGGTGTATCTCGTGCTGGGAGCCACGCATCCTCAAGTGGTGCGCAACGAGGGCGAAACATACCGCTTGTCGTTGCAGCGGTTGGCGCGGGATAAAGGCGTGGAAGGGCATGTGGTTTTCTACAACCGCTTCGTGACGCTGGAGGAATTAAACCAGTTCATCAGCGCGGCGGATATTTATCTGACACCCTACCTGAATGCCGCGCAAATCACATCCGGGACGCTGGCCTACACGTTGGGCGCTGGTAAAGCCATCGTCTCCACGCCCTACTGGTATGCGGAAGAAGTGCTTGCCAGTGAGCGAGGGGTGCTGATCCCGTTTCACAATCCGCCCAAACTGGCTGAAGCGGTGAATGCCTTGCTCGACAACGCCGCCGAACGCGATGCCATGCGCAAGCGGGCTTATCTGTTCGGGCGCGAGATGATCTGGCCGAAGGTGGCACGGCGCTACATGGACAGTTTTGAACGCGCTCGCGCCGAGTGCCGGCATTCGTCTCAATCCAACTTTGTCATCAAGCCACTCGATCAGCGTCCGGGCGATCTGCCGCCCCTGAAACTCGATCATTTGCTGCGCATGACCGATGATACCGGCATTTTGCAACATGCCACCTTTACCCTGCCCAATTACCACGAAGGCTACTGCACCGACGATAACGCCCGCGCTTTGATCGTGAGTACGCATCTGGCGGAACTTGAACTGGGCAACGGGCAATCGGCCTCCCTGACCACGCGCTATCTGTCGTTCATTGCCTACGCTTTTAACCGTGAAAGCGGACGGTTTCGCAATTTCATGGATTATCAGCGCAACTGGCTCGAAAAAAGCGGTTCGGAAGACAGTCAGGGGCGTACCCTGTGGGCGCTAGGCATTGTCATCGGGCGCTCGAACGTTCCCGCCTTCAAAAGCATGGCGAGTTCCCTGTTTGAGCAGGCACTACCGTCCATACTGGATACCACCAGCCCGCGCGCATGGGCTTTTACGCTCATCGGCATTCACGAGTATTTGCGCCGGTTTAACGGGGATCGCCTCATCAGCCAGATTCGCAATGATCTGGCGGAACGGCTGTATGCCTTATATCAACAAAACCGCACCGAGGACTGGCACTGGTTTGAGAATGAACTGGCCTACTGCAACGCCGTGCTGCCACAGGCGCTATTGGTGGTGGGCAAACGAACCACGAACGCAGCCATGATTGCCGCCGGAATCGAGTCCCTCAACTGGCTGTCGAAGGTTCAGCGAACCAGCGCCCCCGGCGGGCAGTTTGTTCCCATCGGCTCGAACGGGTTTTACCGACAGGGGGGAGAACGCGCCCGCTTTGACCAGCAACCGGTGGAGGCACAGGGGATGGTTGCGGCCTGCCTCGAAGCCCATCGCATCACGCAAGACCCGTGCTGGCGGATGGAGGCCCAACGCGCCTTTGAGTGGTTCCTCGGTCGCAACGATTTGAATCTGGCGGTTTATGTCCCGACCACCGGCGGTTGTCGGGATGGGCTTCACCCTGACCGCGCCAACGAGAATCAAGGCGCGGAGTCGACCTTAGCTTTTTTGCAGGCGTGGCTAGATTTGCGCTTGGAAGAAAACACCCTTTACCC
>CAIPFY010000235.1 GCA_903864435.1 uncultured Chloroflexota bacterium | reverse complement strand
GCCGTTCAGATGCGGGTGGCGTTCGATGGCGTGGTTGAGGATGTTGTTCACCAGTTGATCGAACGTCCAGCCCGCCGCGAAGCTGCAACGCGCAAACACGCAATCCGAGGCGATGCCCGGCCCTAGATTCACTTCCAGCACGTACAGTTGTCCGGCCTTGTCCATCCGTATATCAACCCGCGCCCAGTCCTTGCAACCGATGGCCTGAAACGCCGCCACCGCCATCGCGCCGATTCGCGCTTCCAGTTCGGGCGGCAATCCGGCGGGGACTCTGGAACGGCTCTCCATCTCCACCAGTTCCAGATCGCGCCCGGTGGCCTGCTTGAGCAGTTCAAAATTCGAGTCCTCGACCTGATCGAGGCGGATGGGCAGCGCCCCGAAGAACTCCAGTTCCGCCACCGGCAGCGCGTAGGCCGGCGAATGCCCCAGCACCGCCACCGTGAACTCGCGCCCGTCTATGTATTCCTCGACGATCACGCTGGAGGCGTAAAGCTCGATCAGCAGGCGCACGCGGGCGCGCAGATCGGCCTCGTTGTGGACGACCGAACCGTAGTCCAGCCCCATGCTCGCGCCTTCCGAGGGCAACTTGACGATCAGCGGGAAGTGCAGTTCCGGCATCAGTGGTTCATCCCCGCTCACGAACACCTGAAAAGGCGCAGTCGGCACGCCGTTGCCCGCCAGCACCATCTTCTGCTGCGGCTTGTGGTGGCACAGCGCCTCCGCCAGCACGCCGGGGCCGGTGTGCGGGATGCGCAGGTATTCCAGCATGGCGGGGACGTGGGTCTGCCGCGATTCGCCATATACGCCGGTGGCGATGTTGAACACGATGTCGAAATGAGCTTCGGTCAGGCGGGCGGGGAGCTGCGGGTCAGCGTTCAATCCGGTGACGCGGTGGCCGCCGGTTTCCAGCGCACGGGTGACTTCCTCGATGGTTTCAATGGCATCGGAGTCGCGCAGCGTCATTTCGGGGCGCTCACGCAGGAGTTCTTCGGTGGCGATGTTGTAGATGAACCCGACGTGCATGATGGCGACGCACCTTTCCGGCTGATACGGTGGCCGCCGATTGTATCCCCGGCGGCGGAAGGGAACGGTTAGCCCGCTGCGGGTGGCACGTAGCGCAGGCAGAACACCCGCCCGGCGGCATCCCCCACCATCTAAACCAGTCGACAGCGCCGGACAATTTCAGTACACTCGTCCTTCCACACGGTTCAGCCAAAGGTATCTTCCCTTACTCAGGACTATTGATATGGCACACCAGTCAGAAACCATGAACGCGATCGTCATTCGACAGTATGGGGGCCTCGATGTGTTGCAATACGAGCGCGTCCACCGCCCTGTTCCCGGTCAAGACGAGATTCTTGTGCGGATTGATAGCATTGGCACCAATCCCGTAGATTACAAAACGCGCATGGGACGCGGGACTGCGGGGCGGTTAGGCGCTAATCCGTTCCCTCTGATTCTGGGCTGGGACATCGCGGGCGTCGTGGAATATGCGCCCGTCAATTCGCGCTTTGCCGTCGGCGATCCAGTGTACGGGCTGATCGGGTTCCCGCAGGTGGGCGGCGCGTATGCCGAATATGCCGTTGCACACCCCGACGAACTGGCACGCGCACCCCGATCGATTGATCTGGCGGCGGCGGCGGCGGTACCCCTTGTTGCCCTCACTGTCTGGCAGGCCATGATCGAAGCCGGGCAGCTTCGGGCGCAGGAGCGTGTGCTCATTCATGCGGCGGCTGGCGGCGTGGGGCATATCGCCGTGCAAATGGCGAAATGGCGCGGCGCGCATGTCGTCGGCACTGCGTCCGGGAACAATGCAGATTATCTCAAGCGACTCGGCGTTGATGAGGTGGTTGATTACCAGCAGACCCCATTTGAAGATGTGGTGAGCGATATGGACATGGTGTTCGATGCGGTTGGTGGCGATACGCTGGAGCGTTCATTTGGCGTTTTGAAACCCGGCGGCAGGCTTATTACCATCACATCTCAGCCATCGCAAGAGAAAGCGGCGGCCTTTGGGGTGAAGGCGCAACACGTTCTGGTGCATCCAAGCGGTGAGCAGCTCGATCAGATCACCGCTCTGATCGATGCGGGCGTTCTGAAGCCGACCATCCAACAGCAGTTACCCCTCAGCGAAGCGCGTGAAGCCCATCGCTTGCTTGAGACACGGCGCGTCCGGGGCAAAATTGTGCTGAAAACCTAGCGTCCCCCTAATCCTTGCCAAGCGCGGCGGCCAGCGCCTCCGCCACGTTCCGCACCTCTAGCAGCTTGAGCGTGGGCGGCAGCCCTTCGATGGGGCGGCGCGACTTGGGCAGCAGCACCCGCTTGAAGCCCAGCTTGGCGGCTTCGTT
>CAIPFY010000234.1 GCA_903864435.1 uncultured Chloroflexota bacterium | reverse complement strand
TAGCGCGTCATAAGGGATGGAGAAGTTGCTGTTCGCGCCGATGGAAACCAGACTCCGGCTGGCCACGCCTACGATTTCAAAGGTCTGGGTGGGCGCGTCTGCCCCTTCACCGAAGCGATAGGTCACGCGGGTGCCGACATCGAGGCCGATGCCGCTGGTACCGGCGTTGTCCGCCATGAGCATGACCGGCTGTCCGGCGTCGGCGCTGGTGAAGGCGCGTCCGCGCAGCAGCGTAGCTTCCGGCAGTTGATCCATTTGCCTGCCGGTCAACACCCCGATGGTGCGAAGTTGGCTTTCAACGATGGTGTCGGTATTCACCTCGGCACCGAAGGACGACAGCGCACTGGCGAGGCCGTTGTTTTTCAGCAGATCGCTCTTGATCTCGTCACGGGTGCGCGTCTGACCATCTGGCGTTTGGATGCTGACCAGCGTGCCATTGAAATTTCGCAGAGTTTGGTAGTGATTCACGCCGTCTAGATTTTTCAACGCGGCTTCGACGGGGATGAGCAAGGGCGGCGCGGCCACCGTCACGATCACATTCCCGCCACTGCCTTCCGCCAGCGTGAAACGCAGCAGATTGTTGATCGAATCGGCAAACAGGGTGATGAGGCTGAGTGAGAACACGCCCACCACCAGCGCCAGCAGCGTGATTGCTGCCCGTCCCCGGCTGGCGAGCATTTGCCGCAGCGAGATTTTGAGGTCTACGCTGCCGAGCGACGGGAAGAACCGCCCGATCAGCCAGATCACAAACGAGAGCAGCACGAACAAGAATCCGGCGGCGAAGAACGCGCCGAGCGTGACTCCGAGTGCTGTGCCGAAACTGCCGAGGATGGTTTGCGCCACCAGCGCCAGCGCCACGACCATGACCACCAGCGCGACCAGCGTGCGTAAACAGCCAGCGCGGGGGATGAGCGTGTCGTTGGGGCGCAGCACCACGCCGGGGCGCACCTGTCCGGCGGCCAGCGTGGGCAGGAAGCCGAAAATGGTCGTGACCAGCGTGCCGACAATCAGGCCGTTCAGGGCGGCGGCAGGCACGATGCGGAAGCTCAAGGACTGCGCCACCAGATTTTCCGCCACGCCTTTGATGACGAAAGTGGTCAGCCAGCCGAGGACAATGCCGAGCAGACTGCCCGCGATGCCCATCAAGAAGGCTTCGACCAGAAACAGGATGGTCACTTGATCGGCCTGCAAGCCCATCGCCTTGAGGACGGCGATTTCCACCGTCCGGCGGCGCACGATGACCTGCATGGTGTTGATGATGCCGATGCTCCCCAGCAGCAGCGAAACCAGCCCCATGACCGTGACCATCTGGTTGATCTGTTCAGCCAGCTCTGCATTTTGCGTTCGCAGATCGTCGGTGGTGGTGCTGCTGACAAAGGGGAACGCCTGCACAAAACGGGCGCTGACGGCGCTCACCTGCGCGGGGTCGCTCAACTGGACATAAATGCGGCTGATGGGCGCGTCCCCCTCGAAAAGCGGTGCCGCGCTGTCGTTGAGGTAATAGAAGCCGAACAGCGCCGCGAAAACGTCTTGAAACGGATCGGCGACTTCGGATTCGGTGGCGACGATGCCCCGCACCGTGAAATCGGCCTGTGCGCCGTTCACGCGCACCGTATCGCCAATGGTCACGTTGAGCGATTTGGCGATGCGCTGGTCTAGCACAATGTCGGTAGGCACTTGCAACATCTCCGCCAGCGGCAGGCCGTCGGTGCTGGTGATCGCGCCATAGAAGGGATAGTGTGCCGGATCAATCAGGACGGGCGTGACCTGACTGGCTTCTGCGCCGCTGGCGGGGGCGTTGAGGGCTGTCCCTCTGCCGGAACCGCTGAACACACCGAAGAAATTGGTCAGGTCGCGGCGGGTGGTCATCTGGCTGCCGGGGGCGTATTCCGTCAGCCATGCCCGCATCGCCTCCGCGCCCGTATCGCTGAAGTTGTAGAACGTGATATTGCCGCCGAATCCGCCTTCGGCCTGTGCCACCAGCAGGCCATCCTCAGCGGCGGTTTGCAGAGATTCACTCTGAGAACCTCTAAAACCCATATCTATGCTGATCTGGATGTCGCCGCGATTGGTCTTTTGCAGGTTGGTGGTTAATGTGTCGCCGATCATGACGGCGACGGTTTGCAGGCTGACGATGGCCGCCACACCCGCCGCGATGCACAGGAGCGCGAACGCGGTGCGCCGCCCGTTCACGCGCAGGTCGTTGAACGAGTGCCGGAAATAGAAGCGCAGTTGTTCGATCATGGTTAGGGGACTGCCTTTATCTCAGTGGTGGCACGCTTTTCTTTCAGCACTTTCACAGCAGCCATCTGGGCGCTGCTTTCCACATCCACATCGCTCGCCAGATGCCCATCCACCAGCGTGACCAAACGATCCATCTGCGCGGCAATATCCATGTTGTGGGTGACGATGATGACGGTGGTTCCGGTATTGCGCTGCACATCGCGCAGCGCCTTCATCACGGTTTCGCTGGAGGCGCTGTCCAAGCTACCCGTCGGCTCATCGCATAGCAGGAGCGCCGGATTGTTCGCCAGCGCGCGGGCGATGGCGACGCGCTGCTGCTGACCGCCGGAAAGCTGGGTGGGACGATGCCCCAGACGGTCATCCAGACCGAGCAGGGTGAGCAGTTCCTTGGCGCGTTTGTGCGGGTTAAACGGGCTGTGACGGGCGAACTGAATGGGGAGCGCCACATTTTCCAAAGCGGAAAGGGTGGGGATGAGGTTGAAGAATTGAAAGACGAACCCGATTTTTTCGTTCCGCACGCGGGTGAGGGCGCGTTCGTTGAGGTCGGTGATGTCGGTGCCATCAATGAACACCCTGCCGCTGGTAGGAGTATCGAGGCCGCCGATCAGCCCCAGCAGCGTGCTTTTGCCGCTGCCCGAAGGGCCGATGATGCCCAGAAATTCACCGCGCTGCACCGTCAGGCTCACGCCCCGCAGCGCCTGCACCGTTACTTCCCCCACATTCAAATCTTTCTTGAGGTCTTCTGTCCGCAATACGAACGGCGCTGTACTCATGCCGGAATCCTCGATTCTGGTAAACAGACAAATCAAACAGAGTCAGATCATGTGACCTGACTCTTGTATACGCATTTCTATACTGAAAGGTTACGAACGGCCTGAATTCTGACCGCCGCGATGGGTCGCCCACCACTGATGGAACGACTGCTGGGCGAAGGGCGGGAAGTCGCGGGTATCCGTCCAGCCGGCCAGCGGCCCCGGCATCTCTTTGATCGTGCCGCCGCTGGCTCCCGCGAGGGCTTGCGTCGCGGCATTGGCGACCTTGCCGCCGATTTCGTACAGCAGCGGGTGGCTCATGCCGAACTGCCACGCTTTCATGCCGGCCTGCCATGCCGGGTCTTGCTCGCTTTGCAGGTCGCGGCGCAGGCGCAGCAGCATGTCGGGGATGTTGATCTCCACCGGGCAGGCTTCTTTACACGCGCCGCATAGCGAACTGGCGAAGGGCAAATCAGCGGCGTTGGCTTTGCCTTTGAGCAGCGGGGTGAGTACCGCGCCGATGGGGCCGGAATACACCGAACCGTAGGCATGACCACCCACCACGCCGTACACCGGACAGGCGTTCAGGCACGCGCCACAGCGGATGCAGGCCAGC
>CAIPFY010000233.1 GCA_903864435.1 uncultured Chloroflexota bacterium | reverse complement strand
CAATTGCATTGATTGCAATCATGAATACAATGCACGGGAACGTATACAAAAAGGAACAATGCCTACAAATAAATAACGTTAGTTATGTATAAAGTGGGATGCCTTTCATTAGAGATATTACCCTCTCCCTACAAAGAAAGGCATCCTACAATGAATCTACCCGAACGATAGTGTCATAGTGATGACTGCTGCCAGCAAGTTGCCTCACTCATTCATAATCACCAAATCCAACATCGTACTTTCAAAGCGTATTACACCGCGTATATGCATCTGACACACTCATTTGGACATGGTGTACGAGCATCAATTTCGTCGAACAGTCTATTGTGCTTAACGGGAACGGGTTCGCGGGTCGAGCGCGTCACGCAGGCCGTCCCCCACCACATTGGCCGCCAGCACCACCAGCATGATCGCCACGCCCGGAAAAACTGACATCCACCACGCATTACGCATGTAACCGCGCCCGTCCGCCAGCATCGCACCCCATTCGGGAAGGGGAGGCCGCACGCCCAACCCCAGGAAACTCAAACTGGCTCCAGCCACGATGTTGCTCGAAATGCTCAACGTAACCAGCACGATTAGCGGCGCAACCACGCTGGGGAGAATATGCAGCCGCAAAATGCGGGCGGCGCTCGCCCCCATGCTGTGCGCGGCCACTACATAATCCATTTCACGGGTGGAAAGCGTAACCCCGCGTGTGATGCGGGCATAGGTGGGGATCGAGCCGATGGAGATGGCGATAATCACATTGGTGATGCTCACGCCCAACATGGACACCAGCCAGATTGCCAGAATCAAGCCGGGGAAGGCGAGGATCAAATCCATGAAGCGCATGATCCAGTTATCCACGCGCCCGCCCATATAGCCCGCGACAAAACCCATCGGAACGCCCACCAGCGCCGATGCCAGCACCGAGAAGAACCCCACTTGCAGCGAGATTCGCCCGCCGTACAGTAAGCGTGTGAACAGATCGCGCCCCAGCGCATCCGTCCCTAGCAGATGCTCTGCCGAAGGCGCTTGCGTGCGCGCTTTGGCATCGCGCTTCACCGGGTCATAGGTGGTCAGGTTGGACGCAAACACCGCCGACAGTAGGATGATGAGCAGCACCAGCAGCGCCAGCACGGCGGCGCGATTCTTGACGAAAGCGCGGCGTGCCTGCACAAACGGACTATCGCCACGCGGGACGGACAATTGCACAGGAGATGACGTAGAACTTGCCATTATCGGCTACTCATAATGAATGCGCGGGTCAACAACCGCATAAATCACATCCACAGCTAGATTCACGAGGACGAAAGAAACTGCGACCAGCAGCACGCCGCCCTGAATCATCGGATAATCCAGATCGGCAATCGCGGCAATGGTCAGCCGCCCCACCCCCGGCAGCCCGAATATACTCTCAGTGATGACCGCCCCGCCCAGCAAGCCAGCGAAAGACAAGCCAACCACCGTGATAATCGGAATGAGGGAATTTTTCAACGCATGAACCAGCACGATCCGGCGTTCAGCCAGCCCTTTAGAACGCGCCGTCCGCACATAATCGCCGCCGAGGATTTCCAGCAAACTCGAACGGGTGAGGCGGGCGATCAACGCCGTTTCGCCTACCGAGAGCGTAATGACCGGCAGGACGAAATGCCGCCAAGTACTGTAGCCTTCGACGGGCAGCACCCGCAACCCTACCGAAAAGACCAGTATCAGGATCAGTCCCAACCAGAAGGTAGGGAAAGCGTTGAAGAACACCACAATCAGCATACTCAGGCGGTCAATCCATGACCCGCGCCGCACCGCCGTGATGACCCCCGCCAGCAACCCGAACCCCGTCCCGATGCCGACGCTCAGGACGGTCAGCAGCACCGTGAAGGGGAAGGCTTTCGCCAGCACGCTGCTCACCGGCTCCCCGAACTTGAGCGAGTTTCCCAGATCGCCTCGCGCCGCGTTGCCCAGAAAGATGAAATATTGTTCCCATACCGGACGATCTAAACCGTACTTCTGACGGATGGCCTCGATCAGTTCCGGGGACGCGGTTTCGCCGGCCAGTGTGTACACCGGATCACCGGGAATCGCCACGCGCAGCATCACGAACACAATCGTGATGATCGCCAGAATGAGGGGAATAGAAATTAACAAGCGGCGCAATATGTACTTTTGCATCTTTTGAGTTCCAAAGTGAGATAGGGGTGCGAGAACGCACCCCTACCCCTGACGGGATTAATTACCCGCCCTGCTCGATCCACGAATTCCAGAAGTAGAAGTCACCCTGCGGGCCAAAGCTCCAGTTCTTCATCTCGTTACGCACACCTACTGTGGTGTTCGGCGCGGCGAGGAATATCCAAGGGGCGTTGTCAATCAGGATGCGGCTGATTTCGGTCACGCTCTGATAGCGGGTTTCGCGGTTCAGGTCGGTATCGGCCTTCACCAGCAGCGCATCCAGTTCATCGGTGGAGAACCACGAACGGTTGCTGCCGCCCTTGCGTTCCGAAGCGAACGCGAAGGTCAGAATGCTGGGGTCTTGGAAACCGTACAGCAGCAGGAACAGATCATGTGTGCCAGTGGTGGTCAGTTCACGCAGCGCGGGCAGTTCCATGCTGCTGATCTCGATATTGATGCCCACATCGCTGAACTGCGCCTGAATCACTTCGGCCTGACGCTTCCACTCGTCACCATTGACCGTCGCCATCGGGACGACCCACTGGCTGCCATCGGGCTGTTCGCGGAAGCCGTCGCCATCCACATCGGCATAGCCCAATTCGTCCAGCATACTGTTCGCTTTGTCGGCATCGTAGTGAATCGAGTCGGCATCCAGTTCCGGGTTATGTCCCCAGATGGTCGGCGGCAGCGGTTGGTAGACCGCTTCGGCCTGCCCGTTCCATGCCAGTTCAACATACTCGTCCTTGTTGATGGCATACGACATGGCGCGGCGCAATTCCACATTGTCCCACGGGGCTTTGGAGGTGTTAAAGCCGATGTAACGGATGCCCGTTTCCATCAGTTGCGTCAACGAGATGTCCGAATTGCCCTGCACATCTGCCAAGTTCTGCGACGGGATGCCGGAGTAATGCAGTTCGCCCGTTTCCAGCGCCGAGAGGATGGTCTGTTCATCTTCAATGAACTTGATGGTGAAGCCGTCCAGATTGACCGGGCCAGCATTCTGATAGACTTCAACCGGTGCCCACGCGAAATCGGGGTTGCGAACCATTTCATAAGACGTGTTGGTGTTGATGGCCTTCAGAATGAACGGCCCCGCGCCAACGGGTTGCAGTTTGAAGTTTTCCGGGCCAGCAGCTTCATACGCGGTGGGGGACACAATTTCCAGCGAGGCCAGCAGGTTGTACAGCGGCGCGAAGGCCGAGTTCAACTTCAGATCGAAGGTGTTGTCGCCCGTCACCACCACATCGGCCAGCAAACCGACCAGATCAGCGCCCAACGGAGCTGCCACCGCTTCATCAGCATAGCGCAGCAGGTTCCACTTGATGGCCTCGGCATTCAGCGGCGTTCCATCGCTGAACTTGAGTCCCGGCTTGAGCGTGAACGACAGCGACATGCCATCTTCCGAAGCCACCCAGCTTTCCGCCAGATAGCCCACGTAGTTCAGTTCTTTGTCCTTCCCTAGCAGTGTGGAGAACAGCGCGTAGTGCGGCCAACTGTGCCACGAGGTAATGAACGGATCGAGTTCCACATTCGAGAGCGCATCCGCGATCACAAACGTCCCGCCCGTGCCGAGCGCATCCTGCGCCACAACTGACGACCCGATGGCGCATAGCGCCAGAGCCAGAATAACCCCCATCAAAAACAATCTGCGTAGCCGTACCATTGACGATCCTCCAAAGTATTCAAAGAACGATTATGACCCCTGCCGCACAAAGCGGATCGGTTCCGTAGTGGGTTCAAGCGGTATGGCTGCCGCCTGAACTGCGCCGTTCATCCCGACAGTGAATGTGACCGGCGCTGCAAAGTCCAGATCATCTATTCTGGCTTCAAACACATCATAGTGAACATGCTGTACATCCATCTCAAGGCCGTTGTAGGCCGCGTTCAGCCCATCGCCACCATACTGGATTTCCAACTTGCCGTAGCCTGCATTGTCGTAGATTCCTGCATAGTCCGCCAATGGGTGCGAAGGTTGCGTCCCGGCCACCCGTTTGCTGGCAGCCTCGGCCTTCGCTTTCTCCGCCGCCGCTTTCGCTTTGGCCTGCAACCCGGCGAAACGATCCGACCACGGCAACTGTTCCAGCCCAAGTAGGCAGTCGTAGAGATGCTGATGGATGACCTGCGCGGGCGCATCGTCGCCCGTGTTGGTCAGGATAATCACGCCGATACCCTGATGCGGCATGAAGGACACGGCGGAGATGAAGCCGTCAATGCCGCCATAGTGCCGCACCAATGTGCGCCCGCGATAGGTTTG
>CAIPFY010000232.1 GCA_903864435.1 uncultured Chloroflexota bacterium | reverse complement strand
CTGCGTGAAATTCGCGCCGCACGACCCATCATCCGCTAGATTGTAGGCCGTGCCGTTGCTCAAGAGGGTTCCAGCACAGTTTCCACCAGTCGTACTGTTGCCGACCAGCGTGTTCTTGAGCGTCACCGGAGAGCTGTTGCTCTGGTTGTTGAAAATGCCACCGCCTGAAGTAGTAGCCGAATTGCCAGAGAACGTGCTATTGGTGATCGTTAACGTCTCATCACTGTTGTAGATGCCGCCGCCTGAAGTAGTAGCCGAATTGCCAGAGAACGTGCTATTGGTGATCGTTAACATCCCATCGCCGCTTCTGATGGCGCCGCCTGAAGAGTTAGCCGAATTGCCAGAGAACGTGCTGTCGGTGATCGTTAACGTCCCTCCGCTGTTATTGATGGCACCCCCACTGCCGCCGGTAGTCGAATTGCCAGAGAACGTGCTGCCGGTGATCGTCAAACTAGCGTTCGCGCCAGAGCTGAAGATACCGCCACCGTTGCGAGCCAAATTGCCAGAGAACGTGCTGTTGGTGATCGTCAAACTAGCGGGAGTGATGAAGGAATAGTTGTAGATGACGCCGCCGCCGGTGTTAGCCGAATTGCCAGAGAACGTGCTGTCGTTGATCGTCACCGTCCCTCGATCGTTGAGGATGCCACCGCCGGCCTGACTTTCGTTTGGACAGGAGCTGCTGCAATTGCCATTTTGCATCATGAGGCTGTTGATCGTCACATTCCCGCCACTGGCGATTGTGAAAATGCGGATGTTGGTGCCGCCTTTGATCGTCGCGCCGTTGCCGTTGACGGTCACGCCGTTGGCGCTGATGGCCGGCAAGTTGCTGGTGAGTTGAATCGTGATTCCTGCCGAAATCTCGATGGTATCGCCCGCAACCGCGTTCGTGACCGCAGTAATGAGTGTCGCCTCGTCCGTCACAGTGTGGGTGGCAGCACTGACGGGGATAGCGCCCCACGCCAGCAGCAGGCATAGTAGCACTACAACGAGCATCCGAGTGGGCAGACGGTTAGAAATTGCCATCGAACGTACTCCCTTATGATTAGCGAAAAACCTTTGCAGCATACAACCCACTTTGAACACCTTTTTGTGCCCCATTAGTTGATGGCTGGTTGGAAAACAAATACCTCTTACGAGAATATTGCAGAATACGACACTTGTATAGGCAGTCTTTTGGCTTTTTAAAAAACGCAAAAATGGCAAATTCCAACCATAAAAAAACGTTAAAAATACTTAATTCCAACTTATCTCATAATCGAGACCCATTATTTGCTTCAAAACAGTATTTGAGAGGGTTCTGGAATCAGCGCACATGACCGCATGACAACGGGCTTAGACATTCCCGAATATGGGGGTGACAGCGAGCGCGGAGAGGCATATCGCGGCTCACAAACCGCTGACCGAATTGGCCCAGATGAGGTCGGTAAACTTGGAAACAATCACCGCCCCCAAAGCCTGAAACGGTATAATCCTGATGCCACACGCCCCCACCCCCTACCCTCCCACAACCTTCCGGCGCAAGTTGGTCGCAGGCCGTTGCGGTGTTACACTACACCCTTAAAAGTGCAGTTGAATGATTGTGAGGTAAACCTTTCATGACGCGCTATTTCATTGGGATTGATGTCAGCACAACGGCCTCGAAAGCTCTGGCGATTGATGAACTGGGAAATGTGGTCGCCACCAAGAGCAAGCCGCACGAACTCTCCACGCCGCGCCCGCTGTGGTCGGAGCAAGACCCGGAAAACTGGTGGGCGGCCACCAGCGGTTCGCTGCGGGAACTGATGGCTGAGATTCCGGCGGAGCAGGTGGTCGCCATCGGCCTGACCGGGCAGATGCACGGCCTGACCTCGCTGGACAAAGACGGTCGCCCTTTGCGCCCCGCCATCCTGTGGAACGACCAGCGCAGCATCGCCCAGTGCGCCGCCATCACCGAGGCGATTGGTGCGAAGCGCCTGTATCAACTGATCGGCAGCATCCTCCTGCCGGGGTTCACCGCCCCCAAGATTCGCTGGGTGCAGGAGAACGAGCCGGAGATGTTCAAGCAACTCGGTCATGTGCTGCTGCCGAAGGATTACATTCGCTTCCGGCTGAGTGGCGCGTATGCGGCGGATGTGGCAGATGCGTCCGGCTTCGGCCTGATGGACATCGGCAAGCGCGACTGGTCGGACGAACTGATGGCGGCCTACGACATTCCGCGTGCGTGGCTGCCCACCCTGTGCGAGTCGCAGGACATTTGCGCGTATGTGAGCGAAGAAGGCGCGGCGCAGACCGGCCTGAAAGTCGGCACGCCTATCGTGGGCGGCGCGGGCGATCAGCCTGCCGGCGGCGTGGGCAACGGCATCGTCGCGGCGGGGCAGGCCAGCCTGACCATCGGCACATCGGGCGTGGGGGCTGCTATCAGCGACCACTATTCGCCAGAGCCGGATGGCCGTCTGCACACCTTCTGCGGCCCCATCCCCGGCACATGGTTCCAGATGGGCGTGATGTTGAGCGCGGCGGGCGGCCTGCGCTGGCTGCATGACGAATTCGCCCCCGGCGTGAGCTATGACGAGATCAACCGCCGCGCCGAATCGGTGCCGCGTGGTTCGTCCGGGCTGCTGTTCGCGCCTTACCTGACGGGCGAACGCAACCCGCACCCCGATCCGTTCGCACGCGGGGCATTCGTCGGCCTGACGCTGCGGCACGGCCTGTCGCACTTCATCCGGGCGGTGATGGAAGGCGTGGCCTTCGGGATGCGCGACCAGTTGGAACTGCTGCGGGCGCTAGGCGTGAACCCCACCGAGGCGGTCATCAGCGGCGGCGCGGTCAACAGTCCGGTGTGGCGGCAGTTGACCACCGACATTATGGGCATCCCGCTGTACACCGTGAACACCAGCGAAGGCGGCGCGTTCGGCGCGGCGATTCTGGCGGCGGTGGGTGCGGGCGCGTACCCTGATGTGGCGACGGCCTGCCGCCAGATGGTGCGCAAGGTGGATACCTTCCAGCCCGATCCGGTTGGCAGTGCGGATTATCAGCGGTTGTACCCGTCGTATCGCGGTTTGTATCCGGCGCTCAAGCAGACCTTTGCGGAACTGGCGGCCTTCGAGGGCTAGGTGTTCCGGTTGCTGCGGAGTGTTGCGCTGCTGACGGCGGTCTTGGCGGGTATTTGCGCCGCCGCCGTCAGCGTGGGACGCGCACAGCCCCATGCCGACGATGCGCGGGCAGACTGGCTGAAGGTGTGCGACGGACTGCCGTGTTTTGTCGGACTCACGCCCGGACGCAGCGCGTGGGCGGATGTGGGCGCGGCGTTGGATGGTTGGACGCAGGAAATAGGAACGGATAAACAAGCAGCCTTCTCCGCCGAGTCCAGCGAGGAAGTGCTGCTTTTTCGTTCGCTCGATCAGGTGACGGTGGGGCGAGTGCAGGTGATGTTGCGGCAACCGCTGGATGGGCGCTGGCTGCTGGCGCGGTATGGCGCACCCTGCGGCGTGAGCTTCTACTATTATCAGGCGGGGTTGCTCACGCTGCGCTATCCGGCGCTGCTGGCGAACGTTCAGATGAACCCGTCCGGTCATCTGAACACCGTTATGCCGGTGGTGAGCGTGCAGTTCCACGATCCGGCCTTCAAGATGCCGATGCAACCGGATGTGTGCGTGGATAACATCACCGATGGGGCGCGTAACCACCGCTGGCGCGGGTTTGCGCCGCTGTGGTACTATGCCGCGCTGCCGTTCGGGGCGGGGTGAAGGCCGCTTAGTCGAGGTCGGCTTCGCGCAGGACGGCTTCGGCGGTGGGCGCGTCCGTCGCCAGCGCCTTGATGTAGCCGCCGCGCAACGCACCGAGGATGCCGCGCCCCTTGTGTAGCCCGCAGGCGACGGCCACCACATACGGGATGCGCTTCATCTCATCCAACCGCAGCGCAATCACGCGATGGTTGATGTCGAAATCCGCTTTGCCGTGTATGTCGAAATGCTTGCCCGAAGTTTCGCCCACCGCGCCCTGCCGCCGCAGTTCGCTCACCTGCGCTTCGGTCAGGTGGCGGGCGCGCAGGAAGCTGGAGGCGTTCGGTTCTGTCGTGCCAATGCCGACCAGCGCCACCCGCGCTGAACGCGCCAGATTGAGCGTGGCGTTGATGATGGGCTGTTCGAGGAAGATGTCGCGGGCATTCTGGCTGTCCACAAACAGCGGCGCGTGCAAGTAGTGATACTTCCCACCCAGTTTCTTCGCCAGCCGCCGCGCCAGTTCTGGCCCGTCAATCTCGGACGATACCGAGCCGACGCTGCCGATCATCTGCACGATTTCGGTACGCATCAGCGGGTGCGGAGACAGCGCGTTGACGGCAGCAGCCACGCCGGTTCCCCACGAGATCGCCAGAATATCATCCGGGCGCAAAATCTCCTCGAGGAACCATGCGGCCAATTGACCGGCGGCAGCCAACTGTTCGAGGTCGGTGGCGTGCCGCTGGTCTACGATCATGGCCTGCTGAAGCCCGAACCGCTGCTGAAATTCGCGTTCCAGCACGGGCAAGGTCATGATGCGCTTGTGGATGCGAATCTCCACCAAGCCCTTCTGTTTGGCTTCTTTCAGAAGGCGCGAGATATTAGAGCGTGAAATTTGGAGCTGTTCCGCAATTTCCTGTTGGCTGTGGTCATATTCGTAGTAGAGCGAGGCGACTCGCGTCAGCAGGTCTTCACGGTTATCAGGAATCATGAGTTCCCGATTTCTGGGCAACACAACCCGCTACACCTTTGGGCGATTACGACCCGGCAAAGCGTTTGGATAGGGAACTGCTCACAACAATCCACTGTTACGATTTCCCCTCAAGATGCTGGCGGTAGCGTTCATCCACCTGCTTCATCTTGTCTACCTTCGGGGTGGAGCGTCCGCCTGCAAATTCGGAGGCCAACCACGCATCCAGAATGCTCTTGGCGAGTTCATACCCGATGACGCGAGCGCCCATTGTCAACACTTGCGCGTCGTTGCTCTTGCGGGCGCGTTCCGCCGAATAGGTGTCGTGGCAGCACGCAGCACGCACGCCGGGGACTTTGTTGGCGGTGATGCACATGCCAATGCCTGTGCCACACACGAGGATGCCGCGTTCGCACGAGCCGTTGGCGACGGCTTCGGCGGTGCTGACGGCAATATCGGGGTAGTCTACCGGATCGGTGTTGAACACGCCGAAATCCTGCGTTTCGATGCCCTTTTCCTTCAAATGGGCGCGTACCACGTCCATCAAGGGCAGTCCGGCCTCATCACAACCTAGCGCAATCTTCATCGTTACATCTCCTTCACGGATTACTGCTGTCCACCATAAGTCAACTGCGTTAAGCGGTCAATGGAGGTTTGCAGCGCAGGGAACAAATTCACAAATACTTCATTGAACAGGCGGTCATAGATGGCGTGCGTTTTTTCGTCCGGCAGGAAACTGCGTTCGGTGGAAGTCATGGCTGCCGCCGCCTCGCGCACGGAAGGATACCAGCCGGCAGCATAGGCCGCCAGAATGCCGGAGCCGAGATTGGTGGCTTCGGTGGTGCTGGAACGGGTGACTTTCTTGCCGCTGATGTCCGCCACAATCTGACACCACAGGGCGCTACGCGAACCACCGCCCATCAATATAAACTCGTCTAGCGACTGTCCAGTGGCCTTCTCGATGCGATCCATCGAGAGGCGGTGTTCGTAGGCAATGCCTTCGAGGATGGCGCGGTAGAAGTGTTCGCGGCGGTGAGCGCCCGTCCAGCCCACGGTGATTCCGGTGGCGGCGGGGTCCCAGTAGGGGGGCATCACGCCGTTCCAGTAGGGGACGAGCATCAGCCCCAACGAACCCGGCGGTAGTTTGGCGGCAGCGGCTTCGAGCAGTTCTTCCGCCGAAAGGGGCAGTTTCAGACCGGTCAAATCCGAGCCGAAGTTTTCCACGAACCAGCTGACGGTGAACGTGCCGCCGCCCAGCACCATTTCTGGCACAAACGCGCCCGCGATGGGCGAACACAGGGTACGGAAGGCTTTGTCCGCCACATAATGATCGGAGTGCGCGCCGGAAACCATTGCGGTGCCGAGGTTCAAATAAGCGCGTCCGGGGCCGGTAATATTCGCACCCAGACCGGCGCTCTGACCATCGCCCGCGCCGCCCACGACGGGCGTTCCAACCGGTAGGCCGGTCAGCTTGGCGGCATCGGCATTCACTTCGCCTAGCACTTCACCGGGCATCTTGATCGGCACAAACTGGTCGGGACGCAGCCCGATCTTTTCGATCAAGTCGGTCGCCCAATCGCCCTTACGCATATCCACCACGCCCATCGGGTCGGCGCTCGGCAAGCTCGTCACCCATTGTCCGGTCAGGCGCTGCACCAGAAAGGCATGGACATCTAGAAATTTGTAGGTGCGCTTGACGACTTCCGGCTCAAATTCTTGCAACCAGAGCAGTTTGGGGAGCGATTGCTTGGTGGAAGGGCCTTTGCCCGTCAGGTCGTGCAGCCAGTCCGAACCGAAGCGTTTGTCCAGTTCTGCCACTTGTTTGTGGGAACGGTCATCCACCCACAGAATGCCGTTGCGGATGGGCTGGCAGCGTTCATCCACCGGGGCGAAGGACTCGCGCTGGTGGGTGAGGCTGATGGCGGCGATACGATCCGCGCCGACCTGCGCCACGAGCGTTCGCAACGACTCGGCCAGCGCCGTCCACCAGTCTTCCGCACGTTGTTCATACCAGTTGGGATGGGGGGAAATGAGATCAAAAGTAGAACGACTCTGGGCAACGGCCTTGCCCTGCCGATCCCATGCAATTGCTTTACAGGCAGTTGTGCTGCTGTCTACGCCGATCACAAGGTCTTTAGACATAAATTTTATTACCCTGAACCATTTTCAGCTTGGAAAGTATATGGGGGCAGGCCGAAGCCTACCCCCATACATCATACTCATCAGACGTAGATTCCGACTAGACCTCGTTGATCGCGTCGTTGATCGCGGTGGCGATGTTGTCCAGCGAGGTCTTGATGTCCTGCGCGCCGGTGGTCATCAGGCCGAGTTCGGTCGGGATCGGGCCGCCGGTGCCGGAGGCAGTCGCCCAGCCGGGGAAGTGCGGTTCCGAACCCATACGGGTCTGGATGGCCTTGAGGGCGGCGGGGAAGTGGCGGGTCGTCTGCGCGGTGACGACGGCACGCTCCTGAACGATGGGCGCTTCAAAGGCGCTCAGACGGATGGGGGTGTTGCTCGAAGCGGCTGCCAGTGTCTGCACCGGGGCGCTGGTCGCGTACTGGAGGAAAATCCACGCGGCGTCCACGTTCTGGCTGTACTTCGACAGACCCATGCACGAACCACCCTGATGGCCGATGGCCGGGGTTTCGTCGAACGAGGTCTGATCCTTCGTGCGCAGTTCGGCTTCCATCGGCAGGTCGGCAGTTTCCCACAGACCCTTGGTCGGCGAATCCGGGTTGTCGAGGCCGGGGAAGAATTCCGCCCACGAAATGACGTTCGCGCCGAGGCCGGCGGTCATCGCGGTACCCTGCCCACCCCAGTCCCACGTGGACGAACCCGACGGGACGTACTTGGCGAGTTCCATCATGTACTCGGCGCCAGCCATGCCCTTTTCGTCGTTGATCGTGACCGCGCCATCCGGGCCGGTGTGCGAACCACCATGCGACCACAGCCACGCAGTCCAGTCGCACTGGAGGGCATAGTGACCACTCTGCCACTGAGGAACGAGACCGCGAATGTCCGAACCATCGGCGTTGGTCAGCTTGGCTTCGTCAATGGCCTTGACCGCAGCGAGGAATTCGTCCATGTTGGTCGCGGGCGCCAGACCGAGTTGATCGTACACGTCCTTGCGGTACATGTAGATGAAGATCGGAATATCGAAGGGCAGACCGACCAGACGGCCACCGTAGGAGGCCAGCGCCGGCAGTAGTTCGGGAACGAAATCGTCAAAGTTGAAATCGGGCATGTTGAATTCGCTGCCATCGGCCAGACGTTCCGACGGATCAACGGTGTCGTTCACAAAACGGCCAACCCACGCCTGATCCATGTAGTAAATGTCGTTCTGAGCCGATTCAGTGGCGGTGTCCTGCACCAGTTTGCTGAGAACCTGATCCAGAGGAATCTGTTCCCAGACCACTTCGATACCGGTCAGGTTGCTGAAGCTGTTCGGATCATCCTTGTTGGTCGCAAGGGCGCTGATGATCTGGCTGGGCGCAGTCGATTCCGACGAAATGCGGACGGTGCTGCCAGCGAACTTGCCGCCGACTTCCTTCAGCCATGCGATCTGGGCATCGTTCAATGCCGCGCCATCTTGCATCATCGGGCGCTTCAACACGCTGGAGGGACGGGTTTCCATGCGCATGAGTCCGGCGGCGCTCATTCCAAAACCAGCAATACCAGCGCGGCGCAGGAATTCGCGGCGGCTAATCTGGCCCTTCGCCAGTTTTTTGCCCTGCTCGGCAACGAACAATCTTTGCAGACGATCACGCATATTCATTTTCAATCTTCTCCCTTATAAAATCCAAATATGGAACATGACTTCGGGAACTCAACGTATTCAGGCACCTCACTCATGCTGAGAATACATCTTCCTCCTTAACGACTCCATGATTCGATAAGTCTGGGTTCGACTTAGCCGCGTACCGCGCCGAGCGTCAAACCCCGGATAAGATAACGTTGGACGAACAACACGAAGATGAACACCGGGATCACGGCGGCCGTGCCTGCCGCCGACATCAGACCCCATTCGGTAGTTCCCGCCGAGGCGTCGTAGGTACGGATGGTCACGGGAACGGTCTGCAATTCGGGCGTGCGGGTGAGATACAGCGAGAACAGGAATTCGTTCCACGAGAAGATGAAGCACAGCACCGCCGCCGCCGCCAATCCGGGCGCAACGTAGCGCACGATGATGCGCCAGAACGCGCCGAAGCGGGTGCAACCATCCACCATCGCAGCGTCGTCCAGATCACGCGGCACATCGTCAAAGAAGCTCTTGAGCAGCAAGACGGCGATGGGCAGATTAATCACGACATGGGCGAGGATGAGGCCGAACCGGGTGTCATACAACCCGATCTCTCTATACATCAGGTACAGCGGCAGCACAACGGCCACACCGGGCATAAAGCGTGTGGAAAGCACGAAGAACACGATATTCTGCTTGAAGCGCATGTCAAATCGAGACAGCGCATAGGCCGTGAAGGTTGCCACGATCATCACCACCAGCGTGCTGAGGCCGGCAATCGAGACGCTGTTGACGATACGGGGGCGAATGTCATAGCCACTCGTGCCCGCGCCGCCCACACCGGTGTTGCCGCCCACCTGCTCCAGCATGACATCGCTGTACGACTTCTGCCCCATGACCACGTTCCACCACGCGGTGGTGGTCGCCGGAAAGTCGAAGCGCGGCGGGATGGTGAACACATATTTATAGGGTGTGATGGACAGACGCGCCCAGTAGAAAATCGGGAACACGAAAACCACCACGATCACGAGCGTGAGCAGCGTGACCAGTATTTTTTCGACGAACTTGCGGCGGTGCTGCCGCCGCTGATACTCGCGGTTGGCCTGTCGCTGCTCGTTCGTGATGTTCGTAAGGGTCGTAGCAGTCATATTGGATAAGCTCTCAACAACAGTTTAATGACAAGTAATGAATAGCGTGTTGACCCGGCACTTCATCCGGCAGTCCTCACCACTTGAGATGGAACACCTTCTGGTAAACCCATGCGGAAAGCCATGCCATCGCCATGATGACAACCCCAATAGTCGCGCCATAGCCCCATTTCACCTGAGCAAAGGTGTTGACGAAGCTGTAGTAGCTGACCGATTCGCTGCGAAGCGCCGGCCCGCCTGCCGTCATGATGGCGATATAGTCGAAAACCTTGAACAGATCAACCAACCGGAACAGGATGGCGACGGTGATGACGCCGAACAGCAGCGGAATCTTGATGCGAGTCAGGCGTTGGAACCAGTTCGCGCCGTCTACTTCGGCGGCTTCCAGCACTTCGAGGGGCATACCCTTTAGGCCGGCGAGGATGATGAGAATGAAGAACGGCGTCCACTGCCAGATGTCTACGATAAGTACCGACACCAGCGCATATTTGCCGGTGCCGCCCATCAGCGGTTCGTCTTTGATTAAGATGCCCGTCGAATAGGCCAGAATGGAGAGTACACCAAATTCCGAATGTTCCAGCAGGCGGAACATTAAACCCGCGACGGCGGGGGCAGTGACCATCGGCAGGATGATGAGCGTTTGCATCAGGCCAGATGCCCAGGGTTTGGAGTCTAGCAGGAGGGCGATCAACAGCCCCAGCAGGAGTTCAACCACGAGCGCGATGGCGACATACTGAAGGGTGATCCCCAGCGCGTTGATGAAGCGGGAGTCATCTGTAAACAGTTTGATCCAGTTGCGAAGTTCGACGAACACCCACACTTTTTTGCTGCTGCTGAATTCATACAGGCTGCGGTACAGGTTGAACAGCAGGGGGAAGATGCTGTACAGGAATAGGAAAACAACCGCTGGTGCTAACCAGAAAACCGGGTTTTCACTAGACCAGAAATGACGGCGCTTCTGGTTGCCTTTGAGCGACAGCTCAGATTGAGCAGCAATACGGTTCGCCATCAATATTCTCCAAAAGGATTTTGAATACGCTAAAAATTTCACAAATGTGCAATGTCTGCACTTATGTGATGAATATATTGCGTTTGTCGAACGCTGTCAAGTTGTTGCGAATAGAAAACGGCATGAACATTTGCAACCCCTTTCGCGTGGTACCATATTCCCGATCCGGTTTGCTTGACACACTTTCCCCGCGCACATACAATTTGGTAAAATGTGAACAACTTGCACATTTGTGAAATAGAGTTTTTTCGCCCGCCTGTTTAACAAAAGGGAAACGAAGCATGGCAATCATCACGGTAGTTGGCGCGGGCGTGATGGGGACGGCAATCACCTTCCCCGCTGCTGACAACGGGAATGAAATTCGGTTGGTCGGCACGCATCTGGATGAGGAAATTATCACCAGTTGTAAGAACAACCGCCTGCATCCCCGCCTGCGCCGCACGATTCACGACAATGTGACTCCTTTCTACCACACCGAGATTGCCAGCGCGATTCAGGGCGCGGATGTGGTGCTGCTAGGTGTGAATTCGCGGGGCGTGCATTGGGTGGCGGAGGCGATTGGCCCGCACTTGCAGCCCGGTCAAATCATCATGATGATTACCAAAGGCTTAGAGAGCAACTCGCAGGGCGAGTTACAGGTGTTGCCGGATGTCATTCACGACAGTCTGCCGGCTGGCATCCGCGATCAGGTGCATTATGCGGCGGTGGGCGGCCCCTCGATTGCCGGGGAACTGGCGGCGCGTCGGCACACCAGCGTGGTGTTTGTATCGCGCAGCGCCGAAGTGCTGCCCAAACTGCGGGAGATGTTCAGCACGCCGTATTATCACATCTGGACATCCGATGATTTGATCGGCGTGGAACTGTGTGTGGCGATGAAGAACCCGTATGCGCTGGCGGTAGGGCTGGCGGCGGGTGTACTGGAACGGCAAGGCAAGGATGTGGCGAACGCGCAGAATCACAACTATGCCGCCGCCATTTTCGCGCAAGGGCTGGCGGAGACGGCTGTGCTGGTGCAGCAAATGGGCGGGCGCATGGAAACGGTGTACAGCCTGCCGGGTGCGGGTGATCTGTTCGTGACCACGCAGGGCGGGCGCAATTCGCGCATGGGACGCTTACTGGGATTGGGGCTGTCGTACAGTGACGCCGTTGAAGAAATGCCCGGTGAAACCATTGAAGGGGTGGACGCAGTGGTAGCGATCATGCCAGCTATTGAGTCCATGACCTCGCGTGGTAAACTCGCTGCTGATGCGCTGCCTCTGCTGCGCGAACTACACCGGATCGTCACCCGGAACACCGCGATTGACTTCGATTTCAACAGTTTCTTCAGCAAGCTGCCTTTTGCTCCCCCGGAAACGTCATCTCATAGGTCATAAGCCGGGTGTGCTAGAACGAAGGGATTTTAATGGTCGCCAGTGGACAACTCCAACCGGAAGTCATTCAACGCTATCATGAAGTGATCGAGTCTTTGGGGCCGGAAGTCCTCAAGCAGATGCTTCAGGATATGCACACTATTCGCGCTTTTGAGGAGCGCGCCGAGCAGCTTTACAGCCTCGGTAAAGTACATGGCACGATGCACCTCAGCATCGGGCAAGAGGCGACGGCGGTGGGCGCTTCGGGCGCACTGCGCGACGGCGACTACCTGCTCAATCACCATCGTGGTCACGGGCATTGTCTGTCGTGGGGGTCTACGCCAGAGCGCATGATGGCCGAGTTCTTAGGGCGCGAGGCCGGCTACTGCCGGGGACGCGGCGGCAGTATGCACATCGCGGATATGGAGTCCAACAACCTCGGCGCGAACGGCATCGTGGCGGGCGGCGTCCCGCTGGCGGTGGGCGTGGGCTTGAGCATCAAGATGCGCAAGACCGATCAGGTCTGCATTGTGATCTTCGGCGATGGCGCATCTAATGAAGGCGCGTTCCACGAGTCGATGAACATGGCCTCAATCTGGAATCTGCCCGTGATTTACCTGTGCGAGAACAACCAGTACGCCATGTCCATGCCGTTCCCGAAGGCGTTCAACATCAAGCATGTTAGCGAACGCGCTCCCGGATACGGCATCCCCGGCGTGACGGTGGACGGCAACGACCCGCTGGATGTGTATCTGGCGATTTCCGATGCAGCGGCACGCGCCCGTCGTGGCGAAGGCCCGTCGCTGGTCGAATCGGTCACTTACCGCTACAAGGGACACTCCAAGAGCGATCGTCAAGCCTATCGCAGCCGCGATGAAGTGGCGGAATGGATGGAACAGCGCGACCCGATCAAGCGGTTCTCCAGCTTGCTCGTGGCGGGCGGCATCCTCGATCAGGCCGGGGCGGACGGGATGCGCGAGACGGCGATGGGCATTATTGACCGCGCTGTAGAATTTAGCGAAGCCAGCCCCATGCCGGATGTCAGCACCATTCTGGAGGGTGTGTATGCGTGAGTTAACCTACGCTGAAGCCCTGCGTGAAGGGCTGCGTCAGGCCATGACTGCCGATTCGCGGGTGTTCATGATCGGCGAGGACATCGGTGTATATGGCGGTGCGTTCGGCGTGAGTGCCGGACTGCTTCAGGAATTTGGTGCGGAGCGCATCATTGACACGCCGATTTCGGAAGCCACGATTGCGGGCGCGTGCATCGGCGCGGCGCTGACCGGGATGCGTCCGGTGGGCGAAATTCAGTTCATGGATTTCGTCACGCTGACGATGGAACAGATGGTGCTGCAAGCGGCGAAAGTGCGCTTTATGTTCGGCGGCAAGGCCAGCGTGCCGATGGTGCTGCGGATGCCCGGTGGTTCGGGCACGGGCGCGGCGGCACAGCATAGCGAAAGCCTCGAAAACTGGTTCGTGCATGTGCCGGGGTTGAAAGTGGTCATGCCCAGCAACGCCTACGAAGCCAAAGGGCTGCTGTTGGCGGCGATTGATGACGACAATCCGGTGATTTTCATCGAACACAAACTGCTGTACAAAACCAAAGGCGACGTGCCGGAGGAACCTTATCGCATCCCCCTCGGTCAGACGCGGGTGGCGCGTGAAGGCCAGCATGTGACGGTGGTCGCCACCTCGGTCATGGTCAGCCGTGCGCTGGCCGCCGCCGAGGAGCTGGCGAAAGAGGGCATCGAACTGGAAGTGGTAGACCCGCGCACCCTGAGTCCGCTGGACGATGCGCCAATTATCGCTTCGGTCAAAAAGACCGGGCGGGCGCTGGTGGTGCATGAGGCCGTTCAGATGGGCGGCTTCGGCGGCGAAATCGTGGCGCGGATCGCCTCCAGCGAAGCGTTCGATTATCTGGAAGCGCCCGTGCGCCGACTGGCCGGGCTGGACATCCCCATCCCCTACAACCGCGAACTCGAATACCACGCCGTTCCTCAAGTGGAATCGATTGTTCGTGAAGCGCGCAAACTGGCGCGTGGCGAATACTAAAGCGCAAGTCGCCGCCGTTGTGCCGGATCGGTGCAGCGGCGGCTGAATAGGAACAGCGTATGCCCGTACCCATCATTCTCCCCAAGTTTGGATTCACGCTGGAAACAGCCGACATCGTGAAGTGGCTGAAGCACGAGGGCGAAACCGTGCGCTCCGGCGACCCGATCTGCGAAGTGACCACCGACAAGGTAAACATGGAAGTGGAAGCGCCCGAAGCCGGGACGCTCTATAACTTGCTGTATGCCGAAGGCGCGACTGTCCCCGTGACACAGGTCATTTGCTACCTGCTGCGCCCCGGTGAAGCGCCGCCCGCGGGCGGTATCCCTGCGCCAGTCGCCCCCGTTGCTGCTGCTGCCCCTGCTGAAGCCGCGCCCAGCGCCCCTGCTGCGCCCAAAGCGACTCCGGTTGCACAACGCATGGCGGAAGCGGCGCAAGTTGATCTGGCACAGATTCAAGGCACAGGCCCCGGCAGCCGCGTTACGCGCCGCGATGTGGAAACCGCGCTGGCCGCCGTCCCGTCCGAACCGGGCAAAGTGCGTGCCACACCTGCCGCCCGCCATATCGCGCAGCAGGCCGGTGTGGATATTCAGACCGTCACCGGAACGGGGCCACGCGGGCGCATTCAGGCGCACGATGTGCAGCAGGCGCTGGCTGCGCCGCCGCCCGTTGCCGTTGCTCAACCAGTCGCGCCTGCTGCGCCGTCTGTCCCCGCTGCGACGGACGATATGCCGCGCACAGTCAAGATGGAAGGCATGCGGCGCACGATTGCCAATCGGCTGCAAAAGAGCTTCCAGACCGCGCCGCACATCTTCTTCGAGGCCGACATTGATATGACCGGAATCGAGGCGCTGCGGGCGCGGCTGAAAGCCCGCAACGAGAAGCTCTCGGTGACGGCGATTGTGGTGAAAGCGGTGGCGGGCGTGCTGCTGCGCCATCCTGATCTGAACGCGACCACCGACGGCGAGAGCATCTCGTTCTGGCCGACAGCCAATATCGGCGTGGCGGTGGCGCTGGAAGCCGGCCTGATCGTACCGGTAGTGCATCATGCCGAACGCCTGACGCTGCGGGCGATTCAGTCCCGCGTGGACGATGCGGCGGCACGGGCGCGGCAGAACGGGCTAAGTGTGGCGGATATGGTGGATGGCACGTTCACCATCAGCAATCTGGGCATGTTCGGCGTAGATCGCTTCACGGCGATCATCAACCCGCCGCAGGTAGCTATCCTCGCGGTCGGGCGCACCACGCGCCAGTTCGTCCCCGATGAGGCCGGTCAGCCAGTGCTGAAGTCCTTGCTGACGATCACCCTCTCGGCAGATCATCGTGTGGTGGATGGCGCAACGGCAGCACAATTCATGGCCGACCTGCGGAACGTGCTAGAAGACCCGGCGCTGCTGGCTTGGTGAGGTTGGTCTGAATCGAGTATGCTAAACAGCGAGCCACAGCGGTTCGCTGTTTTTATTTAGGAACAGGTTAAAACATGGACGCTTTTACACCCCTTTCCGAGATTGCAGAGCATATCCAGCAGGGTGACTGGTCGCCCGTCGCCGTCACCCGCTTTTATCTGGAGCGAATCGCGGCGCTGAACCCGCGCTTGAACGCCTATATCACCGTCATGGGCGAACAGGCGTTGGAGGCTGCCGCCGCTGCCGAGGCCGACCTGCAAGCGGGACGACTGCGCGGGGCGCTGCACGGCGTTCCGGTGGCGCTCAAAGACCTGTACGAGACAGCGGGCGTGCGGACGACGCTCGGCTCGAAATTCTTTGCGGATTATGTGCCAGCCGCCGATGCGGTGATGGTGCAAAAGCTGAAGGCGGCGGGCGCGATTGTACTGGGCAAGCTGAACCTGCACGAAATTGCGCTGGGGGTGCTGAACGATAACCCGCATTACGGGTTCGCCCGCAATCCTTGGGACAGCAGTCGCAGCCCCGGCGGGTCATCGGGCGGTTCGGGCGCGGCGCTGGCAGCGGATATGATCCCCGGCGCGTTGGGCAGCGATACACGCGGCTCGATACGCATTCCGGCCTCGCTGTGCGGCATTGTTGGACTGAAACCGACCTTCGGACGCTTGAGCCTGCGCGGGGTGTTCCCCCTAAGCTGGTCGCTCGATCATGCGGGGCCGATGGCGCGGACGGTGCGCGATACCGCGCTGCTGTATGCCGCCATGATGGGCTACGATGCCGACGACCCGTTCGCGCTGGAGATGCCTGACGAAGACCCGCTGCCCGCGCTCGATCGCGGCGTGAACGGCTGGCGGGTGCTAATCGCCCGCGATGCGTTCTTCACGGATGCCGACCCGCGCATTGTGGAGGCGGTGGAGCAGGCCGCGCAGACTTTCGCGGCGTTGGGCGCACAGGTCGAGACGGTGAATCTGGGCGACCTGCGCGACACGCTCTACACCAGCCGCTTGATCGTGTCGGCGGACGCGGCGGCCTATCATGATGGGCGCTTGAACGAAAGCCCGACGGACTTCGGCGCGGATGTGCTGGCGCGGTTGCGTAGCGGTCATGAGTTCAGCGGGATTGAGTATTCGCTGGCGCGGGCGGCGCAAACGCGCACCCGTCACCGGATGGCGCAGTTGTTCCGCGAGTGCGATGTGCTGCTCACGCCCACAACCCGCGTGGTTGCGCCGCGCTTCGACAATGCCGCCGAGGTGGAAACCGCCCGCGCTTCGATGTCCTATTTCACCGCGCCGTTCAATATGTCCGGCAATCCGGCGCTGTCGCTGCCTTCCGGTTTCACGCCGGACGGCCTGCCGATGGGGTTGCAGATGGTGGCGGCACATGGGCGCGAGGCGGCGCTGCTGCGGGCGGCCTACGCCTTCGAGCAGGCCACCGATCATCATTTGCGGCGGCCTGCGCTGTAGGCGGGGCGCGGGGGGTATATTGTCTCTGAATGGTTGTTGGTCAAGCGAACACGGCACGCGCCATGTCCCTACGAAAGAACCCTCGCCCCCCCAAAACCTACCCTTAAAGGGGGCTGAGGGGTGAGGTTCTTATGGTGAGCGCGATTCGGCATCCGCGCAACAATCGGGTATTATCGAATCATCTACCCCGCAAATAAGTGTAAGCAGGCTGGCGATGAACAGTGCAACCCTCAGAACCATCCCGCAGATTCGTGTGTTTCTGGCTTCCCCCGGCGATGTGAACGAAGAACGGGCGGTGGCGCTGGAAGTGCTGGACACGCTGGAATATGACCCGCTGTTCAAACTGTTGGGCGGGGTATCCATTCACGCGATTGCATGGGACAAGAAGGGCAGCGGCACCGCCATGCGGGCGACGATGACCCCGCAAACCGCTATCAAAGAGGGGATGCCCCGCCCATCGGAATGTGATATTGCGCTGGTGCTGTT
>CAIPFY010000231.1 GCA_903864435.1 uncultured Chloroflexota bacterium | reverse complement strand
GTGGGGACTCTTACTCCCTTAGAAGGGTCTAGATTGAGGGTTTACGGGGGGACTATTTGGCGCGCAGGGCTTCCGCCACCAGATTGACGGTGTGGTGGGTGCGGAACAGACTGTACTGCCCCCCCCGACCGGGGACGGAATTCAACACGTTCTCGGTTTCCATCACCGAGAACCAGAAGTCCAGCACCCATGTGCCATTGGGATCAATGGCGCGGACGCTCTGCTCATTAACGGGCGTGTTGCGCTCGTACAGCGCCAGTAGCAACCGGATGAACGAGTCGCGCTGCGACAGAATGCCCCGGCAGATGTCCGATTCCATATAGAGCGAAATGCCTTTGGTCATGAAATCGCTCTGCGGGTTGGAATATTCCGAAACCGCCGCCGCGTCGTTGTCCTTCAGGTATTCCACCGACCGCTGGAACGACATGCCCGTATCGTACACGCGCAGGCGGCGATGCAGGCTGCCTAGCGGACACCATGTAAAGTTGCGGAAGCTGGTGAACTGCTCCACGCTGATGACCACACGCCGCACCATGTCGGCAGTATCGGCGCTGGTGCGCTCCAGCTCCGGCAGTGAGATGCCCGCCCAGTTGATATCCTCCACCGGATTCTCCTCGTCACCGGGGAGAGGCATGACCGGCAGTTCCAGATCGGGGCGCAGCTTAATCACCGGAACCAGATCGTCCGGGTTGTGGCGGTGCGGGATGAGTTCGCGCACCAGAATATGCTCACGCACAAGGCAGTCAATCCATTCGGAACGCCACTGGTCGCTCAGGTTGCAGCCGGGGCGCTCCAGATCACGATCCATCGCCAGCCCCTTGAGTAAGAAGCCGTAGTTGACGTATTCCCAACCGCGCACGCCGAGCGTGTTCATCACACGCATCACCACGCGGTCACGAATCAGGCGGGTCTTTTCCACGATGGGATGGTGCGGGTTGAGCGAAACCGCGCCGTTGGCGGTCATGGCCTTCAGGATGCCGAGCGACATGGCCTGCGAAACCAAATCCTCACCACGCGGGCGGGAAATGACCGCCCCCACCTCTTGCAACTGATCCACCAGCTGCACCACACTCAACACATCCTGCTTGACAGCCACCACCAGACGGTCAAACTGCAAAATCACACTCGACCACTGGGACGGGGTGAACGCGGTCACATCAGCACTGTCGCTCACCGCCGCCGCGCTCAGTGATTGGTGCGTCTGGAGGTTGGTGAAATCTTCAATGTATTCGACGGTCAGGCCGGGGTTGTTTTCCAACTGGCGGCTGGTGCTGCCACGCACGCCCCACACGATGACCTGCTTGTTGCGGGCGCGCAGGGTGTTCAAGACCTGATTGAAGTCCCGATCACCACTTGCCATCACCACTACATCCGCCGAATCGCTGTGGCTGGCATCGGTAATCACATCGCGGGCGATGCGCATATCGGCGCTGTTTTTGCCGGGGAGGTTGAACACCGGGTCAATGTTCGCCATCGCAAGGCGGCTGGGCGCGTCGTCGGCAATCTCGCGCCCCATCGAGTCCACCAACGGCGGCAAGCTGCCACGCTGCCCCCACGGCGCATAGGCGGCCATCTTGACCACCTGCCCGTGTGCTTTGGCCTGAATCACGAAGCGGTCAATCAGATGGTCAAGATTGACCACGAAACCCTGTTCGTTCAGGCTGATGGCGATGTTCTCGAAGTCCACATAGACGGCGACGTTCTTAGTCTGAATACCTAGCAGCGATTCGAGCGGCTGGAAGATCACTTCTTCCTCGAACTCGGTGCCAACGAGGATATTCTCCGCGCCCCACATGCGGATGCGGGCGCTGCGGGTGGTCTTGACACGGCGTACCAGCGGGATCATGTCGGCGCTGGTGGTCGCCAAAATGAGTTCATTAACCGGTTCAGGATCGTAAGAGAAATAGTGAATAATCAGCGCATCGGCAAGGCTGTCGCGGCGAGGCATGTCGAACACATCATAGCCAGCGGCAGTGAACACGCGCTGGTAATTGGCGCCCCGCGCCCCATGACTATCCCAGTCGGACACTGCGACGGACTTCAGACTATCGGCGCTCATCAGCCCCGCAGCCAGCGCCGCACCGCCGCGCAGTCCCACCGCCAGTTCCTGTAGATCAATGGAGATGCCCCGGTTGGCGAATCGCTGGAGCAAATCATCAACATCAACAATCAAGTAAGCAGCCATTATTCTCCCTAAAAAAGGATACCACCCCGCCAACCCGGTCGGGTGGTGCAGGAAAGCATTTATTTAGATGCGACCCGGTATCCCCAAAGCGACGTACATACTCATAAGGATATATTCGTGATGTTTTTCACACTCAGTCTAGCAAATGGCACTGACTGACACAATTGGCAATCTGGACAAAAATCAAACCCCCTTATTATACGCTTATTGAAACGATTCCATCATGAGCAGTTGTGTAGTGGCAGACAGCACAATCCTAAACCTTTAATATAAGATAACAACCAAAAACAGTCAAGCGATATAAAGGCCGCCTACTCTAATAAAACGGGGATGTTTAGTGGTTCACAAAAAGTCATAACCATGCTTAAGTGATTTTTAAAGACCAATTATTAGAGGGGATTACATTAACGAATCTCGACACGAATACTCGCCGGAAACCGCGTTGATCCGGTTTCACAAACCGCCGCTGCCCCGGTTCGCCGCCAAACAAAACAGAGGGCAGAATTTGCCCCCTGTTCGATCATCAAAAAACGGCGCGAGATACCCCCACCTTTAGGTGCGGGGTTGCTTACTCCGTATCGCTGATGTGCTAGTAGGCTTTGGAGAACAACGCCACCCGTTCGGCAGCCGCGCCTGTGTAGACGCAGCGCCCGCTGCCCCCCGGCTGATCGAAGGGGAAACAGCGAATGGTCGCGCCGGTTTCTTCCTTGATGTTGGCTTCGTCGTCGCTGCTGCCCGCCCACCAGCCACGCGCCCACCCGCCCCGTTCAACAATCGCTTTCATCTCGTCGTAGTTCGTCACATCGTGAATGTTCTGGTCGCGGAACACGGTGGCCTGTTGGAGCATATTGGCCTGAATCGCGCTCAACAGGTCAATCACACGGGCGGCGATCCCCTCCTGCGACACGAACTGCTTGCCCTCTTTGCCGGGAATATCGCGCCGCGCCAGCGCCACCGTGCCGTTCAGCACATCTTTGGGGCCGATCTCCAGCCGCGCCGGAACACCGCGCATTTCCCAGTCGTTGAACTTGAAACCGGGTGACTGGCCTTCGCGCCGATCCACATGCACGCGAATATTGGCGGCCAGCAGCTCGGCATTCATGCGCTGTACGGCGGCCATGACCGCACCCTTTTCGTCGTCGTTCTTGTAGATGGGGACGATCACCACCTGATAATGGGCGAGCTTGGGCGGCAGGCGCAGCCCCTTGTCGTCGCCGTGCGTCATCACCACCGCACCGATCATGCGCGTGCTGAGTCCCCATGAAGTCGTCCAGGGGTTCTGAAGCTGGTTGGCTTCGTCCAGATAGGTGATGCCGAAGGCTTTGGCAAAATTCTGCCCCAGATTGTGACTGGTGCCGGATTGCAGGGCTTTGGTATCGCGCATCATGGCTTCGATGGTGTAAGTGTGCATCGCGCCGGCGAACTTCTCGCGGTCGCTTTTCTTGCCCTTAATGACCGGAATAGCCGCGTCGGTGATGGCGAAATCGGCATACACATCCAGCATTTGCATGGTTTCGGCTTCGGCTTCTTCAAATGTGGCATGGGCGGTATGCCCTTCCTGCCACAAAAATTCCGTCGTCCGCAGGAAGGGGCGCGTCCGCAGTTCCCAGCGCACCACGTTCGCCCACTGGTTGATGAGGATGGGCAGATCGCGGTAGGAATGAATCCAGTTCTTGAAGGATTCCATGATGATCGTTTCCGATGTGGGGCGCACGATCAGCGGTTCTTCCAGTTGCTTGCCGCCGGCGATGGTGACAACCGCCAGTTCCGGGCTGAAGCCTTCCACATGCTCGGCCTCGCGCTTCAGGAAACTTTCGGGGATGAACAGCGGGAAATAAGCGTTCTGGTGGCCGGTGGCTTTAAAGCGCCGGTCGAGTCCGCCTTTAATGCCTTCCCACAGTTCATAGCCATAGGGCTTGATAATCAGGCAGCCGCGCACCGGGGATTGGTCGCACAAATCGGCCTTATAGACGATCTCGTTATACCACTTGGAAAAATCAACGCTCTGGGGCGTGACAGCCTGTGAAGCCATAGCACTTTCCTTTGGCAGAATGCGAACCGGAATGTGCGGGGCATTATAACGGAAGGGGACGCGCTTGTGGGGGGTGAGTTTGCAGGCCGCCCACCGGGCACGTTGCCCGAACACAGAACCATTGGTCTTTGTGGATAATTGACAAAGCGAATCGCACGCCTTAAAATCGGCGGCATCTTAAGGGAGGAAGGCACAACCCCCGTGCGCGGTGGTTGCTGCTGCTGAAGATCGTGCTGTTTGTGCCAAAATCCGCACCAAAATTAGCTCGGTAGCTGGGAAAAGCCCGGACTGCCGGGTTTTTTGCGCCTCTGTCCTGAAAAGATCATCGGTAACAAAGTTCCTTGGGGGAATGCAATTATTATGCAGTTGGAAGGCAGTCAGACTCTCACAATGACAGACGATATGGATTTCGCGTCGCTACTGGAAGCCTCGTTTGCTTCCGGTGATCTGGAGCGCGGCGAAGTCGTCACCGGGCACATCCTGTGCGTTGACAATCAGGGCTTGATTGTGGACGTGGGCATGATGGGACGGGATGGCATCGTTTCGCGTAAGGACATCGAGCGACTGGGTAAGCAGACCGACGAATACCAAATCGGCGATGAGATTGAAGTCATCGTGGTACGCATGGAAGATGACGAGGGCAATCTGGTTCTGTCGGTTTCGCAGGCCGAACAGAGCGAAGATTGGAAGCGTGCCGAAGCCATGATGACCAGCGAAGAAGTGTGGGAAGGCGTGGTGTACGACGCCAACAAGGGCGGCCTGATCGTGCCGTTCGGCAACCTGCGCGGCTTCGTCCCGGCCAGCCACATCAGCGACCTGCCACGCGGCATCAACGAAGATGATCGCAAGGCGTTCATGATGACGCTGATGGGTCGGAAGATCACGCTGAAGGTGATCGAAGTCAACCGCAAGCGCCGCCGTCTGGTGTTCAGCCAGCGTGACGCGCAGCGCGGACGCCGCGAGGCGAACAAGGAAGCCCTGTTGAGCGAACTGAAGGAAGGCGATGTGCGTACCGGCAAGGTCAGCGGGCTGCGCGATTTCGGCGCGTTCGTTGATCTGGGCGGGGCGGACGGCCTGATCCACATTTCGGAACTGGCGTGGCACCGCGTGAAGCACCCGAAAGAAGTGCTGAACATCGGCGACGAAGTGCAGGTGTACATCCTGCGGTTGGATACGGAAGGCAAGCGCATCGGCCTCAGCCTGAAGCGCCTTCAGCCGAATCCCTGGTCGCAGGCCGAAGAACTGTATCATGTCGGTCAGTTGGTGGAAGGCACCATCTCCCGCGTGGCGCAGTTCGGCGCGTTTGTCAGCCTCGATCCGGGCATCGAAGCCCTGCTGCATGGCAGCCAGTTGGCCGACCCGCTGCCTGCCGATCCGTCGCTGATCGTGCATGAAGGCCAGCGCCTGCTGCTGCGCGTCATCAGCATCGAACCGGAACGTCAGCGGTTGGGCTTGAGCCTGAAAGACGTGACCGCCGAGGAAAAAGCCAAGTGGCAGGAACGTCTGGGCATTCCAGCGGAAGCCGCCACCCCGGAAGCGACCGCCCAAACGGAGGGTAGCGCCGAGGCTACCGATCCGGTACAATAAATTCGCTAAGAAAGGTAGCTGCGCTCAAAGCGCGGAGGCAGCTACTTTTGTGTCGTCCGAATCAGTCCGTCAGAAAGGAGGAAGCCGGGATATATGGCATCTGTCACCTTGAAGCCGAACGAATCGCAAGAGTCGCTCCTGCGGCGTTTCCGCAAGCGCGTCACCAACAGCGGTGTTCTGAGTACAGTGCGCCGCAAGCGGTGGCACATCTCCAAGAGCGAACTGCGCCGCATCGAAAAAAAGAAGGCAATTCGCCGTGCCCGTCGTCGTCAACGCAAGACGGGGAAATAAGCCGCTAAATGCAGACCAAAGCAGGTGAACCGCTGCCCGTCTCTGCGGCAGCGGCTTACGCTTTGGAAATCGAATGGGGGAGTATGTCAAAAACAGACGATAAATTGGAAGTGGAGGGTCTGGTCGTCGAGGCCCTGCCCAATACGCAATTTCTGGTCGAGATGGATAACGGGCACCGCATTCTGGCCTATCTCTCTGGCAAAATGCGGAAATACTATATCCGTATCCTCTTAGGGGATCGGGTGAAAGTTGAGATGAGCGTCTATGACCCGAAACGAGGCCGGATCATCTACCGTCATAAGGACAGTGGACGGGGCGGGGACGGCGGCGACGAGATGGAACTCTAGTCAGCTTTTTGTTTTTCCCCAACGTTGAAAAAAGCTCGTGGCGCTGCGGGCTTTTTTGTTGCCTGCGGCCCGCGCCGTTTGATGTGTTCCCCCGCCCTGCTGCGTAAGATCGGCGGATGAAACGCCATCCAACTCATAACCCCATCAACGAGGAGAACACGCGATGAACGAAGCACAGATCGCCGACGAACGCCGCCAGAAGGATGCGTTCTTCCGCACCCACGCGCAGTCCCCCCTCACGCCCGCACAGCAGGCGGCGTTCACCGCCCTGCACTACTTCCCCTACAATCCGGCGCTCGACCTGATCCTGCCGCTGAACCTGTTCTCGGACATCAAAGTGATTCCGGTGCAAACGACCACCGGCACAGTGCGCGAGTATCAGCGCGTGGGCGAAATCACCTTTATGATGGACGACGAGATAGCGCGGCTGACGGTCTACGAGGCCGACTACGGCTTCTTCCTGCCGTTCGTGGATGCGCTGGCCGGCACCGAAACCTATCCGGCGGGGCGCTACCTCGAACCGGAAGATTTAGGCGGCGACCGCCTGCATGTGGATTTCAACCGCGCCTACAACCCCTACTGCGCCTACGGCCCCGGTTGGAGTTGCCCGATCACCCCCGCCGAGAACCGGCTGACGGTGGCGCTGCGGGCGGGCGAGATGCTCCCCGAAGGCGCGTGGGTGGGGCTGGAGTGATATACTCATAGCATCCCGACAGCATGAGTTTGGGAGCCTACAAGATGGTTGTGCTAGAAAAACCGATCACGGTAGCCGAGTTCTGGCATATCGCACAATCGCCAGAAAATGAGACGCGCCGCCTTGAACTGGACGAAGGGGTGATTGTCGAGATGGCCGGTTCAAGCCCGTTGAATACGGTGGTGGCAGGCCGCATCCTGCACTACCTGAACGCCTTCGTCCTCCCGCGTGATCTGGGCTATGTGACGGGCGCGGATGGCAGTTTCCAACTCTCGCCTAAACAGGTGCGCCTGCCGGATGTGGCTTTTGTCGCCAAAACCCGCTTGCCGCGCCTGCCCGAACGCTTTGAATTGCCGCCCGATCTAGCTATCGAAATCGTCTCGGAAGGCGAGGACATCCTCAAAAAAGCGCGGGAATATTTGCGAGCTGGCACGCAGGCGGTTTGGGCGGTCTACGCTCATGATGAACTGGTGTACGTGATGACGCTCAACGAAAACGGCGGCATCGTCAGCCAGCCGTATGACCGCGACAACACCCTCGATGGCGGCGACCTGCTGTCCGGATTCACCCTCCCGTTGAGCGCCATCTTCCCCGACTAAGCGCCCTCGCGTTCGCGTTTGAGCAGCGCCGCCTTGCGTTCCACGCCCCAGCGGTAGCCGCTGAGTCCGCCGCCTTCGCGCAGCACCCGATGGCACGGGATGAGCAGCGCAATCCGGTTGGTGGCGCAGGCGCGGGCGACAGCGCGGGCGGCGGTGGGCTGCCCGATCTGGCGGGCGATTTCGCCATACGAGCGCGTCTCACCGCCGGGAATGTCCCGCAACACCTGCCAGATTCGCGCCTGAAACGCCGTCCCCTGCATATCCAGCGGCAGCGCCGCCAACGCCGCAGGAGCGCCCCCCGCCAGATACGTCCGCAGCACATCCGACCAGCCGCGTAACAGTGCATCCTCGTCCGCACGCTGGAGTGCAGCCGCCGGAAACTCTGCCCGCAGCGCCGCTTCGAGCGCATCAGACGTGTCGCCAAAGGTCACGGCGCAGATTCCGCGAGGGGTGCGCGCCACCAGCATCCAGCCCAACGCACACTCGACCACTGTATAGTGCATATCCATCCCCGCCCCTCCCTGTTGATAAGCCGCTGGCGTCATGCCGAAATGCGCCTGCGAATCGGTGTAGAAGTGACTGCTGGAACCATAGCCGGCCTCATAGGTGGCGGCGCTCACGCTGGGTTGCTGCCGCAGCGCGGTTTTGGCGCGTTCGCGGCGGCGCTGGCGAATCATCTGCGCGGGCGACACGCCCATCACACGCTTGAACACCCGCTGCACATGAAACGGGCTGAGGTGCAGCCGTTCGCCCAGTTCATGCAGCGTCAGCCGTTCGCCATCTGCCGCTTCGATCAGGGCGCAGGCAGCGCGGGCGATTTCCACATCCGGCGCGTGCGGTTGATCGGGCGCACACCGCCGACAGGGGCGAAAACCCGCCGCCTGCGCCTGTGCGGGCTGCGCGAAGAACACCACATTGTCGGGGCGCGGACGGCGCGAGGGACAGGTAGGACGGCAGTAAATCCCCGTACTGCGCACGCCATAAACGAAAACCCCATCATAGTGCGGGTCACGATCCAGAACCGCTTGCCAGAAGTGTTGTGTATTCATCAGGTCATCTTAACGGCGGTTGGCACGGCTGGCTACCGGAATATTGCGCTCAAACTGTTTCCGAAACTATGCGCATAGAAGCACAACTTGGTTATAATCAATATATGAAGATTTTGCGCCTAACCATTGCAGTAGCCACGCTAAAGAAAGTGTGCCGTAAGCAACCCCGCACCTAAAGGTGGGGGCTTTTAACAGCCCAATGCTTACCCGAATCAGTCGCAAGGCTACGTTAGGGACAAATATATAGGCACTTCGGAATACGTCACCAGTTCCGAACTC